>MFDM01000011.1:69746-101891 GCA_001776905.1 Candidatus Daviesbacteria bacterium RIFCSPLOWO2_01_FULL_39_12 | reverse complement strand
AAATTATCAAAAGCCAGCGCTTCTTTTTGCTACTGCCATTGATTTTTTTAGTGTGGGCCAATTTGCACGGAGGTTTCATCATAGGTTTGATCAGCCTTTTTATTTATGTACTATCTAAAACCATCTCTGAGAGAAAAATCCTTACTAAAGAAGTCAGCGTATTAATCCTGTCTATTTTGGTGACCTTAATTAATCCTTACCAATTTAAGCTTTGGCAGGAAATCTGGAAATCGGCAACTGATCCAGCTTTAAGGACAGTTATTGAAGAATGGTTTCCTCTGCTTTTTGCCCCCCAACCTTTAACAATTATCTGGTCTTTGATTTTTATTTATTTTTTTATCAAGTATAAATCCGGGCTGTCTCTTTTTGAAAAAATTCTTTATCCGATACTTTTTTTAGCGGCAGTCTCCAGCGGACGCAATATGCCATTTTTTATACTGGCTACCATGCCATTTTCGATAACTTTTTCACAAAAGTATCGAAAAATTCTCATAATTCTATTTTATTTATTTTTGGCCACCTTTTTACTTTCAGTAGCGCAAATTTTTTCTCCTGCCAAAATAGATTCTGTCAACTATCCTGCCGCTGCCATCTCTTTTTTAAAAAAACAGCAGATTGAGGGAGAGATTTTTGCTCCCTATAGCTGGGGAGGGTATTTAATTTGGCAATATCCACAAAAAAAGGTCTTTATAGACGGCAGGATGCCCAGCTGGAGGCAGGATTTTATTAAGGGAGAAAGCGAATATGCTTTGGGGGAATATCTTGATGTGTTAAAAAACAAATATCAGTTGGAGGAGGTTTTTAATAAATACAAAATAGGCTTAGTGCTCTGGTCTATCTCTTCCCGAGAAAAATATACTGAAGAATTTACTAAGAATTTACCAAGATCAGGTTGGAAAAAAATTTATGAAGATGAGGTAGCAGTAATTTATGAAAGATAAGATTTGGATATTTATATTAATCTGGATAGCATTCTTCTCAAAAGGCCTTATTTCTTCTGACCCTGATTTTTTCTGGCATATCAAAGTTGGCGAGATTATTGCAACATCAGGTATTCCTAATACAGACCCCTTCTCTTTTACCATGCCGAGCTATCCGTTTGTTGATCATGAATGGTTAACTGATCTTGTGACGTTTAAAATTTACCCTTTCACAAGTACTATTGGACTGTCTTTTATATATGCATCATTTGCTGTTTTATCTTTAATGCTGGTAACTCTAAAAGGCAAATGGGCAATCATACCGCTTATTTTATCTGCCAGCTTACTGATCTCTTTTGCAGGAATCAGGCCACAAATAATAAGTTGGCTTTTGGTAGCTGTCATTTTAAAAATTACTTTAGATGACAAACTTTGGCAGAGATGGCGTTTGGTATTGCCCTCTATATTTATTATCTGGGCTAATCTGCATGGAGGATTTGCTGTAGGAGTGGGGATAATACTTCTGGTAATAATAACCAAGATATGGCAGGCAAAAAGGTTTCTGTTATCAGATTTCTTAATTTTTATCTTTTCCATTTTGGCTACACTGGTCACTCCTTATGGAGTAAATCTCTGGAAAGAGGTCTGGAATTCTTTTTCCGACACCTCTTTAAGATGGTCTGTGGCAGAATGGCATCCTATTTTGGCTTACTTTGATCTTACTTTTCTAATACTTTTTGCTCTCTCGATATTTTTGGCCCTAAAATACAGAGCATACTTTGATTTAAAATTAGCCCCTGTTTACACTATTTTAACTCTGATGGGACTTTCCAGTGCCAGAAATGTACCTTTTTGGGTACTGATTAACATTCCATTATTATCTTTTTGTTTTGAAGAACTCTTTAAGGCAGTTAAAAATCATCAAGTTAAGTTGAGACGTTTTAACATTGCATACAAAATACTTCTTGTTTTAACAGTTTTAATTTCCGCCTATCATATCACCACCTCTTTTAAAACAGATCTTGAGTGGTCGGCAGAGAAACTCTATCCGACTAAAGCTATCTCATTTTTAAAGCAGAATCCTCCCCAGGGAGAGATTTTTGCTTTGTACGATTGGGGCGGATATTTGATCCTAAATTATCCTGAGAAAAAGGTTTTTATTGATGGCAGAATGCCTAGCTGGAGATGGAATCCACCAAGCAACAGAGAAAGTAGTAATGCTTACAAAGAATACCGTGACATAATTTTCCATGGCAAAGATTTTACTGAAATATTTGATAAATATAATATACAAACTGTTCTTTGGTCTGCTATACCAGGGCGGGAATCCAAACAACCAAAAAGTTTTACTAAAAGGCTTCAAGAAACAGGCTGGAAAAAAATTTATGGGGATGAGGTGGCCGTGATATACAAAAGGTACTCTTTATTGCCTCCTCCACCTAAGATTGGTGATTCCATTTGATTTTGTACTTTAAATCCTAAATCATTAATCTTTGTCATCACCTCATTTTTTATGGATTCCACTAAATCCTGACTGACCACCCCTTTAACCAAATTTTTTTTATCAGTCTCATATTGAGGCTTCAGTAAAGCAATAATCACCCCATCATCTTTAAGAAACTTTTTAACTACCGGTAAAACTAGTTCTAATTTTGTCCAACCACAATCTATGGTGATTAAATCCATTTTTTCTGGCAGAGAGTCCAGATATAATATATTTGTTCTCTCCATTACCACTACCCTGGGATCATTTCTTAATTTCCATGCCAATTCACCATAAGCCGTATCCAGGGCATAAACTTTTTTAGCTCCATTTGCAAGCAGACAATCCACAAAACCACCTGTTGATGAACCTACATCCAGCACAACTTTATTTTCAACTTCAACCTTGAATTTATCTAAGGCAGCTTGAAGTTTAATCCCACCTCTGGAGACAAATTTATCACTTGCCATATATTTCCAACGCCTTCTTTAGAAGCGCCTTGTCCTGAGAGAAGGTTAATTGTTTTAATGCATCTTCTGGCGTGTACCATCCTGCTTCCTCCACTTCCCAGTCATGATCTTTGGGGTCACCTGAAACATACTTCATCAAAAAATACGTCACCACTTTAAAGATTTTTTCCCCGTTTAGAGTGTAAACATATTTGTTGTATCCCACTTTGTCCAAAATCTCTGCTTCTACTCCACCTTCTTCACGAACTTCACGCACAGCGGCTTCTGGTGGGGTTTGTCCGGGATCAATCAAACCCTTAGGAAAGGACCAATGGTGATTTTGGGAATGCTTTGTCAAAAGCACTTTACCATTTTTAAGGACAATCCCTCCAGCAGAAAATTCTCTTTGCATATTTAAGCTATAATGGAATTATAGTCTAAAAAAATGGGATTTTATAGTAAAAAAATATTAATTATTTTTTATTCAATTTTTTTCATTCTGCTTTCTGCAGCTTGGGTTTATACCAGATTTTCAACTATTTATGGAATTTTTGTAGCTGCTTTCTTAGTTGATTTACTGTCATTTATTATAGTTTTATATACTAGTAATAAATTATTAAAATTAATATCACTTTCTCTTATAACTATAATCTCTCTTCCTATTTGTTTGTATACTCTTTTTGCAACTGCTATTATGTTCAGTTGGCCTTTTTCTCAAGACAATTTAACCTTTCTATTCCGTATTTTTTCAAATATTTTGGCATTTACCTACTTAAGTTTCCCTATTTTTACTCTTTTTAGACCGAACCGTTAGCGGTGGGAGCAGGATTTGAACCTGCGTGAGACTTACGCCTCGCTTGGTTTTCGAAACCAGCCGAATAAGCCACTCTCGCATCCCACCATTTTAGCGCGCCCGGCGGGACTCGAACCTGCAACCGCCAGATCCGCAATCTGGTGTTCTATCCAATTGAACTACGGGCGCAACACATGGGTATTCTAGCATTTTTAGGGCGTTTTCTGAAATGAAAATCACCTATGAGGGTTTTCCAAAGGAAAGTTTTTTTGCAAACCTTCTGACCATTTTTCCATCCAAGATTTTCTGGGAACCTCAACATATGGTAAAAACCTGGCCACCAATTTTTTAACCTTTTCCTCGCTCCCGTCCCCCAAAACTAACATCAGTTGAGCAGGAAATCTCAATCCGGTCTGGATATGCAAAATTTTTTGACCATCTTTTTCTTTAAACCAAAAAGCATCCAAAAAGTGCCAAAAGTAAAAATCTTCACCAATGATGATTCCCTGAGTGGAAATCCTATATTTGATGTTGTGAGGTGGAATAAATGCCAACACATAAGTCACAAAAGTTAAGGATAAAACTGTACCGATCAGTAAAAATTGTCTGGCAAAAAACAGAATCAAGATAATCAGAATTACAATTACAGCAGAATAGGTATAGTAAGAACGATCTTTTTTTCTAAAGGGACGGGAGGGTGCTTCCCACTCCAGCAAAGTTTTAATCTCTCCTGCCTCCATCATTTTTGGGGTGAGAAAAGCTGACTCAAGTTCTGGTTTGGAAGTTTCTCTCCGACTAGATTTTTCCTGTTTGGGCATCCACTCAAGTGTAACTCTAAAAAGATAGTCTGTAAAGGGATAGGCGGAGCCAAGTCTGACTCGGCGGAGAGGGTGGGATTCGAACCCACGGAGGGCTTACACCCTCAGCAGTTTTCAAAACTGCCGCACTAGGCCGCTATGCGACCTCTCCCTGTGCGGTGGGTACAGGATTCGAACCTGTGTGACCCTTACGAGCCAGCAGTTTAGCGAACTGCCCCCTTAAACCACTCGGGCAACCCACCGTATAAGCAATTTTAACAGAATCCAGCTTCACTATCTAGCCAATGTTAATGCCCAAACCTTTTTAGCTCCATTCTTCTTTAAAACATAGCAACATTCCCTGAGCGTTGATCCGGTAGTCCAGACGTCGTCTATAAGTAGGACATAGGGTTTAGGATGTAGGGTATAGTCAGGAGAAATTGCAAAAGCGTCAAAAATATTTTTCCGTCGGTCTTTTTCTTTTAGCTTTACCTGAGACTTAGTATAACGAGTACGTTTAAGAGCTTCCGAGTAATCTAAACCTAGCTTTTTGGATAAACTTTGTCCAATTAAAGACGACTGATTAAAACCCCGAGAATTAACCCTCCACCAATACAGCGGCACCGGTACAACCACCCAATCCACTCCTTGATCTTTTTTAATTTGATCTAAAACAAAAGGCTGATATTTGACCCAATATTCCAACGTGATATCAATCAAAATATCAGCCAATTCTGTAATTCCCTTGTACTTAAGCTTTTGGATGGCAGACCTTAAAGGATCCTGGTAGATACCCAGACTCCACAGCCCATCCAACCCAAATCTTTTCTTACAAATCGGATGAGTTTGTCCTCCCATAGCTAAGTCTTCACAGCTTGGGCAAACCAAGTCTGTCTGCATAATATGGGAAATACAATTTTGGCAAAAATATGTCCCCTCTTTAGAGCATCCCACACATTTTTTGGGAAATAATATATCTAGTATAAGGTTCATGTAATCTGGGACAAAAAAAGTATCCTTGGCTTGATTTCATAGGCAGTTTGTGGTAGTATACTACGTATTGGGGATGTATAGTCTCGACAGGATTGCTCTTTAAAAACTGCAAGCTGTTAAGGAAACATTAAACGTTAAATATTGTTTCAAAACACAAACGCCAATAAATTTGGTCGTTCCGTTCTCGCTTTAGCGCGAGAAGCGTTTTCTCCAGCACAACCTGCTGTAGTTTACGCTTAAAGGTATCTTGGATAATCTTTTCCAGGCTAGATTACCGAGGTATGTACCCAGTCTGGATGCAGTTGCGATATCTAATCCATAATCGGAATCAAGAAACTTGGATTAAGTATTAACCTTCCTGTTTATGGGTTAATGTTAATACTCAAAAATACATAAACTAAGCTTGTAGAAGTTTTTTTAGATCCAATTTTGGACGGGGGTGCAAAACCCCCCATCTCCACCAATTATATTATGGCAACTGAAACTATTGAAATTCTTGAATTAACTCACCGGGTGTTACTATTTTAAATCCTTTTATTTTATCCTTCAGAATTAAGATGTGTTTTTGATCCAAAGATACAAGATATTCTGTCTTTGCCTGCTTTGCTGATGCCAATACATGAGCATCTCCAAAATTCAAAACAATACCTTTAAATTGATCCACAGTTTCTGCTTTCGGTTCTTTTGTTATTTGAAAAATTTCCTGTACTCTTTTTTCCAAATCAACTTTTTCAAAGCCAATTTTTAGGGTATTTCTTAAAATCTCATCTAAAATAGTTTCGGAAATTATCCCCTTAATTTTTCCTTTTCCTACCCATGAAATAACCTTTGCTGATCCGCCAGTTGGAGATTTAAGTCCTGTCAGAACAACAGAAGCATTAAATAAGACAGACGGAGTTCTTTTCATCACTATAACAACCCCTTTTTTTTCAAATCCTTTGATTCTTTTTCATCAAGCTCAAAAAACTGATCAATCTCCGAATCTGTGTAACTTCTAACAGGATAGGAGAGAGTACGCACAACCTCCATAACTAATCTTCCTTTCTCTTCTTTAATTCTCACCAAACTATTTTCTGCAAAACCTAATTCATTACGGAATTTTTTGGGAATAGTTACTAAGCCCTTTGGTTGAATTTTGACAATTTCTTCCTGATAAAGTTGTTGCATAAGAATTTCCTCCTTTCTAACTTTCTATATTATAGAGTAATATAATAATTTCGTCAAGTACAATTTACTTATGCTAAATCTATTCTTTCCCTCTTAATTCCTGTTCCACCCTACGTGCATGATCTCTTTCTTTGAGGATTTTTCTTTTGTCAAATTCTTTCTTGGATTTGGCCAAACCCACCTCCACTTTAAATCTGTTATTTTTCTCATAAATTGCTACTGGCACCAAAGTGGTGGCTTTTCCGGAAACCTTTCCCAATAAAGAGTCTATTTGATCTTTATGTAGGAGTAATTTTCTGGATTTGGTGGCATCATAATCTTTTTCACCGGATTGCTGAAACTTGGGGATATTGGCATTAACCAAATAGGCTTCTCCATTTAAAATTCTGACGTATGATTCTCCCAGATCTATTCTACCAGCTCTGATGGATTTGACCTCAGCACCGGAAAGCACTATTCCAGCCTCAATCTTTTCCAGAATATGGTAATTGTAGAGGGCTTTTTTGTTAACAAGGCGCATGAGGTTATTTTAAGTCCACGGAGTAAATTTTACTACCTTCCAAAAGATAAACTTTTTTGCCTTTTTCATCCACCACCAAATCCGTGGCAGAGCCAAATTTTTCACCTTCAATTTGGCCTTTATAACTGCCTGTTTTTGTTAAAATCAAAAGTCTTTGATTGCCCGAATCCAAAACATACAGGTTCTCCGAATCTGATGAGACAAAAAAGGATTTCGGATCCTTGACTCCTTTATCCAAACCTTCATAGGTAAAGTTGTCTTTGGCTCCTCTTAAAAATTTCAGAATTTGCCCATCGGATGTCAACGCATAAATGGCGGAATCAATCTGCATGGCTACTGCTTTAGATAAATCAACTTCTGTACCAGAGGTGAGATATTCTCTTTTTTCAGAGTAGCCGCCGGCAGTGGGAACATATTTCCAAATTTTATTTTTTGAACTATCCAGCAGATAGACATTGCTCGAGAAAGGCATTAAGGTAATGACTTGTCCCCAATTCTCATCCGGCTTGGCAACAGTTGTAACTTTTTGATTGGTGATGTCTATTTTTAACACTCCCTTATCTTTGGAATAGACAAAAGCTAAACTGTCTGATAGGGCAGCTTTTAGCCCCTCTCCGATCTGGTCTGTTCCGGCAATGATTTGGTTTGATTTTTTATCCAGATTGATACTGACTAAACTCTTTTGGATCGGATCTAAAAGCAATAAATTACCGCCTGACAAAGTCAGGTTGGTGGCTTGAAAATCTTTTTTAATCAAATTTAAATCTAAAAACTCAGGAAAGTTTTGAGTTTGGAATTGTTGCAGAATAGAGTCGGACTCAGATTCAATCTGCTCTTTTAATTTTTGTGCTCGTGAGTCTTTGGGTTTGATGGCTGTGGCCTTGTTGAGATTACTTTTGGCAGATTCTAACTTGGCTCTGGCTTCTGACGGATTTAAACTTTGCAGAGACTTGGCAGTGTTCAGATTATTTTCTGCCTCTGTCAGGGCATTTTTAAAAACCGTCTCCTGTTTGGCATTGCTGTCTTTGATAAATTTTAAGCCAATTCCCGCCCCGATAATCACAATTAAGATCACGGCCAAAACCAATCTACTCCGGCCGCTTGAGGGAAACTTTTGAAAAATTTTTGACAAAATAATTGTTGCTAATTTGATGGATGGCCAAGATCTGGGCGCTTTTGTGCTCACCTCAGCCTCCGGGATCTCGTCCTCTGAAACCTGAGCTGTAGACTGATCTTCAGTCGCCAATCCTACACCCTCAGACGACTCAGTTTTTTGTGTTTCAATCAGTAAGGCTGCCATTTCCCCGGAGGCTGAATCAAGTGTCCCTACTTTATCTGATAAATCTTGTTCAAACTCCTCCGGTGTGGTATCTAAAGATTTACTAAGATCCTCTCCCAGCTCAAGGGAGAAACTTTTGGTTGACAGTAAAACTTTGTCCATTTCGTTTAAAAAGCCGGAAATTAACTGTTTGGGAGAACCCAAACTCAAAAGATCAGATATTTTGCCCTCTCTTTTTAAGAAAGCTGCCACCTCTCCCTGAGCAATCAAATACAATACTTTGCCGGAGATGGCAGCTAAAAGCAGTTGAGACTCGGCATCCTGAAATTTTTTCTGGGTCTCTTCAAAAGTGGCCACCAGCTTTTGGGCAGGTGAACCGTCAAAATCAAAATAGAAATCCGCTGCTTCAATCAAAGTTTGTCTGCCTCTGGTGAAAGCATCATCACAACCGAGTTGTAAAATGGCCAAAAAAGCATTCTCTTCATCCTGGCTATTAAAAATAGTCTGTGCAGCTTTCTGGTCTGTATTTAATCCAATAACTTGAGCGTATTTTAATTTCATCTTACAACACCCCCCATACCAGAATAATCAATCCTATGGCCACTGTGGCATTGACAATGGCCAAAACTTTCAACACAGGCGAAACCGGAGTAATTAAAGTTTTGACCATCAGATCCACCTGTCTGATAATTAGCAATGCAAATATAGCGTAAAAGATTAAAATTAGCAAAACTGCCCCTTTTACAAACAGCAGGAATATAGCGGAATTAACAATATTGTCAAATGTCAGTGCTGTCATAAATTGGGACTGTTGTTGATCTTATGAGACTGATCCAAAATAAAATCTGCCACTCTATCCGGCTGGGATACATTATTAAACTCAAAATTTCTGGCTGCCCCGGCTGTTTGAATAAAAACATTGCCATAGTGGAAAATTGATTGCATCAGACCGCTGATTGAGGATGAGACATCCTCAATATTTTTTAAAGGAGCCATGTCAATATTTTTAAAAAGTATTGAGTTAAAATCCACATCAATAATATTTTTATCAGTCACCAGGAAAACATTAAAATACCAATACAGAAAACCTTCAAAAACAATCACTGCCACCAACAGATAATTGATCACGGCCAAAACCAGTCCATACAAAGGAGGGAGAAAAGAAGTGTCCACTTTTAAAAAGAAGAGGCTTGAGGGTATAAGAAAAGGCAATAGCACAAGTAAAAATGCTGAAATGATCCAGCTTAAATTAGTGATGGGGTGAGCCCTTAAAAGCAGTAAGATTTTCTCATCAGCATCCTGGCCTTCAAAGGAGCAGTTTTGAGGATTTTCCACAAAAGAGGGAAACATAAAGCTAGTATATCACTTTCTTTCCATATTAAATAACGGGCTCTTAATGGAGATATACCCCGGAGCTCTTAGATTGAAAATGGTTTTAAAGTCAGCCCCGGACAGACTGATTGCTCCCCGGTTGGTGGCAAATATGACATTGGCTGTGACGCCTGATTCAGAATAAACCACCGACACATCGGTTATGGAGCTGACAGCCCCACCGTGGCTGGCGGCATGATCTCTCATCTCGGAGATGGAAAAAGGATTACCGGACCAACAAGATGTGTCAACCGGTGAAATCCGATCCGTGGAATCTCCGGCCGAATAAACAATCCAGGCATTTAAAATATCCGACATTTCTTCCGTATTTAACCAGGGATGAGATTTACCACAAGAAGCACCTGATCTGTCCCGATACCAGCCTTTATAAAACCAGGGTGATCCGGCTAATCTTTCAAAAGCGTCATTGGTCCAGCAATTTCTGCCTCTGCATTTGGTGTCCCAACCGGAATTATTTAAATAGCCTCCGGTGGTGGATGAATATTGAGCATTGGCACCACCTTCCAAGACCCAGCCGCGGGTTTCATTAACCGCCTCCTCCCAGGCTCCCCCTTTGTTTTGGGGTTTGTAAACCTGGCAGGATTCGGTAGGGCAAATTGATCCACCCTGCCTGACCGCATAAGTCCTGGCTGCCACTGCCTGGGCTTTTAACGCCTCTTTAGGGAATGAGTTGGGCATCTCATAGATCCTTTTCATATACTCATCCTCAAAGGCCACGTTGCCGTAACCCGTGACGTTAATTGTTGAGGGCACCCCGTAGCTTTTATTTAAGTTGGCTCCCGGATAATAATGAGCCAAAATTGCCTCAGCAGACTGGCCTTGCTCAGCCCGACCTTTGGCCCCATATTGGCTCATGCCATTTCGGTGGGTATAGCCCCCGAAAGAAAAAGCGGCAAAGGCCGGAGAAAAGCCGGGATTAAAATCAGGCCTGGCTGCCGTATCATCTGCCAAAGGCACTTCTCCAACAGAGGTGGTAAATGTGCCTGATTTGGCTGAAAGAATAGCTTGCTGTCTGGCTGTCAGTTCGGCAATCTTGGAAGATAATTCCGACTGAAACTGTTTGGCTTTTTTAATCTCGCCTGATAAAAATTGGGCATTTTTATCAACCTCAATCTGCAGAACGGCCAGTCTGTCTTTGTCTTTTTCCAGTTTGTCCTTTTCTGTCAAAAAATCCACCACCTCCGAGGTGACGGATTTGATGATCTGTCGATCCTCCCTGGCCACATTTTGCTGGATGATCAGTCCCCGAAAAAGATCAGCTGACTCAAATGAAGACAAGAGCACTATCAAAGGATCATTTAAATAGGAACGGATATAGTAGGAGCGGACTCTTTTTTCCAAAAGAGCCTGTTGGATGACCAGTTTTTCCTCTCTTAAATTGAGCTGTTTTTCCTTCTCTTTAATATTGGCTGTTAAATTTTTGATACTGGCTTGAATTTGAGCCAGTTGATTTTGCAAAACATCCAGTTGTCCTTCCAAAGGTGTGGTGGCCTTGATGGATAATTCTCTCTGACGGCTTAAATCATTGATCTGTTTTTGCAAATCTTCAATCTCATCAGCAAAAACAGTTGGTAGTAAGACCTGCCTGCCGGCAGGCAGGTAGTAGGTAGATAGTAGTATGTAGACAGCAGCAATTAGAGTTAAGGTTAGTTTGAGGATCATCTTCTAAATTTTATCACGACCTTGACTCCGGTGTCGCGAAATAGATAGTATTATTAATATGGATAATAATTTAGATAACAATCCGAAATCAAAATACTTAACTATTGTCATAACTATTTTACTCGTTTTGTCTTTGGCGGCAACTTTAGCTTTAATGTACCTTTATAATAAATCTCAACTGAGACAACCTCCTGCCAGTCAAGTTAAACTCTCACCTTCCCCTACACCCAAACTACCAGCCCCACCCCCGCATCCCTTTCAGCCGGTAGTGGGAGGAGGACCTACCAGTGCGGCCGGTCAAATTAAACGCTAAGCCATGAAAAAAGTGACAAATTTGTTAATAGTTGCTCTGTTGTTCCTGTTTTTCCTATCTTTGCCTAATAATGCTCAGGCTGCTATTCCGGAGTGGTGCAGGGGTACTTCTTCCTCCGTCGGCTCATGCCAGATTGTCTCGCAATGCATTGAACCTGGCCCAAATTATGAAATTGCCTGGAGTGAAACTACCACCTGTCCGGGAGGTAATGTCTATCTGGAATTTTACGAAGCATCTTCTTATTCCCGAGATGAATTAAAACTTTGTACTATAGACGGTAATTTGAACTGGTGTGCCACTTCTTACAAATACTATTATAATTGCGCTCAAGCCAAAAAGGTGTATTATCGTGAAGCGCCAATTTCCGCCGTTCCCTCCTGTGATGCCAACGGCTGTTACGATCTTACTTTATTGGAATCTTCCGACTCTGAGACCAATTTGAGCGGGTATGTCACCTATGATGCCCCCAGCCAGGGTTTGCCGGATGTCCAGTTTGTCTGCTGGGATCAAAACTCCATCAGCTGGCAATATTTTGTAGCCGGATATCCCCCGGCTTCAAACGTTTATCTGGTCGGATGTACTGATGATACTGATTGCACCGGAGCCAATTATTGCGATAATACAGGCAGCTGGGACAACTGGCAGTGCCGGGCGGCTGTGACGCCGACAGTAGATTTGCAAATTGATGGCCAAAACGGACCCATTACCATTGATAGCGGAGGGTCTGTCGCCTTATCCTGGACCACCACCAACCGAGCCACCAGTTGTACTGCTTCGGGAGATTGGTCCGGAGCAAAAGACCCCAGCGGCGGCAGCCAAACAACAGGCGCTTTGGCCGGCCCAAATGCTTTTGTCTACAATATCACCTGCACCAATAATGCCGGCTCAGCCTCAGATTCAGTCATAGTTAATGTTAATGCTCCTCCTCCCCAACCCCCCACCAATTTGACTGCCAGTTGTCCCAGTCCCGGTAGTTCGGCCAGTTTAGACTGGGCTGATACCACCAATGCCACCTTTTATACCTTAAGAGTCAACAATTTAGCAGATGTCTGGGACGGCAGTTGTTCGTCTGTAAGCGGTGACTTTTGCGCTAACACCTCCTCCTCATCCTACGGTTTCTCATCCACTGCCAGAGACTCTTACCAGTGGTGGGTTCATGCCTGTAATGATACTGGTTGTAGCCAACCAGTTTTTGGGCCTAATTTTACTTGCATTAGAGCCCAGATCAGTCAAATAATACCACCTCCTCCCACTGTCAGCTTGACAGGTAACGGCTCAACAGGATCTCTCACTTTGGATAATGGCAATTCTCTCACCTTGTCCTGGACCACCACCTCCTCCCCAACGAATTGCTCGGCCTCAGGTGATTGGTCCGGAGCAAAAGACCCCAGCGGCGGCAGCGATGCTATCGGATCGCTGGTGGGACCAAACAGTCTAACTTATAATCTGAGTTGCTCCAATTTGGGCGGTTCAGGTTCTGATTCCTTGCTGGTCAATGTCAATGGTCCCACCCCCCAACCTACACCGGAAGTCAGAATAGTCACTATTGATCCTGACCCGATTCCTCCAATACTGGTTGGAGAATCTCGACCCGTGACAGTGTCAGGTTTAACTCCCGGTCAGATTTACTACTGGCAGGAACAATTATTATTCGGGACATCCGGGACAGCAGTCACACCTTTTATTGCCTGTTTTACAGCAGATAGCAATGGTCAAATCCGACAACAAAACATCGGCCCTTACAGTAACGATCAGATTGGGACTTATGGTCTGGATATTATCACAGCCACACCCGGCTCCATAGAATCATATGGACCGACAGATTGTTTTTGGAGTAATGATAGAAGTATCCCTAATTTTGTAGATTTCTCCAGAGTATTTGAGGTGGTTAGCGCACCGACCACTCCCCAGCCTACTCCTGTATCTACCCCCCAAACCACCCCTCAACCGCCTCCGGGGCCAAATTGTCTGACCGGTGGCAGAATTGATATTGGTAAGTGTTTTGGGTTTGGCAATATCCTGTCTTTGGCTGGGGGCACTTTGAAACTGGTTCCCTCTACATTCGCCATAGCCATGGTTTTGGTCATCTTATATTTCCTGTTTGGGGCCTTTAGATATCTTAAGGCCGGGGGAGATAAGGAAGAGGTGGCCGCAGCCAGAGGCATGATTGTACATGCCATTGTGGGATTTTTCCTGCTGATGTTAACCTTTGTAGTTTTACAATTCGTGCTGTCTAATCTGTTTGGGCTGACTGATTTTAGGGTCATCCAGTAGATTTTTCTGCACTCTAGCCACTAATTAAAAAGTGGGTATCTTGACATTTATTACCAAAGTATTATAATTGTATTATTATGCAACGGGCAGTTTTACAAATTCCATTACCTAAAGAGCTAAAGTTGGATGCTGAAAAAGCAGCTTTGGATTATGGGTTTTCCTCTTTACAGGAAATCCTCAGAGTATTTATAAAAAAGCTGGCATCAAAAACTGTGAGTTTGACTTTTGAGGAAAAGGGAGTGGTTTATCTTTCTGAAAAAAATGAGAAAAGATATGAGAAAATGATGCGGGATATAGAAAGTGGAAAGGAAAAACTTTATACTGCCAAAAGTGTAGATGATTTTATAAAACAACTAAATGCGTGAATATCGTATATACTGATACTTTTAGAAAACACTTTAGTAAACGGATTAAACCTCATCATAACTTAAACGTTAAATTTAGCGAAAGAGTTAACTTATTTATTATCTCACCGAATAATCCAATTTTGAAAGATCATCCGCTACGGGGGAGACACCAAGAGTTAAGAGCTTTTTCTATTACTGGAGATATTCGGGTGGTCTATTTTATTAAAGATAATATTACATACTTTGCTGATATTGGCACACATAACCAAGTTTATTAAACCTTCCTCCCTTGACTCTAGACTCTAGCCACTATTCCAAAAATATGCTAAGTTTAGGGTAATGTCCAAAATAATTTTAACAGCAGTAATACTTTTAATTTTTCTCTTTCAGTTCCCCAAAGTTATTAATGCAGCATCCATTAATCCGGATCCAATTCCAGATATACAAGTAGGACAAGTTATTGGGATTAAGGTATCCGGTTTAGAGACAGGTAGGTTATATTATTGGGAAGAACTAAATGTTAGTGATACGGCTTATCAATATATATATTGTTTTCCGGCAGATGGGTCAGGTGAAATAAATCAATCCCTAGGTCCTTATACAGCTGCTGGCTCTTACACAATGATTGTTTCCACAGCTACAGCAGACTCATTCGAATCAAATGGACCAGATAACTGTCGTCCTGATGTACCCGTAATAGGCAGGAGTTATAATGTTACTCCATCTACAACCGTCTCTACTAATCCATGTAATCCTCCGCGGATTTCTTCAACAAACAACGGAACTAATACCTGCACATACACCAAAAGAGAAGGCTCTAGGGCATTACCAGGTGAATGTCCTGCCGGTTATCAATTGACTGAGAATAATTGTAATACAGGCTATTTGCCTACTTTAATACGGACTACTACAACATACCGGTGTGAATGTGTTACAGAAGGAACTCCCATCTGCCAATCTTCTTTGTTATCCTGCACCAGTGCTGAAGAGTGTCAAGCCGGAGCGGGGTGTGAAAACTATGTTTGCTTAGGATATATTGGAAGCCGGACCCCAGGAAGATGTGTAGATTCTACAACCCTCTGCTCTAAGAATGCTATTACTTGCGCAAGTGATAATGATTGCAGAGATGGAACTGAGGGATGTTCCAATTATTACTGCTGGGGAGGAGGCATAGGATGCAGATATGGTCCGCGTCCCACTCCTACTCCTCTTCCCGTTTCTCCTGTCTCAGCCGGAGGAAGCCAGTGCGGAACTGAGGCCAATCCCGGCTTTAACACTGCCATTGGCTGTATTCCCACCAACCCCAATGAATTCGTCAAAGCCCTGTTGGAGTTTGTCATCGGCATATCAGGAGGCTTGGCATTTTTGCTGATGCTTTTGGGAGCATTTCAGATGTTAACCTCGGCCGGTAACCCGGAAACATTAACTGCCGGAAAAGATAGATTTACCCAGGCCATCATTGGACTGCTGTTTGTGATATTCTCAGTATTACTTTTGCAAATTATCGGGGTTGATATATTAGGACTGAGAGAGTTGGGAAAATGAACAACTTATTCATCCAAATTCCCGGTTTTGGCAATATTGCCGGGCCGACTAATTTAAAACCTACTTTTAATAATTTGGCCTCATTTTTGTCAGCTTTATATCAGGTGGCCATTTTTATAGCTGCTTTTTTGGCCTTTTACTGGCTGGTGTGGGGCACCTATCAATATATTATGGCCAGGGGCAATAAGGAGGATTTGGCCAAAGCCAGATCCAGAATTATTTGGGCCATAGTCGGACTGTTGATGGTGCTGTTGGCCTATACTCTGGCCAGATTTGCATCAGAGATTTTCCCGCCAAAAGCGGGCTTTACTCCTTTTTAATGATTGAAAAATTTACACGGTGTGGTATATGCTAGCAGTAAGACAATGATTAGTATCAAGGGACTTTTAGCATTATCTTTGTTTTTTTTACTATTCACTTTTTACTTTGCCCTCTTCCCGTCACCTGTTGATGCTTACAGCCACTGTGGCGGCCTTAGCGACTGCGCAAGCTGTACAGGTGAGGCTGGCTGCGGATGGGCAGATGGTTCCACCTGTACGGCATCCGAATTCGGCCAGTGTCCGGCAGGGGTAAACACCTGGGCCTGGACCACTTCTCAATGTTCCGCTCCGACAACATGCTCCGTCTCTACACCAAATTGCACTACAGATTGTAATTTATGTGCAAAAATAACCACCTGCGGAAATAACACTTATGACAGTTGTGATACAAGTCCTTGTTCTGCTCCTGGAGCAACTGTCAGCACAACATATACATGTAGGGCTTCGGCAAATAATGATTGTGAAGGAATATATTTGTGCGGTTCTTGCGCACCCACAACCTGCGCTACGAGTTGTGGCGCTTGTCCTAAAACCACCACCTGTGGAAATACCACCCTTGACAGTTGTGATACAAGTCCCTGCAGTGCGGCAGGGGCTACCAGTACCACCCTATTCAGATGTGAAGCATCGGGCAGCTCCAATTGTGAAGGATTTTATCAATGCGGATCCTGTGCTCCACCTCCTGTAACCCCTGTATCTACTCCTGTGTCAACTCCTGTATCCACCCCTGTGTCTACTCCTGTGTCTACCCTTTCTAATATCGGCCCCTTTCAGGGTCTGCCGCCGGGCGGAGGATTGATCGAGAATATCTTCGGCAAGATCCAGGCTCCCCCCGAGCTGAGACCGTTTACCGGGGATACCACCGGTACTTGCGGAATATCCTTATTTGTATCCAATTTAATTAAATTGGTCTACGGGGTGGCCGGCATTGTGTTGGTGTTTATGATTGTCTGGGGAGCATTTGAGTGGTTAACCTCCGGCGGAGACAAGGAAAAAATAGCCGGTGCCAGGGGCAGAATCATTCATGCCATCATCGGTCTGATGCTTTTTGCCTTAGCTTTTGCGCTGATTGATATATTGGCCAACTTCACCGGCTTTAAAATTACCGGAGAGGAGTGCGAAGGAGGTGGATCACCTCCGCAGACTGTCTGTACTCCCGGAGAATTGAAGTACGCCTGCACAGGCGCTTGTGGGGGTTGTAATACAGATGCTGGTGAGGCTCTGGTTCAACAGTGTCTGACGGACGGCTCAAGGTTTACTGTGATACGTCCTGAATGCACTACGGTGTGTGCCGGTGTCTGCCCATAAAGATTTAGCCTCAAAATGGGGTCTTGACAAGGGGAAAAAATGAGGATATCGTATATATATAACATGAAAAAGTTAGCAGCACTTTCCACAACAGCAGCATACCTGTTATCCTCAGGTAGAGTTTTTGCTCAACAGACCATTACGGTGGCTACTCCGGAGCAAGGTTATAAAAATTTGGGACTATTTATCGGCAATGTCCTGACAGTTTTGTTTGCTATTGCAGCACTGGTGGTACTTTTTATGCTGGTTTGGGGAGCATATGAATGGATTACATCAGGCGGAGATAAAGAGGCAGTCGGCAAAGCCAGAGGCAGAATCCTCAATGCCTTAATCGGGCTGGCTATTTTGGCTGTGGCATTTGCCCTGGCGGTGGTAGCTGCTCAGTTCTTAGGCTTCAACAATCTCAATCAGATTAATATTCCGGCTCCCGGTTGATCTGGAAAGTTTATATTCCTCTGTTAATCTTTCGCTCAGTTAAATGTATCACACTCTCGGTTGACCTTGATAGTAATTTTCTGTTAAGTTAAAGGTAATGGTTAGTATGAAGTATATCCTAGTCTTGCTGCTTGTTTTGCTATTTTCTACATTCTATTTACTACTGACTACCCCTATCTTTGCCCAGTGCAGCACGCCCGGAGTGGCTTGCGGTGAATGTGTTTATCAAAGATGCAGCGGCGGTGACCAGTGCGCTACCGGCCATACCTACTGTGTATATGACCCTAACGGCAACTATTGCGGAGAGTGCCAAAAGGAGGTTGATAATTGCGCCGCTCAATGTATAACCTCCACCCCTCCTCCACCATCTGCCGTACCTTTTGAGGTAGGGTCTGATCCGGCCGGCATAGTACAGCTTGAGCAGTTGTTTATTAACATAGTTTTTGTGGCAGTGGGATTGGGCTTTATAGCCCTGTTTGTATTTTTAACCTGGGCCGGATTTAAATATCTGACCTCCGGAGGAGAACCTAAGACAGTCCATTTGGCTCACCAGACTGTCACTTGGGCTTTACTGGGAGTGATCTTTTTGGCCATTGCCTGGCTGGTGTTACAACTGATTGCAGTTTTTACCGGCATCAATGTGACCATATTCAATTTAAGAACACTGTTTCCTCCATAAGTTAAGGGTTGAAAATTTTGACAATAAGTTCTACGCTAAACATATAGCCACATGACTGCCATAAAAATTAGTATTGTTGTTTTTCTACTTGTTACCAGTTACTTGTTACTTGTACCTGCTGTTTCCGCTCAAACCCTGCCTGCCACCGGTAGTGCTATTCCGGCCACAGTCTCCCCCACCTCTCCCTTATATACGGATCTTTTAGTCCATAATCTGTTCCACACTGCTTCCTGTATAGTAGCCGGCCGCTCTGCCATTGGTCAACCTTGTCTAACTTATCAAATCAGCCAAGATGCCCAGGGCAGGATAAAATCCATCCCTTATTTGTCCCAAACCAATTTTTCCAATGGCATCCTGGGCGCCGAATCTTCGCTTTTAGGAGCATTATATACCAACCCTCCCATCAGAGCAGCCGATTATTTGGCAGTCTTGGGTGAGGATTTGGGAATCAGAGAGGCTCATGCCCAGGTGGGCGGATCGGGTAATTTAATTTTAAATCCGATTGTCAGGCTTTGGCAGGTATCAAGAAACATTTCTTATCTTTTCATGATTTTAGTGTTTGTGATTATTGGCCTGATGGTGATGTTTAGGCAACGAATCAATCCCCAGACAGTGGTGACTGCCCAATCAGCCATCCCCGGTTTGGTGATCGGACTGATTTTGATCACCTTCTCCTACTTTTTGGGGGCACTTTTGGTGGATATCGCTTTCGTGGGCACCAATGTGATGGGTTACTATTTTGTGGCGGCCCAAACTGCCCCGCCACCGGGAGCATCTCCTCCGCCCACCAATTTAGTGCAGGCTGCATCCGGGCAGAATGTTTTTTCCATCATGGGCAGTTTAATGAATGGCATTGGCAAAGATCCCATCACCAAAGGCTTAGATTTTATCTACCAGCTGCCATTCTGGCCGGCTTTATTTATCAGAGGATTCTCGGCTGCTCTGGGTGGTTTTATCGGCTCGGTGATCGGACCGTTTGCGGGACAATTCCTGGCTGTGATTGCCTGTGCTTTGGCTGCCTTGGGGATAAATATTGCGCTACCTGGTGTTGGCACAGTGGCTAGCCTGGGAACGCTCAGTGCTTGCACGAATGATCTGACACCAGTTGCCGGTCCAATAATCTCCACCGCCATCACAACAGCCCTCGCTCTCTTCGCAGTTGGTAATCCATCGGCTTTCTTAGGCGTAATTTTGTGGTTTCTGGCCATGGTTGTTTTAGTTTATACCATGTTTAGATTGATCCTGCGTCTGATCAATAATTTCTTAAGCATCATTTTTCTGGTGGTGACCGCGCCTTTCCATTTCCTGGCAGCCTCCATGCCCGGCCGACAAAGCATTGCCACGGATTGGATATTGAATATGTTATGTAATGTACTGGCTTTCCCGGCGGTGATGACGGTTTTTTATTTTGTCAACTATCTGCTGGGCTCGGCCGATACTTCAGGCTCGCCGTTTAACATAGTCTCTCCCACAGGCACTCAGATCACAGGTTCCAATGTCCTACCTCTTTTTGGCGGTCTGGATTTATCTTTTATCAGAATCCTGCTGGCTTTTGGAGCATTGGTGGCCAGCCCGGCCATACCGGAAATTATCTGCCGGACTATCGGCAGAGTGGGAGTGGCGGGACAGCTGATTGGTCAGGAAATAGGCGCCAACTTAAGGGGGCAAAGATACTGGGAGGAAGCGGCTGAAAGAGGCGGGGCCATCGGCAGAACTTTCGGGGGGGCCTATGGTGTATTCAGACCTGAGCGCAGGTGGGAATATAGTCCAGGCAGAGATGTCTATATCAGAAGCCGATATCCGTCTCCGATGGAAATATTGAGATCGGGAGGTGAGGCAGTACCGATACCTGAGAAACCAGCATCAGCCAAAGAAGGTCCTTAGAGTAATTTAGTTGACTCTGACCAAAACTGTAGATTTGGCAGCTCCCGAATTACGGCCTGGTCTAATTTTCCGATATTCATGTCCGATAAAATTATCGCGTCCAAACCACCCCCAAGGCACAGTCAATGCAGCAAACATTGGCACTGCCGTATCATAGGCATCCAGCCCGCCTTGCTGCCATCTTTCCGCTCCTTCTCCCTCGGATAATAAAACCGGCAGAATCATACTGTTGTGATATAAATCATTCATCTCCAGTCCCAATCCGGCATCTTCTGCTCCTCTTAAGTGTTGGTAAGAAGCTGCAATTGGTCCGAGTTGCGAAGTAATCCTCATCCATCTTTCTATACCTGCCTGTACCATTTCTTCTTCTTGGGCGGGATTAAGGAGGGATTGTTCATTTTCAGCTTTAGCCTCTTTAGGCTCCCCGTTTAGCAGCACTTGACCGCTTAACATGATTCTGGCAATGAGATGAGCTGCTTTATGAACTCCCCACTGTGATATGAGATGCTGCCCCGTCACCCTTAAATTATCAGCATCATTAAGCAATTTATCACTGCCTCCGAACCGTAACTGAAGATCCTCCGGATTAAAAACACTGATATAAGCGGATTGAAATTTTTGTCCTGCATCCTTAATTTTACCCCACGTTTCAAAAACCCAGGGATCGGTGGGACTGAAGGCCTTATTGCCTACTGCTTCATGTAAACCATTAAAGCCGATATATCTGGCTAGAGAAGGTTCGCGGATGGGCGCGCCTCTTAAGATCTTGGGGAATCTGCCGATTATCCTTCTAATGTTGGTCAGACCATAACCCGGGTAGTCAAATTCGATATTACCTCCCCAGGTGCCATTCCAGGGCACTCCCGTACTTAATTTATCAGGGCTAAATTTACCTTGGGCATCTGTGGTGGCCAGCTGATAAGCTAAGATACTCATGACTCTGTCAAAATAAACAGTATCTCCCACTGCCCGGATATACTGATTATTTCTCTGCTGGGGAGTGCCCTGTAAAGACTCTGAACCGATAAATCCCCTTCTGCCTGTTTTGGCCAGCTTGTGCCTATTTTTATTCAACCAGGGCAGCTCTCCTGTTAAACCACCTAAAATAGCATCCTGAGAATCCTGACCTTCCCGGGTGCCGGCATAACGACCTAGAAAGAAGCTTTCCACACTTTCCAGCTCAGTCATATTTTTGATGTCTCTAAATTTCCTGCCGCCGATGGTAGTATTAAACCCATCTTTGTTTAACTGGTCCCAGGCTCTCATCACAAAAGGGAGCTGCTCGGCTGTCAGGCCGGTGTACTCATACCCCTTGGCCAGATCAAAGTGTTTGGCAGTTTTTTTGGAGGCAGGATTATTTTCATCCTTATTTTCATCCATGGTAACATCCACTGTGACGAAAGACTCTATTGCCTGCGGCGGTATCATTTGTAATATCCTTTGATAGGGGCTGCCAATAGACTTACTGCTTACAATGGTCACTTGCGGATGTCCTTCCTCAACTTTTAATGCCAGTTGGTGGGCTGCGTTGGGGAGTAGTGTTTGCAATATGCTCTTCATGTCTTTATCAACTTGCCGGTAAAGATCAGCCCACTCTGCCTGCATCCTGTTTAAACCTCCCCTCTTATTACTTAAATCATCCAGATACTTCCAGAATCCTAAAATTGCTTTGTACTCGGCATAATCCCCATTCCAGCTCGCCGCTCTTTCTCTCAGCAATGCCAGGTTGTCTTTAAAGCCATACTTTTCTTTGAATGTCTGTTGGGCCTCTTCCATGGCAGCATATCTTAAGGCTTTGTCTATATCCATGATGGAGATAAGATCCCCATTCTCCATCCTGACTTTTCTGGGACCCAACTCATATGCTTCTCCAAACACATGATCTACCTGCAGAGCCAGTTCCACACCCTCGGTGGCTGTTTGCTTAACCTGATCATATCTCTGTTTGGCCTCTACATAGGCCTTTCTGAGTTGTTTTAATCTATCAATCTGTTCTTTTTGCTGTTCTGGCGGGAGGATGTTGCCATCCTCGGCTTTATCCTTGATAACCAATTTGCCATCCACTTGCTCCGCTCTTGTCCCCAAATCCTTCTTTTTCTTTTCATAAGCATCTTTTGCCTGAAGCATTATCTCCTGTAAATTAACATCCCGTTTCTGGAATCTGTCCATCAGCTCATCTTCGGATTGACAAGTGGTCAAATCTTCCCTGGCTTTGGTCTCAAAATCAATCAGTTCCTTTTGCTCGTCTGGATTTAATTTTTCCTCAGCTTTGGCTCGAGCCCTTAATTCAATCAGTCTATCTCGTCTTGGTCCTGGTACACCCACCAACTCCCACTGCATCATCTCCTCTGCTAAAAGTTTTTTGTCAGCTTCCATTAAAGCACCCTGAACTTGAGTTTTGCCTAAGAGCAATCCTGTATAACCTTCCAGGTTATAAATCATCCCGTATTTAGTACGCAGAAAGCGGGTGGCTAAAGCTTTATATCCATCATGTGCTTTTAATAAATCTTCCAGCCGACCCGGTCCTTCCTTAGCCCAGTAATCAGCGTAGAAACCATTCATCTGAGGCATCATCACGCAGTCTCCCCAAAATTTCATTAAGGTCAAGGAAATCCCATTTTCTCCTTCATGTCTTAATGAATCGCGGAAGGCAATGGCTTTCTCTCTGGTCCAACCTTCTCTTTTGGCCAATTTTTCTATATTGACAATCCTGAGAGCTTTGGTGAACGCCTGCATATCACCCAGCATCTGCTGCTGATCATAATAATTGGAACCATGCAGAATATCATAGCGGAACTGAGCTACTCCCAGTCTGAGAGTGACGGCTGATTGATCATTAAATGTGAAGGTACCAAACTCGCTTTGGGTATACCACTTTTTGCCCTCAATTAAGGTATCCCTGATCTCTGCCCAGTTAATTCCCGGTGTCGGCTCAAGAGTGGCTGTATCAACTTTGGCGGGAGATTCTAAACTGCTGATGCCTGTTTCTTTCCTGGTGATAATCTCGTTAACCAAAGCCTGGATATTTCTAAAGGCCCGGCGGACATATTCCCCTCTTTCTCCGGCGTAAGGACCGTTACTTTGGGCATTAGCTATGCCTTCCCCTTGTCTTGCAAGATCCATCTGTAAAAACTGTTCAGGATGTTCAGCCACCAGCTCGGCCAGACTAATACATTCATTAATAATAGGCTGGATCAAATTGCCAAAAGCATCGGCTCTTTCCGCCTCAATCAAAAAGCGGTCGGCTGCCTTATCAGCTTCCACCTTTCTGGCTTCGTCATACTCTTCAACAGCATCTAAATCTATCCCAAAGTGATCAAGTTCGTTGATTAATTCAGGTGGCAAGCCGTCTACTTCATCAATCCTGATGTCTCTTGGATCTCTACCCCTAGCTATTTCCCTGTTGATAACCCGCTGTCTTTCTGCGTCTCTTTGGGCAATTAATCCGGCTTTCCCTCTTAGCAATTCCTGTCTTCTACGGGTTACCAAGACATTATTAAAGGCATTATATCCGGCTGGCAGTTGTGGCTCCCCCAGTCTCTTTTCCCAATCAGCCTCTTCCTCTAATTTATCTTCCTCAGCTTCTTTAAGTTTTTCTATCTCTACCAATTTCTTAGCCCGTTCAATTCCCCCTCTTAGATCATCTCTTTTGCCCAGATAAGTTGGATCTATTTCGCCATTAATTTCTCCTGTCAGCTGCTCAATTCTTTTTTCCACCTCTTGTTTTCTTTCCACTGCCCTGTCCCATTGTTCTTGGGAATATAACTGGTGCCTTGGGTTACCTACACCTACCCCATGATCATTTAAAAAATCCAGTTCTTTTGTTAAACGATCATGCTCATAAATATCCAGGCGGATCTGGGGATCTTTCCCTGCCAAAGCCTGATCTTCAGCAGCTCTAAAATCCTCCACCATCTGCACTATCCGGGCATCCCTTCGATAAAGCCTGTTTTGCTCGGCATGCCTCTCAAAAGCTGCTACAGCTTGCTCGTAATTAGCATACATGGATTTCCAATTTTCCGATTCCCTGCCTAAAACCTGGCCACTACCTTGATCCCGGGCTTCATCTGTATAACGCAGTGCCTCATCATAATACAAAACAGCCATGGCCGAACCTTTGAGTAATCTTTCTTTAGGATCCGCATCTACTTTTTCCCAGTTCCCAATTTTCTCATCCCACCAGCCTGGAGCAGTTACCCCAACCTCTGGTAAAATCGCTCCTTCTTCACGAGGTTCCTCCCCTTCTTCAGGGGTACCTATCGGGGGGGCTTCCGGTGGAGGAGGTAACCCGCCAAAAAAACCTCCCAATCCCCTGCTTGGAGGAGGTTGACTACTTTCAGGCCCTGCATTTGATGGTAAATCTTCTGCCATTCCTTCTTTCATCATAGATTATTCCTTTAATAAATTACAAATTTTTACACTTTAACGTCCTTACTACCTTGGGCACTGCCTGGGATCCTCCTCTAAGTCTATTCCAGAGACTTGGTTCCTCAATCACCAGATAGCCCAGACCTGGAACATATTCTGTGCTATATTCGTGCCAAAATACTCCGGCTGCTCCGGTGATAGCTTGCCAGCTTTGAACCATTCTGCTGGCAGTTTGATCAGCATACATCCTGCCTTGGTCTAGATTATGTTTAATTTCTTGCTCAAACTGACTCATAGATGACTCTTTTAACGGCATCTTAATAGACCAGCAAGGTGACTGCTTGATAAAAAACTGATAAAATCCTGACGGGAATAAGGGTAATAATTTTAAGGTGTCTTACTTGTTTTTTAAAACCGCAGCTATCTTTTCAAAGTAAACCTGCCCGGTAATCGTTTCCATTATATGAGGCAGAGGAAAGATGTCCTTAACTTGCCCTTTATCAATCTTGACTTCACAGGCAGTATAATTCTTTTTATAGTCTTCTATCACAATATCTACCTCTCTCCCTCCGTACTCTCTATAAAAATAGATATTGACCTTTGCATTAGTCAGCCTGCGCCATTTTTCCAGCTCCAAGATAATGAAATTCTCAAACACTCCTCCCTTATCCGGGCGCAGATCTAAATCTCTAAAATCCTGTATCAGGATATTACGAATACCAAGATCATAAAAATAGAGCTTCCTATTCTCGGATACAGCTTTTCTAATATTTGTTTTAAATGATGGTAGAGGAATCAGAATATAGTTTTTAATAAAAATCTCAATGTAGTTTGAGACAGTTGAGGGATATGCCCGTAAGGATTCTGCTATCTCGCGTATGGAAACTTCCGATCCAAGTTGCAAGGCAACTTTAATTAAAATATCCTTGGCCAGCTTTTCATTTTTTAGCTCATAAATATCAATTATATCTTTTAATACATAAGCATCTAGTATGTACTGCAAAAGATCAATTCTCTCTTTTTCCGATAATTCCTCTCTGGCATATATTTCAGGGTACGACCCAAAAATTTGCAGTCTTTCTGCTAATTGTTTTTTAAATTCCTTTTCCTCGTCAGTTTTTGGCTTGAGATTTTCAAAAATCTCAAATATGGACAGCGGTAAACAATAGATTTCATGGAATCTACCGGCCATAGTATCAAAGTCTTTTGACTTTTGGCGAAGCTCCGAGGAACCCGTGGCAATTACTTTCACTCCAAACTCATCATGTAAGAGTTTTATCATCACCGTTGCCTCCGGGTAGTTTTGTACCTCGTCAATCAGGATCACTTTGTTCTCTTTAACGATTGCCTCAAGCTCTTCCTTTCTGGGGGCAAATTTTTCCCTGTCAGATTCCAAATCAAAGTTGTACCTTTTCACTCCCAGCTCGGAAGCCAATTTACTGATGAGGGTGGTTTTACCAGAGCGCCTCGGACCCCAGATAAATAAAGTTTTCGTTTCCTTACTGTTTAAGTATTTTTTTATATCTTCTTCAATCGTTCTTTTAAAAAACATGGTTTCCTTTCATTTTATTAGTAAATCGTAGTCTGTCATACTACATTTTACTACTAAATTGCACAGTGTCAATAGATTGAGTATAATCCTACCATGAGCTATCGATACCACCATCTTGTTTTGGGTGGCACTTTTGACCTTTTACACATTGGTCATCTGTCCATGATTTCCTGCTCATTCCAACTGGGTAAATTTGTCACCATCGGTATAACCACTGATCAGTTTAATCAAAAGCGCTCTAAACCATCTGCCCAAAATCAAAGGAGAAGGATGGATTCTTTGAAAAACTTCTTAAAAGAAAGGGGACTTTTAAAAAGAAGCGGGATTGTTTTTATAGAAGATCAATTTGGCACTAGCCTAACAGATCCCACCATTGAGGCCATCATGGTCAGCCGGGCCACCGGGAGAGTAGCTAAGCTGATTAATCAAAAAAGAGCCGAGTTGGGTTTAAAAAAACTCGACATTATTATTTTCCCCTATATCAAGGATGAAACAGGCCGGATCATTTCTTCATCCAGAATCAGAGTAGGTGAGGTCAACCCTGAGGGCAAAAGCTACAAAAAGTTGCTGTTAAAAATTGCCGGCAAAAAGCTAGATCAGACTATCAGAACCAAGCTTAAAAAACCACTAGGCCCAATTCTCTCCTCTCTCCCTTACCACCCCAACACCCCCTATCT
Organism: Candidatus Daviesbacteria bacterium RIFCSPLOWO2_01_FULL_39_12; assembly: GCA_001776905.1. Classification (GTDB taxonomy): domain Bacteria; phylum Patescibacteriota; class Microgenomatia; order Daviesbacterales; family UBA10151; genus MFDM01. Next base: position 74,734 of record MFDM01000011.1, on the reverse strand, counting down.
CACCGTAGGAGATATTACCACAGCCAATTTTTTAAAAGCAGGGCTGACTCCTAATCTGGCTGTAGTGGATGAAAAGGCGCAAAGAGTAAAGATTGCCACGTCAGTCGCTACACTCCTTCCTCGCAATGACGGTAGAGTGATCAAACTTAAAAACCCTCCTGGCCAAATTTCCAAAGCCCTTATTTTGGCAGTAGAGAAAGGTTTAAAAGTTCCCTTAATTCTTGCTTTCGAAGAAAGGGTGTATAATTCTAAATTCTTGATTCTAATTGAAGGCGAAGAAGATTTAGCCACCATCCCGGCCATACTCTTGTCCCCACTTGGCTCCAAAGTCTATTATGGCCAACCAAATAAGGGTTTGGTTGAAGTTAAAGTAGATCTCAAAATTAAAGATTATCTTTGCAGACTCCTCAACAGCCAACTTCTGAAGAGCCGCAGTGCTGACAATTTGGGATAAGCCGACCGTGTGGTCTTCTGTTGGTTCTTTTACACCTAGGACATTCAAATTCCAAAGAGCCATACTTATCAGATCCTACCATCAGAGAATGTGCAGAGAAAATTTCAAAAGCGCTACCTGAAACTATGCTTTGGAATATACTTTTTAAAAATAGAACAGGACAACTACCGCTCCTTGTACCCAGCATACTTAAAACTCGTCTCTCCATATCATCCTGCGTCAATCTTACACCTGTCTCGTCAGTTAATGCGGATGTAAAAATTCTCTGAGCCTGACATAGAGCTTGTCTTTTTTCCTCTATATCCTGCCCTGTTTTAATTAAATCCCATAAAACATCATCAGCAATGACTTCCTCAAATATATTGATCCAACAACTACCTTCTGTCCCAAGGATGATCGGGGTCGTTCTTAACTGTTCCAGATGGGTCAAAAACGGACGATTGATAGAGTAGCCAGACACTTGCCTTGCATACTCTAAACATTTTTCTGCATCTATATCCAAAAGTATGGCTCTGTTGCGTAATCTCCTGACTCCATTGTTTTCTTCCAGCTCACTGATAATTATCTTGGAAACCGGGTATACTCCTTCACTGGCGGGGCTAAACCAGACAGCCGCTCCTGATTTGGCAGACTTTGTCCAACCAGTTATAGCATCAAATGCTATAACCTCTTGCTGGCCTATGACATTTACAGTTCTGATGACATCTTTTACTTTGCACCTGGCAGATGGAGAAAACAGATCACCATCCTCATCAAAGGAAAAATAATATGGATCAGGAATCCTTTTGGTTTCTAGTAAATATGAGGCTAACTCTTCTGCTGCTTGGGATATTGTCTTATTTCTCCAGGTACCTAAAAATGGGGTGATTTCAGCACGCTCGTTTGACATATTTCTCCTGCAACGGGATTTAAATGTGGTCGGTCTCCTGACTTTACAGTTGCGGCACAGTCTCTGAATTACACAGAGTTCCCATTTGTCCTTTCATCTGCTTAATATTCAGATTAGGACACCACATTTTTAATTTTACTCATTCTCACCTAATTTACAAGATACCAGATATTGAGTCTTTTTTGATCTATTTTGTATCTCTAGACTATAGTATTTTCACGTTGTATATAAAGATTAGCATGGAACCGCATCCTGTCCCGCAAAATGTCACCACCTTCCAGTTTAAGCTGGTGGGGGATATGACTTTAAAACAATTTATCTACTTGGCTTCCGGGGTGGGTACTGCTTATCTGATTTTTCTGGTGGTGGTGCCGCACTACCCAATCTTTGGCTGGCCTTTAGTGCTAGTATTTGTGCTTTTGGGAGTGGCTTTTGCTTTCCTACCTTTTAAAGGCCGTCCTTTGGACACCTGGGTGAAATCTTTTTTTAAGGCCATCTATTCTCCCACCAAAAGAGTCTGGATTAAAAATGGCAAAATTTACCGTGATGACCCTCTTTTTAAAAGCAGGTTATTGATATTTTATCAGGGCTTAAAACAGGCTGCGGCAGAAGAACAGCCGGCTGCACCGCCGGCCATAGATGTCACCTCCTTGACCCATCTTACTCCACCTCCTCCCCAACCCCCATCCGCTGATCTGCCCACCGGCGAAGAATTAAAAAAAACAGTGGAGTTGGCCAAAGAAGCACAGGCTCTTAAGCTCAAAATCGTCCAGTCCGAGAAAGCCTTGGCAGAAATTAAGTCCGCATCTGCCAAACCGTCCTCAGTACCTGTAGATTATACCCATCAGGCCAACAAAATCATCTCTGATCTGCAAAATCTAATCACCCAAGCATCGGATATCAGAAGTAAATTAGATATAATCACTCACGCTGAGACAGGCAAGGTGATTAGCGAAGGACCCAATCTCCCCAGGATAGTTAAAGTCGCTCCTGTGCCAAAACCAAAACAGCAACTGGCTTTAACCACTTTTCCTAATGTGATTAACGGAGTCACCTCTGACAGATTGGGCAATTATCTGGATGGGGTAGTGGCGGTCATCTATGACAAAGAGGGTTTGCCGGTCAGGGCTTTAAAGACCAATAAATTGGGTCAGTTTTCCGGAGCCACGCCTTTACCAAACGGAGTTTACAGATTGGAGTTGGAAAAAGACCATTTTAAATTTGATGTTTTACAGATAGAGCTGACAGGACAGATTCTACCGCCACTGATTATCACAGCCAAGGAGGTGGCAGTCAGTTAATATGAAGACCACCCAAGAACACATCCCGATTGCCGCTGTTAAAAATGACATATGTTTGTTGAAAAAAGGCGGGGCGGCTTTGATACTGCAAGTGCCGGCTGTCAATTTTGGCCTGCTGTCAGAAAGAGAGCAGGCCGGTATTATTTTCTCCTTTGCCCAGTTGATTAACTCACTCTCCTCAACCATTCAAATCTGCATCTATTCGGAAAGGCTGAATATCTCATCCTATCTTGAGCTTTTGGATAAGGCGCGAGCTTCGCAAACCAACCCCCTGCTTTTGAAGATGATGGGCTCATATAGATCATTTATTCAATCAACTATTAAGGAAAATGAGGTGTTGGATAAAAAGTTTTATTTAGTTATTCCTCTTTTTAGCGAAGAGGTTGGTCTGAAATACTCTGAGGAGCTGTTTTGGCACAAGGTCAAGACAGTACTGCTACCCAGAAGGGAACAGATCATCAGGCTACTGGGTAGAATCGGACTGAGAGCTCAACAACTGGATAACCAAAAAATCATTGAGCTTTTTTATAATATCTACAATCGGGAGAACTTTAGCCAGCCAACTCAATCTGCCCCCACAGCTTTAAAGGCTGAATCAGCCCCTCCTCTCCCTCCGCCTCCCCCTCCTCAATCACCGCCTGTCATCTCTAAAGCTCCACCAGCCCAACCTGCTGTTGCGATAGCCACCAATAAAGCCCAAAATCACCCATTTGTGGTGGAGGAGTTACTATGAACAATCAGCTGGGGCTGGAGGATGTGCTTGCTCCCTCTGAAATTGAGATTGATTTTAGTCATATTAAAATCGACAGCAACTTTTTTCGAACTTACTATGTGACTAACTACCCCCGTTTTGTTGAACCCAACTGGATCGAGCCGGTCATCTCTTTTGACCACTCCCTGCTGATTTCCATGTTCATCTATCCATCGGAGTCAGCCGGAGTATTAGACCAGTTAAAAAGAAAAATTGCCGAGATGGAAGCCACCATTCAAGTTGATGTGGACAGAGGCAAAGCCATTGATCCGACAGTGGCAGTGGCGCTGGAAGATGCCAAGGCCCTGCAGGATCAACTGGTCAGAGGAACCGAGAGGTTTTTCCAGTTTGCCTTGTATGTGGCTGTGCCCAGCAGCAGCTTGGAAGATTTACACAATACTTCCAAGCTGGTGGAGTCAACTTTGGCTTCATTATCTCTCCATGCCGAATCTGCCACTTTACAGATGGAGGATGGCTTTAAATCCTGCCTGCCTTTGGGAGACGACCCTTTAAACATCGCTCACAACATGGACACCACCGCCATTGCCACCACCTTCCCGTTTGCCTCATCGGAGCTGACTGCCAATGAGGGCATCATGTACGGGATTAATGAGCACAATGACTCGCTGATTCTTTTTGACAGATTCACTTTGGAAAATGCCAATTCAGTGGTGTTTGCCAAATCAGGAGCAGGTAAAAGCTACCTGGTCAAACTGGAGGCGGTCCGTTCTCTGATGTTCGGCACAGAAATTTTGGTGATTGACCCGGAACAGGAATATTTACCCCTTTGCCGGGCAGTGGGCGGTGATTACATCAACTTTTCCGCCTCATCGCCGGTTAAGATCAATCCTTTTGATTTATCCACTGAGGTAATCGCCGGTGAAAATGAGCTGGGCAGAAAAATTTTGTCCCTGACAGCCTTCCTCAAGTTGGTTTTGGGTAATTTAACCCCCTCAGAAGCTGCTTTAATTGATCGGGCTTTAAAACAAACATATTTTCTAAAAGGAATCACCGATGATCCTAAAACGCAAAACAGAACTCCCCCTTTGATGGAGGATTTGTATAAGGTGCTGATCGGCATGGAAGAGCAAACTGCTGTTGATTTGGCCGCGAGACTGGAAAGATTTGTCAAAGGATCCTTAACCGGCATTTTCTCATCATATTCAAATATTAAGTTGGAAAATCTTTTTACGGTTTTTTCTGTCAGAGACTTGCACGATCAACTTCGTCCCTTAGCCATCCATATGATTTTGGATTTTATCTGGACCAAGATTAAAAATAAGCTGAAAAAAAGGATCCTGGTGGTAGATGAGGCCTGGTATCTGATGATGAATCCTGATTCAGCCTCTTTTTTGGTTGATATTGCCAAGAGGGCCCGCAAATATTATCTGGGACTGACCACCATTACCCAGGATGTGGAAGATTTCTTATCCACAGACAGAGGTAAAGAGATCATTTCCAACTCCTCCATCCAGATCCTTTTAAAACAGGCTCCTTCCTCCCTCGACCTTTTGACCAGAGTGTTTAACTTATCCGAAGGCGAACAAAGACTGCTTTTGTCTGAGGGGGTGGGACAGGGTTTATTTTTTGCCG
>MFDM01000011.1:28948-69736 GCA_001776905.1 Candidatus Daviesbacteria bacterium RIFCSPLOWO2_01_FULL_39_12 | reverse complement strand
TGTGGCCATGCGGGTGGTGGCATCGCCCCAGGAACACCAGTTAATCACCACCAGACCTGAGGAGCTTTTGGCAAAACAGCCATTCTCCACCAAACTATGAGAGATCGGGATATTAAATGGTTCCAATATTTGGCCAGGGCCTTAAGAGAAAAATATCGCCTGCCTAATTTGGAATTTTATGGGCCATACAGCTTTCAGCCAACCATTTTTAAGTGGGTCAGAGATACTTTTGGGACTATCCATCAAAAATACGGTATTGATTATTCCGATTATCTTAACATTAACGAGCGGCCTGTTTTGGAAAAACTGGTGGAGAATTTAGGTAAAGACAGCCGTTTAAATTTTCTAAATAATCCTCAGGCTTTGGCGGAAAAAGAGCTGGAGTTGCCTGAGGAGTTTCACCAACAAGTTGCTCAGGAACAAATCAGTCAACAGCAAACCGCTCCTCAAAGCAGCCAGCTGCCTCAAGCTCCTTCAGGGCAGATGGCTCCACCGACTCCCGGGGGGCCTGCCATACCACAGATGCCGCCATTGCCAAATCTGGCCGAACAAGATCAAACCCAACCTGAGAAAACAGAGGAGGAGCCACCAGCAGAAACTGCTCAACCAGGCAGAGGGAGAAGAATTAGTCTGCCCAGAGTCCCGAGTGGAGTCTCCAGCTATGCTAGGGGGCAGGGAGCTAATCTTGGCTCTACTTTACAAAGAGGGGTGGGTAGGGCAGTGGGAGGAGCCGGTAATTCCATTTTAAAGTTTGGCGGCAGGGGTATTAATTTTGGCATAAATTTTGGCTCGGGCTTTTCCAATCGGATTTCCAGGTTATCTTTAGGTAATCCGTCTAAAAAATGGTTAATTGTCTTGTTGCTACTGCTGTTTCTGGTAGCTGTAGTCTTGATCATCCCCGGTAGCATCCAACCTCCCCCCTCCCCTGCTCCTGGGCCGATTGCCGGCGATATCAGCCAATGCATATTTTATCGAGGCGGTGATATGATTCAGGGAATAAGGTTCAATAATCCGGCATTACCAACCCTGATCACCAATATCTCGAATAAAGTCGGCGTGCCGCCTGCCATGGTAGCCGGAATTATGCGGGTGGAAACGCCTTCGGCCATTTTAGATTCTCCCACCTCAGACTATGTGGCCAATGACTATGATGCCCACTGCTCAATAGATCCAAACACAGGGCAAGTTGTGGCTTGCGGGGTTATGCAGTTTACTCCAAATACGTTTTCGGCTGTTTTTCAAAGAAACCAAAGCGAGCTACAGACTTTATTCGGTAAAACAGATGCCACCACCAACATTGATCCCCAAGATGCCATGGCACCTGATAATGTCTTCCGGATTTACAGCATCGAGGATTCGATAACCGCCGCAGCTTACAAAGTCAGGGAGGATAAACAAACCATTAACGGGGACGGTCCCTGGGACCAAACCACTGTTTATGAGATTGCCCGGCGCTACTATGGAGCTTTGGAATACAGCGGCTGGGATGGCAGTACTCAAAATTATGGAGCAGATCTTTGGAGAAGTTATTCGGAATGTAAAGCTACCGCCGTCTCAGCCTGTACTACCCCACCTGCAGGCGATCTTAAACAGGCTATATTAAATACATTTTCAATTGTGATGAACGGTTTCGACCAAAAACAACTTGCATGGGCCTGGGAAAAGTTGTCATGTGCTTCAAGTACAAATTTCATTAACTTGGTCAAGGGAACGGTTGTGACGAGGGTGGATGGACGTACCTCCGAGCAAACCGGCTGCAAAACTATTAATTTGGCAAATTACGGTGATCGGGCCGGTGATGATATAGTTTTTAAGGTAGCTCTAACCCACGAAATGAGCCATGTGATTGATAACTGTATTGTAAATGAATTAAGTCATTCTGCTGAACTTTATAATATTGTCTATCCTGGTCCTGAAGGGGGGCTGACAACATATGCCAGAGAGGCTCCTTATCCGGGCTGCATCGGTCCCGGGCAAGAATCCGAGGACTATGCAGAGATGCTGGCCTATTATTTGAATCTTGACGCTTCTGAGATTGGTCCTTGCCTTATAGATACAATTCCGCCAAATCCCTATAAGGATGGTGCTCATCCTGAGCATTACCTGTTAGCCAAAACTATACTCGGTTCTGCTCCTCCTTCCTCTACCCCTGCTCCTGCTTCTGGTTTGCCGCAATTTAGCTGCCCGGTTTCGGGAGGAGGTAAAAATATTCTGCCCTCTTACCAGTTGGAACTACCTGGCACCAGATACGGTCATTGTGGAGATTTATATGTCGCCAAAGAGGGGGGCATCGAATGTTCGGACGGCAGAAATTCCAGGAGGGCTAAATCAGTAGATATTGAAACATGCATTAACCCCAGACCTCCATGTAAAATTGACACATGCCCTGTTATGACACCCGATGAATTTCAAAATGTTTACAAATGTGGTGTATATGGTAAGGATATTCAATTGCCCACGATTGAGGGTAATCGCGTAGACTGGGAATATATTAACTTTTTCACCTTAAATGGAACAACAGGGAATTGTTTTGATTATGAGATGCTTCAAAATGATGTGGGTGAGTTTACTGCTACTAGTTGTGGCGACATGTACGTATTTAAAACAACTTATGGCAGTGATACTTATGCACTTCATTTATTACACCTAGCTGGTGGTGCCGGATTAGCTTTAAATTCTATATATCCTTCCGGAACACCTGTGGGTAAAGCTAAAACTGTCCATACCCATATTTCTATCGGAAAGAATGTTACCAATCCTACAAGCCAGGATGAACCCGGCTGGATGCCGGCTGATAAAGATTTTAATATCTGTGGCAGCGGAGATCCGGCTAATGAAAAATATAAGTAATAATAGTATATTTAAACTATGAATGACTGGACATCAAATAAAAAGACTTTAATTCTGATCGGAGTATTAATTTTAATCCTGGTTGGCATACTGCTTGTGGAAACTCTTCCCAAAAAAGAACCGGGGGTTCCGGGGGACACTATTTCTCCTCTATTTAAAACAAAAATCGGGCAAACCACCGACAATAATCTCTCTTCTCAGCCGGATTTGCTGAAAAAAACCGCGGCAGATGGTCAGACTGTTTATACTTTTAAACCAACCTCTAATTTAGTAGGCAATCAGGTTATCACCGAAGGAGGAAAGGCTGTTTTTGAGAAAGGGACCATACTTGAGCAACAGTCAAAACTTCTGTTGTATTCTGATTATGTCAGCAAGTACGGCAAGCCTGAGACTGCGTTTGCTGGTTCTAAGACTTACGGGAAATTTGAAAAAACTTATACTTATGCCTCTTTAGGCTTTGCTTTAAAAGTCAACCCTTTTACCCAGGAGGTTGATGAGGTCCAAAAGTTTGCTCCCACCACAACCGAAGAATATTTGAAAAAATGGGGTGACGATATAACCTCATTCGTGGAAATAAAAGAACAGTTTTAGGCAGCAGAATGACTTTCAAAGTTAAAATCATTTTAGTAATCTTAACCGCAACTTTTCTGGTTTTAGTCTTGATTTGGAATAAAAGTAACCAGCAAGACAAGACTAACTTCTCTCAAGATCAAATTAACCCCCCAGCTTCTACTCAATCACAAACTTCCGAGAGTACTTCACCTACCATAGTTTCCACCAAACCTGACCCTTTGGAAGGGGCTGTGGTACCTGCTGACCAAATAATTGAGGTCGCCTTTTCTCATCCTTTGGAAAATGAGCCGGAATTTAGAAGGAGGTTTGATCCGGAAATTAAATACAAATTGGAGATGTCTTCTGATAGAAAAGTGGTTAAATTTATCCCGGAAAAACCATTCGAGTTGGGAGTGGGTTATACTCTGTTTATTCTACCTGAGACTAAGTTTGTGGGCGGAGGCAGATTGGACGGAGAAAAAACATTCCACTTTAGCACCATTAAATACCGTGGGGTCTAGCCCTTCGACTTCGCTCAGGGCTTTCAGCTTAATCTCAGCGGCATGACTATGTATTCTAATCCCTCTACCCCTACTGGTTTGAGGAGGGTGGCAGAGAGGGGGCCGGAGAACTCCAACATCAGCTGGGAAGAAGGAGCCGCAGAAACTGCATCCTGGAGGAATTTGGAATTGAAAGCCACCTCTAATTTTTCTCCCTCGATTTGAGCATCAAGCTGATTTTCCAAAGAGCCTAATTCTTTGGCTGAAGACTTAAGCAGTAATCCGCTGTCCGACAGGCTGAAAACTGTCACGCCAGCCTCGCTTTTGGCGAAAACCGACGACAGTTTGATACCCTTTAACAGCACGTCCTTATCTATTAGGCACCTGGTCGTCCTTTGAGTAGGGATAATCTTTTCCCAGGCGGGGAATACCCCCTCGATCAGCCTTGACGAAACCACGGTTTGACCCAAGTTAAAAACAATCTGGTTTTGCAAGGTGGCAATGCCCACCTCCTCTACCTGCTCTTCAGGCAAGATCCTGACCAGCTCCTCATATGTCTTTTTAGGAATCAGCAATCTTAAGGGTTTGGCATCTTTAGAAACCGGAGAAACTCGATGTGCCAATCTGAAACCGTCTGTTGCCACCAAATCCAGTTTGCCACCTTTAACCTCGGTTAACACCCCTGTTAAAACCGGTCTGCCTTCATCAACAGCGGCTGCAAAAAGGATTTGTTGCGTGTTTTGGATGACCTCAGGAGGGAATTTAACTTCGATTCCCTCAGACACAGGAATGGTGGGAAATTCTGCTGCCGGGATGGTATTTAAGCTGGCTTTAAACTTATCAGCCTGAACAGATAGCAGATCTTGAGTAGATTCAATTTCAACTTTGGTTTGGCCCAGGCCGGAAATTATCTCCAGCAGTGTTTTTGAAGGCACGGTAATCTCTCCTTCCTCTAAAACCTTGCACGCTATATTTTTGATAACCCCTATTTCTAAGTTGGTGGCAGACAACTTCAGCCTATCTTTTTCTGCGGACAGCAGGATGTTATCCAAAACCGGCAGGGTGGAGCGGATGCCCACAGAACGAGAGAGTGTCTGTAGGCTTGGCAGCAAATCCTGTTGCAAAATTGAAAATTTCATTAACCTTCCTTTCTGGCAGTTACATACTTTTGGATTTCTTCCTCAGCCACCTTGATTAGCCTGAAGTTAACTCTTCCATTTGTAATTAGGTTTTTAATGTGTTTTTCCTCATCTGTCAAGAGGAAGGATTGGCCGGACTTCACCTCAATAAAATCAATCCGCTCCCCGTTTTTAATGCCGATAAAATCAACGGGGTGACCCAAAGGAATAATTCTATCATAGTCGTAGCGAAGCTCCGCATAAGTTAACAGTTCAGCCATTTTGCCCTTTTGGGGGTTGATCGAGCCTTGTATAACTTGTAATACTTTTAGGGGTAATTCTTGTAAACCTTTATAAAGATCGATTATATCTGTTGGTATATCTGTTGGTTTTCTACCATGCAATCTACCGATTAAATAGGTAATCACCAGAAGAAGAATTAAGATTCCAGCTATCCACCAGTTAATAGTCATGAGTTTTCAACAATTTTGTCGATTATACACTAAATATTAAATATAGTAGTAGTATTAATATGCTTGGTGGATATGTTGAAAAGGAGGTTTTTTGAATTTAATTTTCAGCTTATTTTCGTGTTAAAAGGATGTTTATAGTTGGTGGATAACTTGTGGAAAACCCTCAGCTTAAGGTGGATAAAGCTTGTTTGACCTCAATAAACATTCTTTGAACCTCCCGGTCTTTGTTGATGAGTTGTCTGATCTTGTCTCTGGCATGCATGACAGTGGTGTGATCCCTCCCGCCCAACAGCTGGCCAATCTTTTCTACGGTCATTCCTAACTCCTCAGACATAATATACATGGTTAAGTGTCTGGGTAAAACTAGCTCTTTTTGTCTTCTTGGTCCGGTTAAATCACTGTTTTTAATATTGAAATATTGACAGACAGACAAGAAAACTTCTTTATAAGTTAAGCTCGGTCTCTTTTGCACGCTGGTGTTTAAAAAGGAGGCAATATTTTCCGCGGCAGGAGTCAGATTCCTGGCCTTTAAGGTTTGTAGTATTTGCAAAAGTTTTCCCTCCAGCTCTCTAATGCTTAACTGGGATGATGAGGCAATCAGCTTTAAGGTATCCTCCGGCAAAGCGTTGCCCCACTGGCTACATTTGGCCTTCAGTATTGCCACCCTGGTGTCAAAATCAGGCGGTTGGATGTCAACCATTAGCCCTCCGGCAAAACGGCTCCTTAAGCGATCTTCCAATTTTTCGATTTGCCCCGGAGGCCTATCTGAGGTGATGATCATTTGGGAATTTTTGGCCTGCAGATCATTAAAGGTGTGGAAAAATTCCTCTTGCGTACCATCCCTGCCTGAGAAAAACTGGATGTCATCAATCAACAGAATGTAGGCAGAGCGGTATCTGGCTCTTAAATCAATCATTTTGCGGTTTTGGATGGCTGAGACATAATCATTCATAAACTTTTCCGAGGAACAATAGATGACGCCATTTGAGACTCTTTTTTTGGAAATAGCATTACCAATACCCAACATCAGATGGGTCTTGCCGACACCGGTGCCGCCGTAAATAAACAAGGGGTTGTAGGAAGTGCCTGGATTTTGCGCTACAGCCTGGGCTGCAGCGTAAGCGACATTATTGGAAGGTCCGACCACAAAATTTTCCAGAGTATATTTGGGATTTAAACTAAAAGCACTTTTGCTTACCTGAGGCGCAAAAAGATCTTCATCTGCTGGTAGCTGATTTAAATTCGGCCTGACAGTAATTTCCACAGCCACCTTTTTATCTATGAGGGTTTGCGCAGTTTTTTCCAGTAGAGGTAGATGCCTTTGCAATAGGGTGGCTTTGGCAAAGGCAGTCGGTACAAAGACCACCACCTGCTGATCGTCAACCAACTCCAATTCTGATTTGGCAAAAAAAGTTTTGAAATTGGCAGCAGATACGCCGGGTTTGATTGCTTCTAAAAATTTAGCTGTCAGTTTAGTGTTGTCCATACTAGGGTAAATCCACACAGAGGATGAACTGTGTAAAACTTATCCACAATCTAATCCAGCAGGATGGCTTTAGCAAGATAGAGAAACTATTAAAAAGTAGATCAAGTTATGATATACTCCGCTTATGCCAAAGAGAACATACCAGCCGAAAAAGTTGAAAAGAGCAAGAAAACACGGATTCCGCTCCAGGATGGCTACTCATGATGGAGCCAAGGTTTTAAAAAGAAGAAGGGCGAGGGGTAGAAAACGCCTGACAGTCTAATGCTTCCAAAACATCAACGCTTAAATTTAAAAAAAGATTTCAAATGGGTGGCATCCGGGGAAAAAATAGAGACTAAATTTGCCAAACTTTTTATTAAAATGGGAGATAATACAAATCCCCGGGTTGGTATTGCTGTTTCATCCGGTATTTTTAAAAAAGCAACAGAGCGAAACAGGGCCAGACGTTTGATATCCTCGGCTTTCGAATCTACCGTCTACCATCTACCATCTACCATCAACATTGTGGCTCTTCCCAAAGTAGGGGTACTTAAGGTAAAATCAGGTGACGTATTATTGGATTTGGAATCAAAACTTAAGAATGAAAAGATTATTGATTAAATTAATTGAAATTTATCAGACCTATTTGTCATTTGACCATGGTTTGTTAAACTTGTTTGCTCCTGGCGGAGCATGTAGATATGAAGTAAGCTGTTCAGAATATACAAAAGAAAAGATTGGGGAATTCGGGGTATTTACAGGAAGCTGGATGGGAGTAAAAAGAATTTGGAGCTGCAGATGAATGCTATAGTAGATATTTTTAATTTGGTCTTCTTTGGACCGGTCATCAATGTTTTAGTGCTGATTTACCAGGGATTTTCCGCTTTACGTATTCCAGGTGCTTTGGGATTTTCCATAATTACCCTGACAGTTTTAATAAGGATTCTGGTGTGGCCATTTATGGCCAGTCAAATCAAGGCCACCAAAAAAATGGCTGATTTAAAGCCTCATTTGGATGAATTAAAGAAAAAACATAAAGATGATAAGCAGGGCTTGGCTTCAGCCCAAATGGCTTTATACAAAGAACATGGAGTTAATCCGGCAGGAGGGTGCTTGCCGGCTTTAATTCAGATCCCGGTTTTTATTGCCCTTTATCAGTCAATTATAAATATTTTACCTGGCGCCGGAGGAAATATTGAAAATATAAACCGCCTACTCTACTTTCCGCAACTTAAGCTGCCGTCAAATATAGATTCCAGCTTTTTGGGTCTTAATTTAGGGTTGAAGCCTTCTGAATTTGGATCTTTTGGAGTTTATCTTTTGTTAATTCCGCTCATAACTGCTTTGCTGACTTTTGTCCAATCCAAAATGGCTCTTCCTAAACCGATTAAACATTATCCTTCGGATTCACCAAAAGAGGGTAAGGAGAAAGAAGGTTTGGAAGAAAGCATGGGTGCTGTGCAGTCCCAGATGGTGTATATGATGCCCTTAATGATTGGTTATTTTGCCTTTTCTTTTCCGATCGGGCTTGCGCTTTATTGGAATGTGTATACAATACTAGGAATTATCCAGCAATATCAGCATGCAGGCTGGGGAGGAATGGCCGATTGGATAGCTAGATTAAGAAGGGAACAGTAAAAAATGGAAGAACAATTGTCAGATATCTTGGATAACTTATTAGGCTTGCTTCTTTTAGAGGGGAGCTATGAGATTGAGGAGACTGATGAGGCTTTAAATGTGTTAATTGAAACTGAGGATGCTGGGAGGTTGATTGGTGCCAGGGGTGAATCCTTGGAGAGTTTACAGCTGATTGTTAACCAGATGATCTCCAAAAAGTTAAGGCAACTTGCCCCGAGCGAAGCCGAGGGGTACAAGAGAGTCCATATTGATGTATCTGGATGGCGTAAGCAAAAGGAGGAAGATTTAACCCACAAAGCCACAGAGTGGGCCAAAGAAGTTTTGCAAACAGGTCAGCTATTGGAGCTTGAACCAATGCCTGCCTGGCAGAGAAGAATTGTCCATATGGTGGTTTCCGAAAGTGAAGGGGTGGAGTCTGAGAGTATGGGGGAAGGAAGAGACAGGCATATAGTGATTAGAATCAAGAATCAAGAATCAAAAATTAAGGGTAAAAAGGCTCCAGCCTCATAAATTTGGATTCTTGATTCTATTTTTAATTTCTGCTCAGAAGCAATGCTTTTGAATAGGCTTGAGAAAATATTACTTTTCCTGACCATTCTTTTTCTTCCTACCCAACTGGGCCGGCATTTTTGGCCGGATTTTTCCTTTATTTATTCTTTAAAAATCGATTATCTTTCCCCCACCATCTATTTTTGGGATTTGTTGGTGGGGATTTTATTGATCAAGGGATGGTCGCGGATAAATCTTACGGCTTTAAATTTACTCTTGGCTTTTTTATTAAGCCAACTTATTGCTTTGATACCAGCTACCTCCCCAACCAACATTGGGGTTGGTCTGGTGAGGTTTGAGCAATATCTAGTTGCCGGGCTTTTTGGTGTTTATCTGGCATCACTCAATTTTGCCAAGATTAAATCAGTCATTTTTTGGGCACTGACGCTGGCTATTTTGGGGCAATCATTTCTGGCACTGGCTCAGTTCGTCAAAGGCGAGACTTTAGGTTTTTGGATTTTGGGGGAGCGAACATTTTCCATCTCTACGCCCGCTATAGCCAAGTTTGACTTTTATGGTACCCAATTTTTGCGGCCATATGCTACATTTCCTCATCCTAACGTACTGGCAGCCTTTTTGGTTTTAAGTGTGGCTTTGTGTTTTGCGTTAAGAGCAAAAAAAGAACTATTCCTTTTTTCAACCACTGCTTTTTTGGGCATAGTCGCTTTAGTGCTGACTGTTTCAAGGGTGGCGATAGCAGTTGGGGTGGTAAGTGCTTTCGTACTTTTGCCAAAAAGATGGTTCATATGGATTTTATTAGTAGTAATTTTAGCATCCCCTTTTTTATACCCCAGGTTTGCTGCTGTTTTAAACTTTGACAACCTGACGCTATTAAGAAGAGAAGAATTATCGAAACTGGCTTTACAGATTTGGGCTCAATCACCTTTATTTGGGGTGGGATTAAATAATTTTATCTTATCCTCAGCAGAGAGTTTGGTGGTGGGGCCGGGCCGTTTTCTGCAACCTGTTCACAATATTTTTCTTTTAAGCTTGGCTGAAACTGGAGTTTTGGGGTTGTTGGGGCTGTTAGGGTTAATTGGTTATTCCATATTTAGGCTTATTAATCAGGGCTCAATATTAAAGACTAAACACTTTGCGCTGATGTGGGTGGTAATAATTTTTTTAGGTATGTTTGACCATTATTTTTTGACCCTACCACAAGGATATAGAATGCTGTTTTTAATTTGGGGGTTATCATTATCTACAATTTCTTCTAAAATAACAACTAATGCAAAATCTTCTTAAGATTTCTCAACAAACCTTTTGGCAACTGATTGGTAAAGTAGTAAGTTCACTCACCACGTTTATAGTTTTGGGTCTTATTGCAAGGAACTTTGGCGAGGAGGGAACAGGCATATATACACTGGCAGTAACATATCTTGCCATATTCTTCCTGTTGTCGGATTTTGGATTCAATGCTCATGTTTTGAGAAGAGTCAAGAATCTAGAGTCAAGAGTCAAGGAAGAATGGCAGAGGTTGTTAGGCGCAAGAATAATGTGGTCTGCTGTTTTAGTGGTTCTGGCAGTGGGGCTGCTTCCTTTTTGGCCGTTTGCCACACCTGAGTTTTCCCAGGCTGTTTTATTTGGTAGTTTGGCAATCGTGGCCTCGGCAGTATTTGTGACCTGTAACCTGATATTTCAGAGCAAACTGCGCTACGATTTATCGGTTATAGCATCCAGCATAGGTACTGTTTTAGGATTGGCGGTATTTGTTTATCTAATCCTTTTGAAATATTCCATCCCGCATCTGATGCTGGCGTATTTTTTGGGATGGATGATGATTGCTGTTGTTGCATTGTTGTTGGTGAGAAAGTTTTGGCGAGTTGTTTTCCCGATTTACGATCAACGATATACCACAAACTTATTTAAGACTTCCTGGCCGATTGCTGCAACACTACTTTTAAATGTGGTTTACTTTAGGGCAGATGCATTCATTCTCTCTACCATTAAAGGGACAGCTCAGGTCGGAATTTACAATGTGGCTTATTCCGTATTCCAAACCGTTTTAGTGTTACCCACATTTATCATGAATGCATTTTACCCGATGATGCTGGAGACTTTAAAATTTCAAATAGACAGATTTAAAAACCAGATTAGAATGGTTGCGTTGGGGTTGATTGTGGTTTCAGCTATTTTGTCGTTTGTCATATTTACCCTCTCGCCTCAACTTATTAAATTAATTACAGGATCAGGATTTGGTGGTTCATCTATATCTTTGCAAATTCTTTCTTTTGGCTTTCCAGCCTATTTTTTATCCGCTCTTTTTATGTGGATAATGGTGGCCAAAAAGATGTACAAACAAATGCTGATTATCTATAGCTTGGGATTAATATTTAACATAATTTTAAACTTCATTTATATACCGCAGTACTCATTTATGGCAGCATCGTTAATTACGGTAATCTCTGAGTATCTTATATTAATCATGCAAGCTGTGTTATTATTAATCTCACGAAAATGAAGCTGGTGATTTACACTGATGGTGCATCAAGAGGCAATCCTGGTCTCTCGTCCTATGGCTTTATAGTGCAAGATGCGGGTGGGAAATTATTACACAAGGAAGGTAGGTATATCGGGATAACCACCAATAATGTGGCTGAATATAGCGCAGTTTTACAAGCATTCCGCTATGTTTTAAATCACTTCAAGCCGGCTTTAACTACCCTGAACTTCTATCTGGATTCCCGATTGGTGGTGGAACAGCTGTCAGGACGTTTCAAAATTAAAAAAGAACATCTCAAAATTTTATTTTTACAAATCAGAAATTTAGAAAATGCTTTTAAGCAAGTCACTTACCAGCATGTAGTAAGGGCCAAGAACACATTAGCTGACAGATTGGCAAATCAAGCCCTTGATGCCAGATTAAAATCCGCGGACTAACAGATTACCTTTTGGAATTGACATAGAATGTCATCTTTGATCTCCCTTGCAATATAATTTTTCTTTGTTACGATTTACCCGTGGATGAGAGCGCCTATCCTATCATAGACAAAAATAGCATTTTACTTTCGCGAAACAAGCCGGTGGCTTTTGTTGTGGGAGCTGCGGGTTTTTTAGGCTCATCCTTAGTGGATAAGCTGTTAGAAAAAGATATTCAAGTGGTGGGTGTGGATAACTTATCAACCGGCAAAAAACAACATCTTGAGGAGGCCATTAAAAAGGGAGACTTTCACTTTATCGAACAATCGATCCGGGATTTGGATTTAGATCTTCCCAGGCTTGACTATGTCTTCATCGCCACAACAGGAGGATGGGATATTACAGATCTTCTCAAAAGTGTCAAAGATAAGCAAATGAGCCCCAGGTATCTGCTGATTTCCTCTATAGATCTTTATGATACAGGGGAGTTGGACGAGCAACTAAAGTGGCTGGAGAAATCTGAGGTAAAGCTGGCTCAATTTGCCGCCGAAAATCGGCTGAATGCCAGAATTTTGCGGTTGGGCGCGGTGTTTGGCCCCAGAATGCATTTCAGATTGAAAGATCCACTGGTAAAATTGATTCGCCAAGATCTGTCCGGCAGTTTGCCCAAGGAATCTCCTCTGGAGTTTTCCTCCAGAGCGTTATTCGTGGAAGATGCTTGCGAGCTGGCCATCAAAAGTATGCTGGCCGGCTCAACCGCTCAGCGGATTTTTGATGGAGTGGCACCTCAGCCTGTTAAAATAGAAGAGGTTAAACAAATTTTACTGGATCCTGTTTGGTATGAAGAAAGAGACTTTTTTCCATCAGACTTGCCTCCCTGGCCAACTCCGAATTTAGCAAAAACCCAGCAGTTTTTAAACTGGAAGCCGAAGGTTAGTCTGGTCAAAGGCCTGAAAGCGACGCTTAAGTATTTTGCGGAAGAATCTCATCAAATCAAAAAAGAGACAGAGGAGTCTAAACTGAGTGAAGTGAAAAGAATTGAGCTGGGGGTGATCCGGCAGCAGACAAAGCAGGCAGTGAGTCAGCAACCAGAACAAAAAGCAAGGAAGTCTAATTTTAAAATTAAGTTACCGATCTCTAAAATTTATTTTATTTTGGCCAGTATGCTGATAGTTTATGCTCTGGTTTGGCCGGTGGTGGCTTTAGGCTGGGGGATTTTGACATTCAAATTCCAGCTTAAGGAAGCAGAACAAAATTTGACAACAGGGGAGTTTGATAAAAGTTTGGTTAATATTGCTCAGGCCAATCTCGGGGTGGAGCAGGCGAAACTGGTCCTTGCTTCAGTTCAGATTTTCAGGCAGGCTGATTTTTTGGATGAGAAGTTTCAACTGGCTGATGACTTATTGAAGCTGGCAAATTTGTCTACGGATGGGGCAAACAATGCCATTTTAGGTATTCAATCTTTATATCAGGCCTTAAAAGCTGTCATAGGTGAGTCAAATGAGGATCCAGGGAAGTTTTTTGAGGAGGCCAATTTGTTTTTGGCTGCCTCAGATCAAAGTTTTTCTCAAGCCTCAGCCTTACTGCTTGATGAAAATTTCCAAGCCGAGACACCAAATTTTTTAAAAAACAAGCTGGAGGGATTAAAGATAAAAATTTCGAGTATGCAGCAGATGGTCCAAAAGGGTCGGGCTGCTGCTGCGCTGTTGCCTAAAGTCACAGCTTACGAGGGGGAGAAAAGTTATTTGTTTTTGCTGCAAAACAATATGGAACTGCGGCCGGGAGGAGGTTTTATCGGTTCTTTTGCCAAGGTGGATTTTGCGGGCGGAAAGCTTAAGAAACTGTTAGTCAATGATATTTATGCCATTGATGGGATGCTAAAAACTCATGTTGAACCGCCCCAAGAGATCAAGGAGGATTTGGGCCAAAAAGACTACTTTTTAAGAGACTCCAATTGGGAGGCTGATTTTCCCACCAACGCCAAACAGGCAGAGTGGTTTTTTACTAAGGAAACAGGAGAGAGCGTAGACGGAGTGATGGCTTTGGATGTATCTGCCATGGAACAGTTGCTTGAGGTGGTTGGTCCGCTCAGCCTGGCTGATTACGATGAGACTATCAGTGCAGAGAATCTGTTTGAGAGGTCTATTACCCACTCTGAAGTGTCATTTTTTCCGGGATCTCAGGCCAAAAGAAACTTTCTGACATCTTTGGCAAATGAGCTTTTTAATAAAATCTTCTTTTTGCCAAAGCAGAATTGGCCGGGCATAGTTTCCGCTTTAGGCCAATCTCTGGAAGAAAAACACATCAGCATTTATCTGGATGATCCCACCCTTTTCTCCTATTTGGTATCTGAAAATTGGGCCAATTCTTTGCCCAGAGTAGCAGATCAAACAGACTCACTTTCAAACAAGCTGTCAGATGTTATGATTGCGGTGGAGGCTAATTTGGGGGCCAATAAAGCCAACTATTATCTGGATAGATCCTACAATCTGGAGACAGTTTTGGGGAAAGAGGGCGAGGTCAGGCACAGACTTAGAATTACTTATGTTAATAAAAGCCCTTCGGATGTTTGGCCAGGAGGTAAATATAAAAACAGGTTCAGAATATATTTGCCGTTTGGGACCAAGCTTTCGAGAGCGCTGTGGGGTGAGGCCAATCTGACCAAAGATGTGACCCCATTTGTAGACTTCGGCAGATCAGGCTATTCCATGCTTTTGGAGCTTGAGCCAAAAGAACAGAAGAGTTTAGTTTTGGATTATGAGATTTCGGAAAAGCTGAAGTTTGTTTCCGGTCAAGCCACTTACAGATTGGATATCGTCAAGCAGGCCGGCACTTTAACAGATCCTTTTGAGTGGAGGTTGGTGTATCCTCTGAACTATCGATTGGCTTCCTCAGCAGGGGAAGATCAGTCACAGGAGGTAAATATCTCCACTGATTTATCAAAAGATCGCAGTTTTGAGGTCGTATTTGCCAAATAAATTTTCAGGCACGTGGAGCATTTTGGGATACATTGGGGTTTAGGATTGCAAAACCCTCACTTGAATATCAAGCTGCATCTGTGGTAAATTACCATGAATATAAAATTATGGACAAGCTAAGTTTATTGGCTGAAGAAAGAACCATCCTGGGGAAAAAGGTGAAAAAATTAAGAAGGGATGGGAAATTGCCGGGTCATGTTTTTGGTAAAGGAGTTGATGGGGAAGCGGTGACAGTTGACAGTAAGGATTTCTTAAAAACGTTTCACCAAGCCGGGGAGACAGGACTGATTGAGCTGAAGATTGGTAAGGAAAAAGTCAGGCCGGTTTTGGTGCGAGATGTGCAGCATGACCCACTCACAGACAAACCCATTCACATTGATTTTTATCAGGTTAACTTATCGGAAAAAGTCAAAGTGTCTGTACCACTAGTTTTAGTTGGCGAGCAACCTGAATCAGTTCATCTGGGTGAGACAATAGTCCTGCAAACCTTAAATGAGGTGGAAGTGGAGGCCTTACCAACTGATCTGGTGGAGAAGATTGAAGTGGACATTAATCCCCTTAAGCAAATTGATGATGCTATCACGGTGGCTCAGCTAAATTATGACAGAGACAAGCTGACCATCCATGCTGATGAGGAAGAAGTAGTGGTTAAGCTGGCTCCGGCTGTGTCTGCTGAAATGGAGAAGCTTTTGGAGGAGGAGGCTGCCGAGAAGGCTGCTCAGGCGGCTGAAGTTCAAGTTGCAGAAGGAGCTGTTCCTGCTGAAGGTGAGGTTGTAGCGGGTGAAGGAGAAGTTGCTGCAGAAGGAGCTGCCGCCTCCGCCGAAGGCTCCGGCGAGCCAAAGGAAGGTGTTTCTACTGAAGGCGAGAAGGTTCCTACAGAAGAAAAACCACAAGGATAAAATAGATCCTTGCAAAGCGGTGATTGTGCGTTAATTTTGCGTTAATTTGAGCTTGGCCAAGTCGAAATCATTATAGATTTACCTTCGTGAGGAAGGCGTTGCCATAATTCCTCTGAAATGAATGGCATAAAGGGATGGAGTAATTCTAAAGATGTCCTGAAAACATATTCTAAAACAGGTTGGGCTTGGGCGCGTCTGTCTTTGGTTGATTCAATATATTTATCTGCAAACTGATGCCAGATAAACTCATATAAAGTATCCGCTCCGTCATGGAATCTGTATCGGTTTAAAGCTTTGCTGACTGTTTGTATGGTTTGTAAGAGCTTTTCTAAGATATCCTTGTCATCCTGAGTTAAACGAAAGATTTCTGCTTGTGAGGGATCCTTCTTCTCCGCCCACTGTTTGATCATAATGGTAACTAAATCCGGGTGTTTGGTATCTTCGGGTGCAAAATCAATTATAAATCTGCCGATATTCCATAATTTATTAGTAAAATTCCTCATGGCTTGCAGCTTGGGATGAGAAAGGGATTGGTCATGTCCAAAAGCTGTGCCATAAACTAAAGCCATCCTGACCGCATCTGCACCATAAAGATTTGCAATTTCCATCGGGTTTACCACATTCCCTTTGGATTTACTCATCTTCTTGCCTAGTGGATCGAGTATTTTTCCATGCAAAAGCACATCTTTAAATGGAACTTTACCTGTGGCATAGATTCCCAGCATGACCATCCTGGCTACCCAGAAAAGCAAAATATCATACATTGTTTCCATAACAGTTGTGGGGTAAAACTTCTCAAAATCACCGCCAGCTGACGGATTGGTGGTTTGCAAAGTGGCAAAAGGCCATTGGCCGGAGGAAAACCAGGTATCAAAGACATCCGGATCACGCTCAAGGCTAACATTTCCACAATTATTACAAACTTCAGGTTCTTCACCTTCAGTGACCGTCCATTTTTGACAGGAATCACAAAACCAGGCAGGGATTTGCATGCCCCAGACAATTTGCCTTGAGATATTCCAGTCTTTAATATTTTTTAGCCAGTTAAAATAAGTAGTTTCCCAATTTTTGGGATAAATTTTAACTTCTCCCTTTTTTACCACCTCGATCGCTTTTTTGGCCAGTTCCGTCATCTTAATAAACCATTGCTCCATTGGGAGAGGTTCAATAACAGTTCCGCACTTATAACAAAGCCCAACTCTGTGAGTATACTCATAATCAATGTGATCAATCAGCCCTTTTTGTTCCATGTCTTCCACTACAGCAACTCTTGCCTCCTTAACACTCATGCCGGCAAACTTACCACTCTTCTCATTCATTTTGCCGTCAAAGCCAATCACTTGTAAAAGCGGCAGGTTATGCCTTTGGGCGGTGGCAAAATCGTCATGGTCGTGGGCCGGAGTGATCTTGACCACACCTGTGCCAAACTCCATATCAACCATCTCGTCTGCAATAACTTTAATTTTGGCTTTGCCTAACACAGTCTCAATTTCAATCTCTTTGCCGACATATTTTTGGTAGCGCTTGTCTTTGGGGTTGACAGCCACGGCAGTATCCCCGAATTTAGTTTCAGGACGGGTGGTTGCTAAAGTAAGCGGTCCGTATTTGATGTAGTAGAGCGGATCTTTTCTTTCCTCATAAGTTACTTCCAGATCGGAAAAAGAGGTGCCGTTTTTGGTACAGTAATTAACCAGCCGTTGAGCCCGGTATAGCAGGCCATCAGCGTAAAGCTTTTTAAATGTTTTACAAACCATCTTGACAATATCCGGATCAAGGGTAAATTTATATCTGGACCAATCCAGGGAAAAGCCCAAACGTCGCAATTGTCCTTCCATAGTGCCTTTATTTTGTTGCACAAAATCCCAAATCATCTGATACAAAGTTTGTCTATCAAAATCAAAACGGGATTTACCGATACTTTCCAGGTATTTTTCAAAAACCACCTGGGTTTCAAAACCGGCATGGTCTGCTCCGGGCAGCCATAAAGCAGCATCACCTTTCATCCGGTGGTATCTGATTAAAATATCCTCCACCACATACATGGCATGACCAAAATGAAGGGGGGCATTAGCATTGGGAGGAGGCAAAATTATGGTGTATGGTTTCCCATCAAGATTAATTTCCGGCTTAAAATATCCTGCATCTTCCCATAATTTATACCATTTGGGTTCAACTTTTGTCTGGTCATAAACCTTATCCATGGAGTAAGTATAAAGCTAGCCGGAGGTGAGGTCAACGTTTATCTATCAAAATGCGGTCTGCCTAGAGGAATTTTAGCAGGGAATTCTGAAGGTTCAAAATTCCTTCTTTGCTCCCTATCCCACACAAGACTACTAGTCATCACTACCATTCTGCCCTCATTAAAATCAACAGGATAATAACGTCTTTGCTCGGCCTCTATATATAATCTTCCCAACCAATCAACATCATATTTACCTAAAAGTTTTTCTGCCATAATCAACAATCCTTTCTAAAATACCAGTTTTAATAAATTAAGCCCTTTTCGGACTTATAGTGGATATTTTATATGTTTTGAGGCAAAAGTCAAGATAGAGACAGATTTGAGTCTGTTTGCAGCTTTAAAGGATTAATGCTCTTTTTAATAAAGAATGCAGCTGCGGCAATCATGACTCCATTGTCTGTACAAAGTTGAGGCGTGGGAATGTGCAATTTAATGTTCTTTCCTAGACTCTTGACTCTAGACTCTAGATTCTCTTTTAATCTTTGATTCGCAGCCACTCCTCCGGCCACCATGACATCTTTTACAGGATAAACTTTTAAGGCCAGTAAAACTTTGTCAACTAAAGATTGAGCAATGGCATTTTCAACGGAAGCTGCAAGATCCTGTTTCACCTCCGAGGAGTCAAAGCCCACCTCGGAGGTGTGCATAAGATTGGCTACAGCTGTTTTCAACCCTGAATAGGAGAAATCAAAGTCCTTTGATCCTTTCATAGGAATAGGTAGCTTGAACCTCAAGGCCTGGCCTTGCGAGGCTAATTTGGCAATTTCCGGACCACCAGGATAGGGTAGGCCTAAGAGTCTGGCGCATTTATCAAAACACTCTCCGGCGGCATCATCTCTGGTTCCACCTAAATATTTATATTTACCATGATCTGTAAATAAAACTAAATCTGTGTGTCCGCCGGAAACCAATAAACCGAGACAGGGGAAGGAAGGCAGTCGCAAATTGTCATTGCGAGGATCCGGCGAAGCCGGAGACGTGGCAATCTTTTTTAAATCAAGATTCCCACGCGAACTTCGTTCGCCCGGAATGACAGGAGGAATAATCCAGTTAGCATAAAAATGGCCTAATAGGTGGTTTACTGGAATTAAGGGCTTTTCCCAGGTGGTAGCCAAAACCTTAGCTGTTTCTACTCCCACCAGTAGTGAGCCAATTAGCCCCGGGCCATAGGTTACAGCTATAGCATCCAGTTCAATAGAATTGCCCTGAGCGAGTGAAGCGAGTCGAAGGGACTCCTCAATAACTGGAATAATGCTTTTTATCTGTTCTCTGGCAGCTTGTTCCGGAATTATCCCGCCATATTTAGCTTGGAGAGAAGCAGATGATGCCACCACATTGGATAAAATAGTTATTCGATTATCGTTATTCGTTAATACAGCAGCAGCAGTTTCATCACAACTGGTCTCAATTCCCAAAATAATCATTTGGTTATTTTACCAGAATGCTCTTTTAACCATTTGGAGATTTGTTCCACAATTAAGTTATCATTATCTACCCTGATTGCAAATTCCACTTCTTCTTTATGTTGATTAACCAATTTATAACCATTCTTTTCAAGGAATAAACCAGTAGAAGATAATGCAGTTCTTTTATTGCCATCTACAAATGGGTGATTTTTAAGTAAAGACTGGAGTAGGGTTGCAGCTTTATCAAAAATTGAAATATATAGATACTCACCGCCAAAAGTAGCTTTAGGTCTGGCAACAGCAGACTCTACTAAGCCTAAATCACGTACACCAAAAGAGCCTCCAAATCTTTTAACCATTTGGTCATGGATAAATAAAACCTGTTCGGTTGTAAGAAAAATGATATTTTTCACCTGTGGGAGAGTTCTTGCAGAACGTCTTTGTGATCTTTAATGAACTCATCCACCATTTTGGCAAATTTTTGATCAACGCCAGAGACTTTAGTTTTATTTTGTGGTGTTAAGGTTAAACCTTGAGTTGTTTTTGTCCACTCAATTTGTGATCCATCTCTGATGGAGAGCTGGTGAGCATAAGCTTTGGGTACTGTTACTGCTAAAGAATTGCCATTTTTAAATACTTTTCCCATGGATTTATTATACTACAAATGTACTGACAATGTACTGACGTGTTAAAATAGCTTTGTGATTCAAAAGCCTAAGTTTGAATATATCAAAAATCCTATCTTTGTTTCGTATACGTCTTTGAAGGATTTTTTAAATTGTCCAAGGGCTTATTATCTTAAGAATATATATAAAGATCCGAAAACTGGTTTTAGGTTGCAAATTGCCTCACCTTATCTTTCTTTAGGTTCAACTGTACATGATAGTGTGAAATGGTTTCTGGATATGAAGGGACAGGCCACTTCTGATCAACTGATACAAAAATTTAGAAATTTCTGGCTGAAATATACAGGTAAAAGAGGGGGATTTGCCTCCAGGGAGGAAGAGGGTAATTTCGGCAGCCGAGGCTTGAAAATGCTGGAAAACTTTTACAAAAACTGGCAGGTATTGGGTAAAGGCGCCCCTGCAATTACTTTCCCCAAGTATCCATTGTTGGATAACATGGTTTTAATGGGTAATTTTGACTTTGTGGGGGAAAAGACGGATGGGAGTTTACAGATTGTGGATTTTAAAACCGGGGCAAATGATGAAAAAGACCCAATCCAGCTTTATATTTATGCCATTTTGGCAGAAGCCAATTTAGAAAAGGAAGTTTCAGCTGCCTCCTTTTGGTATCTGGATCGGGATGATGCCCCCAAAGATATAGTGTTGGATCCGCTGGAACCTAAACTGGAATGGTTAAAGGAAAAAAGCAAAGAGCTAAAGCAGGCTATAGAAGGCGGAATGTGGGTATGTATTAAAGGAGATCAGGTGTGCAGAGACTGCAAAGATTACCAGGCAATAATTGATGGCAAAGGCGAGTTCCAGTTTACGGATTATCGGTACAAAAAAGATATCTACTATCTGGAAAGATAGTATAATTACCCCATATGAAGATAAAAATATTCATTACGGGTGGTACATTTGACAAAGAATATAATGATCTAGATGGGCAACTCTTCTTTAAAGATACCCATTTACGTGAAATACTTGAACTAGGTCGTTCGCGTGTTGATGTTAACATTGACACTTTGATGATGATTGATAGCCTAGACATGACAGAAGAAGATAGAGAAAAAATTGCTCAAAGTTGTCTTAAAGCAAACGAAGATAATATTATCATTACTCACGGAACTGATACGATGGTAAAAACTGCTCAAGTGCTCGCTAAGAAAATAAAGAATAAGACTGTAGTTCTTACTGGTGCAATTGTTCCTTATGTATTCCGAGGTTCTGATGGATTATTTAATTTGGGGGCAGCTTTGGCTTTTGCCCAGATTCTTCCAGCTGGTGTTTATATTGCTATGAATGGGAAATATTTTAACTGGGATAATGTAAGGAAAAATAAGGAGATAGGTGAATTTGAGGAAATACAGAAAACGTCCTTAACTTTTAAAAAGTAATTCTGTTATGGTTAATATCATCAATAAATCTTTCAGTGCCTCTGGCCCAGTGAAGCACTTTTCCTGAAAATACCTGCCATCTTTTAGGTTCTTCGGGCCAATCATATACTCCAACAGCAGTTTCCCTGTAGTGAGGTGGGCCTTTACGATCACCCCAGGGAAAAGGATGAGCTGTCACTATCTTATCAATAAAATCCTTGGCAGCATCTATTAGAGGTAATCTAGGAGGATAATCTCTACCTGAAAGATCTTCAATACTTGCCATAATTTAATTATACTCCTTTATTGCAACTTAATTTCTGCTAGAGCATTGTGTTTATGGAAGCCTTTATTTAGGACAGATTCAAAAAGTTTAATTGAGGAAATTTGAATTGGGGTTAAATTCTCGGTCATAATTTTTTCCAAATTTGCTTCTAAGTTTCTATCAACTGAAAATTCACTGCTGAATTTAGCAATGGAAATATGGGGGACAAACCTACGCGCATCAACCGGTAAATGCAGGGAAGCAAGGCCGTCTTTGATATATTCCCTGATCAGTAAAACTTTATCTATATCACCTTTAACACCCACCCATAAAATATTCGGATGATGAATATTAGGAAAGCCGTCAATATAGGCAGGAGTAACTTCAAAAGAGGACATACCTTCCACTGCTTTTTGGATAATTTGCACTAATTTATCTTTTAACTGATCCGGTTGTTCACCTAAAAAAGCAAGTGTAAGGTGAATTTTGTCCAAATCAGTCAGTCCGGCTTGAGGAATTAATGTATGCAATTTAGCTTGAATAGCTTGAAACTGAGCCAAATTCTCACTCGGAATTTCTAAGGCAATAAAGAAACGCATATGGCTTTAAATAAAGTTTACCACAAAAATTTGCAAAATATTGACAAGTGTGAGTAAGATTAATATATAAGCTCGGAATAGTTTATGCCACTACAAGAAGGGATAGATGGAGGTTATTATCCTGGAGACGGTAACGGATACCACCCCACTGAACTAGCATTAACTGTCAATAAAGAGCAGGAATTAGGCTCCAGTTTTTCAGGGAGACCATGGGTTGATTATACCATGGAAGTTTATCTTATGGATTATGGTCTCTCCGGTGGCGGTGGATTGGGTATAGTCAAAGGCGATACAGCCATAGATGCAAAACGATTGGGTCGTAATTTTACAATCTTTTCTCTATTTTATCCCTTCAGAATGACTCAGAGACTTGATCAAGCTTTCTATCAGCAAGATTTACCATCAGAAACAGTTAATCCTAGGTCTTTAGCTTATCAAAGGTTACTGAGGTATCAATGGTTATTAGATACTACAATAAAAGCAAATGGGGATGAGATTAAACTAGGCGTATATAAAGTACCTGACTTATCAATATATCTACTCCACGAGTCCGGATTGCAATATCAATATCCAGGAGAAAACCATATTGACCATCGTCTATACCAGGATGCTGTTTTAGGATTTGGGGGATTCAAGGCTCGTCAGGCTCTGGGACTAAATCCTGCCGTGGTGCAGATTGACGAAGCTCCAACCGCGCTTGTTCCTTTAGCTGAGATGGATTATCTTTGCAAACAGGGAATGTCTTTGCGTGAAGCTAAAGAGCAAGTCAGATCCAAAACTCTTTTTACTAATCACACATTGGTAAATGCAGCAGAAGCGTCTTTTACCCGGGATCAACTCGAAAATTATGTAATAAAAAATCTCGAAACAGATGATGTAAAAGAGTGGTTACAGGACCTGATTAGAAATCATGGAGGACGGTTAAATTTAAGCACTTTGGCAATAGAGCTTTCTGGGGTCAGGAATGGTGTTAGTAAGGTCCACGCTCAATTTGCCAGCCAAATGTTTAAGGAGGAGGATGGTTCCCCTGTTGAATTTCATCAAGTAACAAATGGTATCTCGGAAAGATGGGTGCAACCGGAGCTCTTAAGGTTTTTTAAAGATATGGGTATTTTTAAGGAAGATTTCTCCCTTGAGGATGGATATGAGAAAAAGGTAGATATTTTAGATCCAATAACGATGCGGCAGTTGAAAGATCAGGCAAAAACAGATCTGAGAGAATATTTAACTGCCAGAATTGATCAATGTAATCAACCGGTTGTCATTCCTGAGGGTGCTAAAATTGCCTGCTGGACAAAAAGAATAGCTGGTTACAAAAGACCAGAGATGCTTTATGAAGATCCTCAAAGGTTGGTAGAGATACTTGAGGCAAAAAATATTCACATTATTTTATCCGGTAAAGCACATCCTACTGATCAGCCTATGAAGGAGCAGTTACAGCGGATTCTGCAACTTGTCGATTCAAATCCGGTTCTTAAAGAGAGAGTACACTTTATCCAAAATTATGATGAGGAACTGGCAAAATATTTGGTGGCAGGGATAGACATTGGTTTTAATACACCCCGGGTTAAAGATGATGATGGTCATAGGATTAACACAGAAGCTGATGGGACATTCTGGAAAAAGTTGATGGCAAATCTGGCAATACTTATATCAACCAGGGATGGAGGCGTGGCTGATTTTGATCAATTGCCTTGTTTTGAGGTTACAGGTGATGATTACCAACAAGAGGTAGCCTCTTTATATAGTTGTTTAGAGGTTGCTGCAGATGAAATTGGTGATTTAACAAAATGGCAAGAAAGAGTTAAAAATCAGCTCAGAACTTACGCTCCTACTATAAGTGGTCCCAGGATGATTAGAGAATATGACGAATTAATGGAATCAGAAAGACGAGCTAGAGAATTTGCAAAGGAATTGGTGCGGATTACTCCTTAGTCCCCACTAAATATACAGCCTGCCAGGCTTTGTAGTTGGATTTAAAGGTTTCCTGGATTAATGTTTCAGTGCCTCTTTTGACAGTTCTGCTAAATTGGACAGTTGCTCCCCAGGCCGGCCAATCCACCTGTTTTACCTCCCCTTTAGGCAAAGTGGGATCATCTTGTCTGAGCTCCGGTGGAGGAGGTGTTAGGTTGGTCACGCTGGATTTGGTCAAGCTGACAAATCTGCCATCAGGCGTGCCATATAAATCTACATAAAGAGTAGTTCCAGATGTATATGCCTGGATTAAAATATGATTTTGGGTGTCATTTTTAAACTGAAAATCAACAGAAGGAGCAAAAATCGTGGCATCTAAACCCGGCGGAAACCCCTGTTCATAATAGCCGACCCGATAGGCATGGGCCACCCTTTGCACCACCGGTAACCCGGCATTTAAGACCGCCCGAAAAACCGTGGTGGAAACTTGGCAGACTCCGCCTCCATCATCCAAAACAGTCCGGCCGGATTTGATCACATAAGCCTGTTTATAACCTGAGGCTGCTGAGATATCACCCACTTCGGCGTTAAAAGAAAAGGTTTCCCCTGGAGCTATTAAGACGCCGTTTATTCTGGAAGCAGCCAGTTGAATGTTATAAATCCTATTTTGGATAGATCCGGCAAAACGAGACACACCCTGACCTAAAAGTTCCTTGATACCCAAATTGTTTACATCGGAGGTTTTAATTTTTGGTTCGATAGTATCCACCGGCAAGCTGATAATTTTGGGATTTTCAGCTAAGTTTTGTAAAGTTTCCAAAATTAAGGCAAAAGTTTTCTCTACATCTAATTTCCTGCCTTCAATTGATGGTTTAAAAACACTGACTCGTCTGGTTTGAGGACTAAACTCAAAATGTCCTTCCTGGACTTCTTGATCTATTTCCTGGGCAATCTTTGTCAAAAAATTTAAACTTTTATCTTTGTCTAAAATCAGATTTTGCCCTGATTCCAAATCCAGGATAGTCAAAAGCTGTTTGGTGTCGATGACCCATTCTTTCTGCTCAAATTCTAATTTCACCGGTTCTGTTAAAGATTGCTCCAAAATGGCCTTAAGTTTTTGCAGATATACTGGACTGCTTTGGGGATGGATGATCTTCACGGGTAGATTAGGAGCATATTGACCACTCAGCAGATAATTCTTAACTTCTGCTGTTAAACTGTCCTTATCAAGTTCCAATCCGTTGACACCTTCCTTAATTTGGATTTTGGCAGACGAGGTGCCTGTTAGATCTGTTTCATCAAAGATCAGCCGGGCCTTTTGAGATGGTCTAAAAACTAAAGTTGATATTGCATTAAGTTGGGAATCAATGGTGATATTAATTTTGGGATTGATCAGCTTGGGAGTAAAAAGATGGGGAATATTTTGGGTCAATCTTTGGTAGAGTGATGAGGGATGAGTTTTTTGAAATTCAGATTCCAAACTGGCATAATCCAGCCTGGCAGAGGCGGTGGCCAGATCAACTGAATATATTTTTTGATTAAAATTAAATTCCAAAGTTTGATTACTTCTTTGAGAAATTTTGTCAGCCAAGATGCTGGCTGATTGACCTAAGCTCAGAAATGACAGAGAAGTATCGCCAGCTGAGGTGAATGGATAGAATTTATCTGACATAAATAGCTCATAAGCAAGAAATGTCAGGAAAATCAGCACCAAAGAGAGAAAAACAGGCAAAAAATGTAAAATTTGTGTTAGATTAGAGACAGGGGCAGTTTTTTTGGGCGCTTTTTTGCTTTTGCTTGTCATCGGCACAATTGTACAAGTTTAGGATATAATTGAAAAGACCACCTGTGGTGAGCGAAGTCGAACCATGAAAAAAATAATTATCATATTTGCGGTAATAGCTCTAGCCATTTTGGGAGGATTTTTATATTGGAAATTTGGGCCACCTCTGCCTAATTTACCAATTAAATTGCCGTTTGGCCAGAAAGGATCGGTGACTTTAACAGTTTGGGGACTCTGGGAAGAGGAAAATTTAATGAAGGGTGTAATTTTGGAATATCAAAAAAAGCATCCGGAAGTTAGTGTTAACTACGAAAGAAAATCTTCTGCCAACTACAGAAGCAGATCACAGACTCAAATCAAAGAAGGGCAGGGGCCGGATATTTTGATGATTCATAACAGCTGGCTGCCGATGTTTAAATCGATCCTTGCATCCGCTCCCGCAGGTATATTCAGTCAAAAAGAATATCAGGACACATTTTATCCGGTGGCCTTTGACAGCTTTGTAGAAGATGGGCAAATTTATGCTGCCCCAATGCAGATTGACGGTTTGGCGCTTTATTATAATGAAGACTTATTAAATGGTGTCTCAGGTAAGGTGCCTCAAAACTGGCAGGAGTTTATCAATATTGCTGTTAAAATGACTGTCAAAGACCAATCCGGAATAAAGACTGCCGGGGCTGCCATGGGCACTGCCTCGAATGTGGATCATTTCTCTGATATTTTAGGTCTGTTGCTTTTGCAGCAACCAGGAGTGAATATGGAAGATCCGACCACCACCCAAGCTGCGGATGTGTTACGTTTTTATACTAATTTTATACTCGATCCCAAAAAGAAAACCTGGGATGTTAATCTGCCCCCCTCAACCCAGATGTTTTCAGAAGGCAGACTGGGATTTTATTTCGCTCCTTCCTGGAGAGCCATAGAAATCAGGGCGGCCAACCCCAATTTAAAATTTAAGATTGCCTCTGTACCGCAATTGGTGGGTAGACAGGTAGGCTGGGCCAGCTTTTGGGCTTTTGCTGTTCCCAGCAGTAGTAAAAATACTCAAGAGGCTTGGCAGTTTATCAAATTCTTAACTTCTCAAGAAGCTGAAAAACTGGCATATCAGGAAGCTGCCAAAGTGAGAATTCTTGGTCAGCCTTATTCCAGGGTGGACTTAAGAGATGAATTAAAGGCTGATCCTTGGGCTGGGGCTTTCGTTTCCCAGGGACCAATTTATAAATTTTGGTATTTATCATCTAGGACTTTTGATAATGGGATAAATGATGAGATGATCAAATACTGGGAAGATGGGGTCAATGCTACCTTGCAAGGTCAGGATCCCCAGTCTGCTTTGCAAAAAGTGGCTAAAGGAGTTCAACAAGTCCTCGGTAAATTTAATAAACTAGCTTCCCCGTCACCCTAAGAGTGATTTTGAGGGTATTTTTGTGTTAAAATATGGCCACTATGCAAAAACAGGTTTTAAACTACAGAATCATTATCGAACCGGAAAAAATGGGCAAAAAGATTGTCTATAATGCTGCTTGTCCTACCCTCGGAGTGTACGACTATGGGGATTCCATAGATGAAGTTTTAAAAAGCATTAAAGATGGTATTGAATTGGCTATTGAATATTTGAGAGATGAGGGACAAGAGATACCCGTAGATGATGTGGAAAAACAGGTTGTGACAACTACTCAAGTTGAGCTTCCAGATAACTCTAAAATAGCTGTGGCATGACTAAACTACCTCGTAATGTTAAACCTCAAAAATTAATTACATTCTTAGAAAAACTTGCTTTCAAAAAAGGGAAAGGAAAGGGTAGTCATATTAGACTAACTCATCCAGATGGTAGATGGACACAGGTAGCAGTTCATCCAGGTCCGGTGCCTGAGGGAACCTTGAAAAAGATTATTAAAGAAGCTGAAATTACAGACGGCCAGTTAAAGGATTTAAAATGATTAAAACTAAAATTAATTCTATAAATGCTGCACAAAAATTAGGCGCATATTCTCATGGTTATAAAGTAGATATAGGAGATAGCCAAATGATCTTTACCACAGGACAGATTGCCTTGGATAAAGACGGAAATGTTGTAGGTATTGGAGATATAGAAAAACAAACGGAGTTTGTGTTTGAATCATTGCAAAATATTCTAAATGAAGCAGGGGCAAGTTTGGATGATGTGGTGAAGGCAACAATTTATGTAACAGATATAAATGATTTTCCCAAAATTTCACCTATCAGAAATAAATATTTTAAAAACTCAGAACCCGTTTCAACTTTGGTAGAAGTAAGGAAATTAGTAAAGGATGGATGTAAAATCGAGATAGAAGTTATTGCAGTAAAGCAAAGATAAGTGGAGAGGACTAGATCTTATGATTATTGATTGTCATGCACATGTAGGTAATATGGGTGGGAGGGTGTGGACACCTCAAGAGTTGCTTGCCCAGATGGATGAGGCAGGAGTCGATTACTCGCTTTTAATTACTCTTGAAGAGCAACAGGAGAATAAACAGCTAACTATTGAGGAAATTATTCAAGTTTGTGAGAAATTTCCCCGTTTAATACCTGTTGGCAGAATAGATTATAACGATTCTATAAAAGAACAGACAGATAAGTTGATTGGTTATCTGAAAGAGAAAAAAATTGTGGGAGTTAAATTTTATTTAGGTTATCAAAAATATCATGCCAATGATTCTAAACTACACCCCATCTACAAATTTTGCCAAGAAAATAATTTTCCCGTAATGTATCATACCGGGATGCTGGAGACGGGATTCCCAGGGCTTCTTAAAAGTTCCCATCCTTTGACTATTGATGAGGTAGCAGATGCTTTCCCTGATTTAAAAATTATTATTGCTCATATGGGTAACCCCTGGATTATGGATTGTGCTGCAGTAATGTTAAAAAATAGAAATGTCTATATGGATTTTTCAGCTTATTTTACTGAATACGCACCTATCAAAGATGCAGATACTGAGTTTTTTGTTAAACGATTATCTGAGGTTAAGTTTTTCCTCGGCGATTTTAAGAAGTGTCTATTCGGGACAGATTGGCCGCTATATTCTCAAAAGGAGTATTTAAATGCAGTGCAAAAGTTACCTATGACAGATGAAGAAAAAGAATTGGTTTTTCGGAAGAATGCAAAAGAAATATTTAATTTAAAGGTTTAAAAAATGGATAAGCATATTTTGGTTTTTGGAACTAGTACTACCTATGGGGCCTGGGATAGTGAAGGTGGTTGGGTGCAAAGACTGAGAAAATATTTTGATAATAAAATAATTGCCTCAGGTTATAAAGAGTATGTTTTGGTTTATAATTTGGGAGTCTCTGGAGATAAAAGCGCAGATATTTTAAGACGGTTCGAAGCAGAAACAGAGGCCAGGAAAGGTGGGCATGGTGAGGAAACCATGATCTTATGCCATTTAGGGATTAATGATTGTATTTATAATGACAGTTTAAGTAGTTTGGAGGTTTCTTCAGAACAATTTAAAGAAAACTACAAGCAATTAATTAGTTTGGCAAAACAATATTCCCAGAAAATTATCATTATTGGTTCCATGCCGGTGGATAAAAGAGTTGATCCTATGCCATGGTCTTCTGGTAGGTCATATAAAAATGAATATGTGGAACAATTTAATAAAATTATGAAGGAAGTAGCAAATGAAACAAAAGTCTCCTTTATAGAAATTTATCAAAGATTTATAAATGAAAACTATTCAAAATTATTAGCTGATGGGGTGCATATGACCGCAGAAGGACACAGGCAATTGTTTGAAATAGTCAAAGAGAGGTTAGTTAATGATAAATGGCTGTAAGGCCTGTTTTATCACCGGTGGTGAGGGTGTTTTTCTTAGTCTCGCCTTTTGAGCCATAACCAAACATGGTATTGTCTGCATATTCTTGAGTATATTCATCAGCCAGACCCATCCAGTGGCCTATTTCATGAGTTAAAATATCTTGCGCGTCATATCTACTGTCATAAAGGCTACAATCATTTGCCGCAGGATTTGTCCAGCTCCAGGGAAATTTTTGATTCATGATGGTGTCAACATCGGCTACCAGATGGGTGGCGGTATAATATCTGGTATAAGTTACAGCCAAAGCTGTTCCGGAAGTTCTGCCCCAAGAGACAATATTTTTAAAATCCAGAGCTTGTTTGTTGGTAGTGGTGCTTGCTCCTTTTACGAAAGCGACCTTGCCTTGAGCAGACTGCCACTCACCGAATGCACTACCGGCAATAGTAGGTAAGTTAGTTGAACCTACAGATGAGGGCACAGATGATAAATTGAGTTGATAAGTCCAGGGGCCTGTTGGTAGTTTCCAGCTTAATGGGTCAACCACGGCTGTGGAATCAGGATTGGTGCAGGTTAAAACCGGGCTGGAGGTGGGAGGTTGGGGTTTACCAGCCTCGTGCACAAACACCCTGACTCTGACACCTGGATGTTCTGGGTCTGGATAATCACCATTTCTTTCCGGAATTTGAGATTGAGCTGACACGGAAGTTGTTAAAGCCAAAAGCAGTAGAAAAGTTGTGACAAAAGAGAATAGCTTAATCATTTCTAGATTATAAATTAGCATAAGGGTGGGAAGAAGTCAAATTTTGGGTAAATTAATAAGCTGCACCTCAGGTTCTAATAAGATGCCGAATTTCTGTTTGACTAAATCAGCATATTTTTTGGCCAGATCATAGAAGGCTGTGGCGCTGCCGCTACCTTTATTGACAAATAAATTGGCATGATAAGGTGCAATTTCTATACCGTCCAATTGTTGTCCTTTGGCACCCACGCTTTCCAGTAAATAGCCTGCAGGAAGTTTGCCGTAGACGACGGCTTCTTTAGGAATTTTTTGTAAGATTTCCTGAGGTAGAGTATCTGTCACTATATTTTTGAAAAAAGAACCCGGGCATTTTATGCCTTTGGGGTATTTAACCAGTCTTTTGGATAAGATTTCTGCTGTTTCTTTAGCTAGAATGTCCGAATCAGCTTTTTCCAGCTGGAAAGTGACTTCTAAAATAATATTATGATTTCTCTTGAATCCGCTATCGCGGTAGTTAAACCCACACTGGTCTTTGGATAGGGTGGCGATATGTTGTCCGTCATAGAATACGACTTCTGTTATGTGATCACTAATCGTTTGGCCATAAGCTCCGGCATTGCCATAAACTGCTCCGCCTAAAGTGCCTGGGATTCCTGTAAGTTTTTGTAATCCAGATAGTCCATGGGAAATGGAATAGTTCACCAGATCTTGTAAAATAGTACCTGATTTAACTTGCAAGGTCAGACCTTGCGAAGCTATCCCGCCTATTTCATTCTTGATAATTAACATATCTACACCATCATCAGAAACTAATAAATTACTGCCACCACCGATCACCAAATGATTCAGATTGTTTGTGTTGGCATATTGGACGGCCTCTTTTAATTCATCCACAGAATTTATGGAAACAAACTTTTTGGCAAGCCCACCAATTTGTAATGTGGTAATGTTTTTCAAGGGATAGTTGCTTTTAATTTGCATTTGATTATTATACAGCTTATGGAAAAAGCGATCTTAAAAACTTTAATTTATGCAGATATTTTTGATTATCCATTGACTATATTTGAGATACACAAATGGTTGATTGGGAGAAAGGTAAGTTTAAGGCAGGTGGAAAAAGCATTGGGAAGATTGAGTCAAGAGTCTAGAGTCAAGAGTCAAGGGGGATATTATTTTTTGCCCAAAAGAGATGGGCTGGTTGTAAAAAGGACGAGGAGGGAGAAACAGTCGGAAAAATATTTGAGGAAAGCGCAGGTTTTAAGTTCACTTTTAAAGCTGATTCCGTGGGTTAAATTGGTTGGTGTCTCTGGTGGTTTAGCCATGGAGAATGCTTCTAAAAGAGATGATATTGACCTTTTTATTGTTACCAGTAAAAATCGCCTATGGATTTCAAGACTTTTAGCATTGGGATTGCTGTCTTTAACAGGACAAAGGAGAAAAGTAGGCTATTTTGGCAGAAAAATTGCCGGAAAGCTTTGTATAAATACTTTACTCGAAGAAGATAGATTAGCTCAAAGAAACAAAGATATCTATCTTGCACATGAAATATTACAGATGAAGGTTTTATGGCAGAGGGATGGGATTTACTCCAAGTATCTTTTGGATAATGAGTGGACTTTTAAGTTTCTGCCAAACTGGGTTTCCCCAGATACGTCATTGCGAGGAGCGTTAGCGACGAAGCAATCTAGATTGCCACGCTCACAGAGTTCGCTCGCAATGACAATTGTAGAAAACATTGCTAAATGGTTTCAATTAAAGATAATGAGAAAACCTCAAGGAATGGAACGGATAGAAGATGGGGCATTATATTTCCACCCAAATGATATTAGACCTAAAGTTCTTTCTGGATATCAACGAAAATTGAAAAGAATAATCAATCCTTGACAAACACTGCTAGTTTTTGGTATAATTTATTCCACATTCTGCCCCGTAGTTATTTCATATGCCAAAAAATAAAAAGAATACAGCCAATAAAGTCAGCATTAAACCCTTGATGGGTTATGTGTTGGTGGAACCTTCCGAGGCAGAAACCAAAACAGCCTCTGGTATATATTTGCCGGAAGGAGCCCAGGAAAAACCGGCCCAGGGAGTGGTGGTTGCTTGTGGGGATGATATGGTGATGGAAAATGGAAAGGTAGTCAAATGCCCGGTAAAAGTAGGAGATAAGGTGGTTTATAAAAAATGGGGCGGGGATGAAATAAAAATAGATGGGGTGGAGTATAAATTAGTGAAATTCGACGATCTTATGGCAATATTGGAAGGATAAAAATATGGCAGAAAGAAAACCAGAACCAGAAAAAATGTCTGTAGAAGATATTTTTGAGAAGAAGGGTAACGGGAATTAATTATGGCTAAGATATTAAAATTTGACAGCGAAGCAAGAGAAAAGTTACTTAAAGGGGTTAATACCCTAACTGAAGCTGTGGCAACTACTTTAGGGCCTAAGGGGAGGAATGTGGCTTTGGATAAAAAGTGGGGAGCTCCTAATGTGGTTCATGATGGGGTGACTGTGGCCAAAGAAATAGATTTGGAAGACCCGTTTGAAAACATGGGAGCACAACTTATTAAAGAAGCTGCTTCCAAAACCAATGATGTGGCAGGAGACGGTACCACCACCGCCACTATTTTGGCCCAGGCTATAGTATCTGAAGGACTAAAAAATATTCAGGCCGGCTCAAACCCGATGATTTTGAAAAAAGGTGTTGAAAAAGCTGTCAGCGCTCTGGTTGGGGAACTTCAGAAAATGAGCAAAAAAATCTCCACCACAGAGGAAATTGCCCAGGTGGCCACCATTGCTGCAGCTGATAGTCAAATTGGCAACTTAATAGCCGAATCCCTGCAAAAGGTAGGTAAAGACGGGGTGGTGACAGTGGAGGAAGGGAAAACCACTGAAATGAGCGTTGATTATAAAGAAGGGATGGAGTTTGATAAAGGCTTTGTGTCTCCATACTTTGTGACAGATGCAGATAAAATGGAAGCATCCATTGAAGATGCACATATTTTAATTACTGATAAAAAGATTTCCTCTGCCTCTGATTTGGTGCCCTTTTTGGAAAAATTCGTCCAGGTTTCAAAGAGCCTGGTGATTATTGCAGATGAGGTAGAAGGTGAGGCTTTAGCTCTTTTGGTGGTTAATAAACTTAGAGGTTCGTTTAATGTTTTGGCAGTTAAAGCTCCGGGATTCGGGGACAGAAGAAAAGAGATGCTGGAGGATATTGCTATTTTAACCGGCGGAACAGTTATTTCCGAGGATACCGGGGTTAAGTTTGAGTCAGTTGAAGTGGATCAGTTAGGAAAAGCAGGCAGAGTGACTTCAGATAAAGATAATACCTTAATTATTGACGGCAAGGGAGCCAAAAGCAAAATTGAGGCCAGAATTGCCCAAATCAGACGTGAGCTTGAGACATCTGACTCCGAATTTGATAAGGAGAAATTGCAGGAAAGACTGGCTAAACTAACTGGGGGAGTGGCTGTGGTAAATGTGGGCGCTGCCACAGAGATTGAGCTTAAAGAGAAAAAAGAAAGGGTGATTGATGCGGTGGCTGCCACTAAAGCTGCCATTGAGGAAGGAATTGTGGCAGGAGGAGAGGTGGCTTTACTTAGAGCTGCCAAAGTATTGGATTCTCTGAAAGCGGATGGGCGTGAGGAAACAGTGGGAGTAGAAATTGTTAAGAAAGCTTTGGAGCAACCATTTAGGCAGCTGGTTAAAAATGCCGGTATGGATGATGGGATAGCTTTATCCAAGGTGATGGACAGCAGTGGTTCAATGGGGATTGATGCTTTGGATGGACAAGTTAAAGATTTAATAAAGGCAGGAATTATAGATCCGGTTAAAGTGACCAGGTCTGCTTTACAAAATGCCGCTTCTGTTGCCATCATGGTGATGACAACCCACGTGCTTATAAGTGACAAACCAGAACCTTCAGCCTCCACCCCACCCATGCCACCCGGTGGAATGGGTGAATACTAATAAAGGATAATTTTCAACATGACAGCAAGTTTAGAAATTATACAAGATCCCCCCAGTCCCTTAACTAAGGATTGCTTAATTGATGATGAGGCTGTTGGGTGTAGAGCTGAAGTTGTATTAACAGGAGGGAATAAGGCTCTTTATGTACATTTAACAGATATTCCTGAAGTATCTACATATGTAATGAATATAGAGGGAGATTTACCAAAAACTCCTGGTTTAACAACAAGCCTTTACAAAAGAGCTCGCTTGATTATGGAAGAAGTGGCTGCTTTATACGGGGAATCTTTAACTTATACTTTAATCACTGAAAATCCAGCTATGAGAGCATGGGCTTTGGATCCGGAAAAAGGAAGTAGGATTTTTAGATGGGAAAAAGTGGCATTTGAGGGAGAAAAAATAGAGGCCTCAGCTACAATTAATCCTTCAAAAAGTTCTCGATCGAGAAGATAATGAAATTAAATGTTAAAGGTGCATTAGTTTTAATAGTAGTTGATGGGCCAAGGGAAAGACAGATTGTGCTAAACTTTATTTAATGGCCAAGTTTCATTACAAAGAGTCCCCTTCTGAAAAGCAAAAAAAGGCTTTCTCAGCCTATCTGTCCGAAGATGAAGATTTGGTTTTGGCCACCTCTTTTTCCAAAGCTTATGTTAGATCAATGTTTACGCTCTATCTGTTATTTCCGGGATTACTGGTTGGGGGTTTAGGTTTTGGCTTAGGCTTGCTGCTGCGTTTAGATCAAGTTAATAGCCTACTTTTAGCTTTAGGATTGGCAATTTTGACAGCTTTTTTAAAAACTCTACATATCTATCATGCCAACCGCTACCTTCTAACAACCAGAAGAGTTATTATCAAGCGGGGATTGTTTTCTGTCAAATTGATGGTGGCTCTCTACGATAAGATTACCCACTTGGAAGTGGACCAGTCATTTGTTGACAGACTCCTACTGCATCACGGTTCAGTGATTGTTAATACTGCCGGATTAAATAAGGGAGAAATTGTCCTTAAACTGGTAGATTATCCGATGGAGATAAAAAATTTACTGGAAAGGCTGATCAACAGGGAAAGGGAACAAATGGGGATGCGGGCTCAAACTTTGACTGAGGTGGAAGGGGAGATCATCTCTTAGAGATAATCTAGTTTGATGCCGGCATATCGGGAATTGATGGCAAAATTGTCAAAGGATCAATAGCCTTACCTTGATAGGTGACTTCTAGGTGGGTATGCGGGCCGCTGGTAAATCCGGTTAAACCAACTTCTCCTAAGACAGTTTCGGTAGTGACTGTCTGATCTTTGCTGACAAAGACTTTGCCCATATGAGCATACATGGATTTAAAGCCGTTTGGATGGGTAACCACCACATTATTGCCATATCCCCAAAGATTATAATTGGCCTGCTCTACCACACCGGCTGTGATAGGATGAATGGGCATACCTAAGCCTGTGGCAATATCAACTCCCGGGTGCCAGCTGGAAAAACGTGTAGACAGATATCCGACATGGGGTAAAATGACCGGCTGAGGGAAAGAAGCAGTCACTATTTGATCATTTTGGACATTTGTCTCTGCCAAAGCTTTGGATGATTTGACAGGAGGAAATGATAATATCGGGTAATACCCCCCAAAATAAAAGATTATCAAGGCAACTATAGCGACTCTTGAGAAACGATGCGAAAGCCCTAAAAACCCTTTGGTAACCTTTGGGCTAATTTTAGAAAGTCTATGGTTTCGGGCGACCCGTCCATAAACTTTCCCAGACAGCAGGTTTTTGATCCTAATTTTCAAAACCAGTCGGTCTAAAAAAGATCGAAGCAGCTATAATAGCATAAAGGGGGGCTTTAAGTCAAAGGTTCGTTGTGATATTTTATTCCTTAATAAATTTTATGAAAAAAACTATCATTTTGCTTTTAAGCTTAATCAGCGTCCTGGTTTTACTTGT
Organism: Candidatus Daviesbacteria bacterium RIFCSPLOWO2_01_FULL_39_12; assembly: GCA_001776905.1. GTDB lineage: Bacteria > Patescibacteriota > Microgenomatia > Daviesbacterales > UBA10151 > MFDM01. Next base: position 33,176 of record MFDM01000011.1, on the reverse strand, counting down.
CCGTTTTTCCCCAAATATTTTAGAGCTAGTTTTTGGGATAAAACCCAAAAGCGGCCTTTCCATCTTATCTCAACCGACTGAAGCGACTGTTTTTATTGACGGCGAAGAGGTAGGTAAAACTCCTTATGAAAGTAAAGACTTGGTAGTTAAACAGTATATAATTAAATTAGAAAAAGATCAGGCTTTATGGCAGGGCAAGGTCAGCTTAAATAGCGGGGCGCTGACTGTCATCAATAGAGATTTAGCAGAAGAGATAGCTTCCTCCTCCGGCGAGATCTTATCTTTGGAAAAAGGCAGAGGGATCACTGTGGTCTCAAACCCCAATAATGCTGAGGTGGAGATAGATGGAAATTATTTTGGCAAGACACCACTGAGTGTAAATATTGACAGCGGGGTTCATACTGTAGCGGTATCGCACCCAAGTTTTTTATCCAGAAGCATCAGAGCTATTCTGCCGGAAGATTACAATCTGGTAGTCTTGGTAGATTTGGCTTTATCCGAAGCAGATTTGACAGCTGTGACTACTCCGGTGATTTATGAAACCCAGCAGCTAGTTGCGAAAGATACTCCAACAGGATTTTTAAGGGTGAGAGATAAGCCTTCTTTAAATGGTAAAGAAATAGGCAGGGTTAAACCAAAAGATACCCTGATTTTACTGGAGGAGGCGGGAGAGTGGATGAGGATCAGAACCGGGGAGGGGTTGGAAGGATATGTTTCAGCTATTTATGTTGAGAAAATACAATCACTCCAGTGACTTATTTTAAGTTCGAAGATAATAAATTATGCCGATCACCATTATCAGATAAAGCACCACTGATGTCAGCAGGGGATAATCAGTCAGAATGACTCGTTCCGGTGATTCTCCCTCCTTTTTCTCATAAATTATATAGAGGTATCTCATCACAGCATAAATTACCACCGGCACTGTGGCCATCAGATATTTTGCTTCAGCCAGAGGTAATTCAAACCCCCCAAAAATGGAGGAGAAAGTTTGGCGGGCAGTGATGGGAGGTTGCAAAAAAGCGAAAAAGGCATAAGCGAGCCAGGTAGAGTTGGCAAACATGCTCGTTAAGATATCCAATAGGTTTTCCGGATAATGGAGCAGTGTCTCCCGATGACGGGCAGCTGATGCTTCCAGTAAAGTTCGCTCAGAGCGTCTTTTGCCAATTGCCAAAAAAAGCGCAAAAGAAGTCACCGACAGCAGAAACCAGACATTAAGGTGAGCATCAATTGCCCAAACTCCCCCGTAAACTCTCAAGACAAAACCTGCGGCAATGACCAACACGTCAATTAAGATGACCTGTTTCAGATAAGCTGAGTAAAAAAGTTGCAAGATCAAATAAGACACAGCGGCAAAGAAAAAGGAGGGAGAAAGTTTATATGATAAAGGCAGAAGGGTGACGATTAGGCCTAGCACTACTGCCACGGCCACAGATTGCGGTATTAAACCTGAGGCGATGGGGCGTTTGCTTTTGAAAGGATGAAGTTTATCCCGTTCAACATCAAACACATCATTTAATAGATAGGTGGCTGAGGAAAAACCACAAAAAAGTAAAAAAGCTGCTAAAGATTGTAATTGGGCTGTTTTATCAAATAAAGAACCGGAAAAAATTAAGGCTGCAAAGACTGCAAAATTTTTTATCCATTGTCGGGGTCGGGCTTCTTTGAGTAACCCCCAAAAAAATTTAACCATAAAATTGCTCCAAATATGATGGTGGCAACTAAAATGCCGGCAAAAAGTTTACCTTGCGAAGATAAACTTAAGGCTGCTGCCCCTAACATAGCAGATCCGAAAAGGTAAAACAAGGAGATTTGTCGGTGAGTGAAACCGGCTTCAATCAACTTATGATGCAGATGTCCCCTGTCCCCCCAGACAGGAGATCTACCCTGAAGTATTCTTCTAAAGAAAGTATAAGCAAAATCAGTGGCGGGAATAAGCAGCACTAAAGTGGCTGTGGCCAGTTTGGCTCCTGCCAAAATAGCCAGAACCGAGAGCATAAATCCTAAGATGGTTGAGCCGGAAAAACCGGGAAATATTTTGGCCGGATACCAGTTAAAAAGCAGAAAGGCGAAGCTGGCGCCGGCAGTGATGAAGGAGAGTGTGGCCACATCTATCTGCCCCAGATCGCCGCTTAGGTAAAATTTGACAGACAGTAGACCCAAAATAATGGCAGCCACCATCACTACCGCAGGCATTTGACCATCTACCCCCTTAGACCAGTTAATCATATTCATGACCCAAACAATCCAGATGATGGCCAAAAAATCTATAGGCAGATTGAGACTGTCAAGGTTGATAATTCCGCCCAAAGGATTGGTGATAAAATTGATGCTTAGACCGGATAATACTACCACTAAAGCAGCCAAAAACTGGCTGATTAAGCGAAGATAAGGGGATAGATGGTGATATTTATCATCCAAAATTCCCACCACCAGTAGAATTAACAGTCCGGCGGTGATACCCCAAGTTTTTGACGAGATGGGTAAAAATAAAAAAAGGGGAATTACAATTCCCCAAAAAAGAGCCAAACCTCCTGCCCTTGGCACGGTCCTTTTTTGAATATGAGCAGGGTGAGGCCTTAAACGGGGGTTATCCACCAGCTGATACTTTAGGGCCAGCTTGATGGTTAAGGGGATCATTAAACTGGTCAAAATGAAGGCTGCCAGTGCAGCAGTTAAAAAAATCATAAAAATATTAAAACTATTTTAATAAAGGTGACTGTCAAAATTACGGCTGTGACATTGGTTGAGAAGACTAATATTTTTTTCAAGAAGCCAAATGCAAGGGGCAGTTGCCAGATGATCATTAAATTTAAAAGAGCGATCAAGATGATGCTTGAGGGGATGATGTAAAACTGCTGATGAGAAACCAGTTGTCCTTCACCCCAAGGCAGGGAATAAAAAAGCGGCAGGCGAGCTGGCAGGAACTCAAATATTAAAAGTATTGTTAATATCAAAACAAATGCCATCAGTAAGGCAGGCAGAGATAGTTTAAAATAGATTGATTGGAATTGGTCCTTCATGACTTGAGACTTTCTTTAAGTAGTCTGACTTTGGTGGTGACCCTAAATTCCAATTTTTTGCCAAACATTAAAGAAGTTTGGGCATCTATGGCAGGTAGAGAAGAAATGGTGATTAAAATAATAGGCACAAATAACCACTGTAGATGAGAAATGAGAATTTGAAAAATGGACCAACTTTTAGGTCTTTTGGGAACGACCTTTTCATGAACGAAAATGGTGGCAAAAAGAGCAAAGAAGGCCAAAGTTAATACCCAGGAAGACACAATGGGTAAGTTGACTGATAAAACAGATTCTTTAAAAGAAGGGTTAACCAGAGGAATAAATAAAGAACCAAAGGTGACAAAAATGGCCAATACTCCCCATTTCATATCACCCCATATTTTAAATAAAACTTTGTCAGTCTTGTCCCAAAAAGGAGCCTCTTTGGTGAAATATTGCCTGATGATAAAGGGAATATGTTCCACCCCGTAAGCCCATCTTTTAATTTGTAAATATTGATTTTGGAAAGTTTTCACTAAAGTGGTATCTTGAACTGCATCAGCAGAGATTGGTAGGAAATGAGGGATAACCTTATAATCCCCGTTAAAGTGATAGTAAGCCTTCCAATAAAATCCTGAATCATCATTGACTTTATCTGGAATCCATCCACCTACATCCAGTAAAGCCTTCAGAGAAATAGACATGGAAGAGTAGTTCATGTATTTATCAGAGCCGACCATTTCCGCCAGCTGCCAAAAAGAGGTACCGGTGGCCATCAGTCTCATGGGAGTGGGGGTTTGCCAATAGTTATTATGATATAAAAATACTCCGGTGAAAGTTCTTTTATCTCTTTCTTTCTCAGGTGTCAATAAATATTTATGCAAAGCGCCAGCAAGAAACTGGGGATGAATGACAAAATCAGCATCCAAGGTGGTGACAAAAACATTACTTGTGTTTACTTTACGTTTTTTAAATTGCTGGAGGGCATTTTTTACCATCCAGTTTTTATTTGATCCTTGTCCGGCCACCTCCCCCTCCAGCCCAAAAGGATGGATGGTGGTAAAAATACCTCCAATTTTTCTTTCAATTTTTTTTAAATATTTTTTAGTTTGGTCTATTTTTTGCGGACCATCTCTTTCCTCAAAACCAACTGCTATAAAAATTCTGTCTTTCGGATACTTTGAATTGATGATCCCATCGATGGTGGATTCTAAAATGACCGGTGG
>MFDM01000011.1:0-28939 GCA_001776905.1 Candidatus Daviesbacteria bacterium RIFCSPLOWO2_01_FULL_39_12 | reverse complement strand
GGTGGGGATTAATATCAGATGATAGTATCTGCTCCATTCATCCGGGAAATCTTTGTTGAGTTTTTTTAACCATTCCTGGGATTTAGCCTTAGTCATTTCTTTATAACCTATCAAAATTAAGATACCGATTTTTAAGGCTGTCAAAAGCCAGTAAATATCGGCAATTAAAATTAAATATGCTACAGCAAAGGGAAGGGTAAAAGATAGCCAGATTGGCGAGGTTAAGGCCAACCAAGTCAAACCACCGGGTAAAATTTCCAGCATCCTTTCCACAAAATTATCGTGTTTTAAAACAAACTCTCTTTCAAATTCTCTAAATAAGATAAAACGCTGGGAAAGGAGGTGATGCATTATGAGTCCTAATCCTGATCCAATCAAAAAAAAGGCCGCTAAGACATTGAGTCCGCCATAGAGAATTTCCTGTCCAAAAAAACCCAAGATCAGGCCCGAGAGGGTAAAAATTATTCCTATTAGACTGTAGCGTTCCACTCTAATGAAACGCTTGAGGATTTCTGCGGAATAAAAAAAAGACAGAAATCCAATAAAAAAAACTAAAAGAAGCCGCATGGTTAATCCCTAGTGTAAGGTTTATTGAGGTAAAAATCAAATCTAGCTTAGCTTCAAAATTGATTCGGCATTTTTAGTGGTCTGATTAGCCACTTCTTCTAAAGATATATTTTTCAAATCAGCAATAAGTTGGGCAATTTCTTTAACAGCTTGAGGTTCATTTCTCTGGCCTCTTTTGGATTGGGGAGGAAGGAATGGACAATCTGTTTCCAAAACTATTTTTTCCAGTGGAAGTAGTTTGGCAGCTTCTCTAAGATATTCATTTTTAGGATAAGTAATGGTGGCGGCAAAAGAAACAAGTAAGTTGGTAGCTCGTAGTACGTAGTTGGTAGTTTGGGATAAGCCACTATAGCAGTGGAGGATGGTAGGATGGGTGCCCACCATTTTTAAAACCTCATCCCATGCCTCAGAATTTTCTGGATTTTTGGATCTATCATCCCTGCAGTGAACAATTAGAGGTAAATTTAGCTTTTTTGCAAGATCAATTTGAGCTTGGAATAATTTTTTTTGTAATTCCTTTTCGTCATTGCGAGGAGTCTGCGACGAAGCAATCTCTGCATCTCTAAAATAATAATCTAAACCACATTCTCCAACGGCTATGACTTTGCCCGTATCACTTTGGTATATTTGTTCTAATTGCTTTATGTCTTCATGTATGCTGTGCCTGCCGGCAGGTAGGGATACATCTGGATCGTATTTTATGGATTCATGGGGATGTATTCCGATTGTGCAATAAACTTGTAAGTTATCTGGCCAATCGGTATTAAGTACTTGGTCTAAAGCCTCTTTTGATTTTTCAACATCAACACCGACATTTATTATGGTGGTTACACCAGCATTGATGGCGCGTTGGATAACGTCATCAAAGTCTTTCTCGTAGTCCGGCCAGTAAAGATGGGCGTGAGTATCAATTAGCATAGTTACTTTAAATGTGGTTTAACTAAATCAAAGCAGGAATAAAAATAAGAATGCATAGGTTTTGGCAAATTATCTTGCGAGAACCAGCCAATTTCATCCATGGCAAATGGATCACCTATTTTTACTTGTGAGGGGTCAACTTTTGCTGCAAACAACAATGCTACCCAGTGAGTTTTCTTGCCACTATGTTTTCTTAATACATTCTGTACATCTATAAATTTTAAATCCAAAACTTCACAACAATATTCTTCCTTTATCTCTCTCTTAACTCCTTTCTCAAAAGTTTCCCCAAACTCTAAGCTTCCTCCACCTACATCCCAATTACCAATTTCATCTCTACAATTTTTGCTTCTTTTATGCATTAAAAGATTTCCCTTTCCGTCATGACAAAAAAACACACAGGTGACTCCAATAAAATCCACGCCTCTTTTAAGTTCTTTTTCCGGAATTTTCTTAATCTTGATCTTGCCCATATTAAGACTCTTGAGATAGAAAACGCATGAGAACCGCTGCGCTCCTATCTTCTCTAATACTTCCATTTAAACACATTCTTTTAGCTTTCTCAAAACTTACCCAATTAAGCTCAATATTTTCATCTTCTTCTAACTGCTGACCGTCTGGATGCTCGTGGTATTTAGTCACTACAAAATAATAAAGATCCCAAATCATAGTTAACCCGTATTTAGAAGTAGTAAAATGTTCCATCTCATCTACTATAATTCCAACTTCCTCCAAAGCTTCTTTTTTTGCCCCCCCCCTCGGCCATTTCCAAAAGAGGCTTGTTATTTTTAAGAAGTTTATTGTACTTATCTAAAGAATCAATTACTTTACCTCCAGGCAAACGGAAATCCCATTCTTTATATTCAGGGCGGTATTCCTTTGTCAGTAGAATCTTTTTATCAGGTGAAACAATAATTAAACGGGTTCCTGGTGGACGTTTGGCTGTCTCAAGCGTAAATTCATAATCTCCAGCCTTCATTTTCTGCTCAACTATTTCAATAAGTTTGCCTTTAAAGATAACTTTTTCTGGCCCAATTGGTTCTGGAAGTAATTTTTTCATATTCTTGGAAAAAGAGGTTTGTCTGATTTAATTTGTCCTGAAAATTGTTTTGAGATTTTTTCAGCAGTTTCTGGTAAGAAAGGCCTTAAGTTGTAGACTATGGCCTGGATCCTTTTAACTAAATCTTCTAAAACTGCTTTTAATTTATCGCCGGAAAGTTCCCATGGTTTTTCCTGGTTAATTTTTTTATCAGCTTCTGAGATCAGTTTCCAGATAACAGAGAGAGCCTCATTAAATTTAAATTCCCCCATAAATTTTTCCAAATCAGTACACCAGACATTGGATCCTAAAGTTGCTTCAACATTATTTTGCTCACAAAGCTTGGCAACCCTAGAAACTAAATTACCCAATCCATTTGCCAAATCCGCATTATAGACTTCTTTAAACCTATCTTCCGAAAAGTCACCATCAGCATAAGCTGGAATCTCTTTTAATAAATAAAATCTGGTAGCATCAGTACCGTATTTCTTAACTATCACAAAGGGATCGATCACATTCCCTAAAGACTTACTAATTTTTTGGCCATTAACAGTAATGTATCCATGAACGAATTCTATGTTTGGTAAAGGTAGTCCTGCTGATAGAAGCATTGCAATCCAGTAAACACTGTGAAATCTGATGATCCCTTTTCCTATCACATGGATCTTTTTTGTATCTTTATCCCAATATTTATTAAACAGTTCCTCATCTGTTCCATAACCTAATGCCGTTAGATATGTGGTCAGGGCGTCAAACCAAACGAACATGACTTGTGATGGATCGTCAGGTATTGGTACACCCCATCCCTTAGCCCGTTCCACAGATCTGGAAATACTGAAATCCTTCAGCCCTTGTTTGATAAATGAGAGAACTTCATTTTTGCGGGTATCCGGGACAATTTTTAATTTATCAGTTTCAATTAACTCCTCTATTTGTTTTTGATAATTAGTTAGCTTAAAAAAATAATTTTCCTCACTGACTTGATCTGGAATAATGTTGGGATGTTCCGGGCAATGTCCTTCAATTAGTTCCTCTTCCGTATAAAATTCTTCGCATCCCACACAATAAAGACCGCTATAGGATTTTTTATAAATGTCTTCTTTTTTACAAGAGTTCCAGAATTTTTGAGCACCTTTAATATGATGCTCATTAGCTGTCCTGTTAAAAACATCATATGTCAGATTGAGAGTTTGTTTTAAATCCTGGAAACGGCTGGCATATTTATCTACCAGCTCTTTAACCGGAGTGTCTTCTGCTTCAGCAGCCTGAACATTTTTTAAACTATTTTCATCAGTTCCCGAAGCAAAGAACACATTGCTACCAAGCAATCGATGATACCTGGCCACCGCATCTGCCTGGACTGCTTCTAGTGCGAATCCCAGATGGGGAGCAGCATTAACATATGGGATGGCAGTTGTGATGTAGAATTTGCTCATCTTATTACTTAAAATAGATTCTTCTTCGCCCCTATGGCTCCTCGGGATGACGCATTTACTTTCGTACATGCGTCAGTTTAGGGATTTTTGAATAATTAGTCAAACTTTTCTTTCTAATTTTTCTAAAGTAACTTATCAAAAGCCCAACAGATATAATAAGTAAAATTCCCGTAACTAAATTTAGTGAGTCTAAGGCTTTTAAAAAAAGTGTCATAATAAGCCCTAGCGATAAAGAGGTTGAGATAAAAATATTTTTTAAAAAGATATTTAGAGTTAAAGTTGCTGCTAAAAACAGAGGGAAAAAAAAAGTTAAAAGTTGGATTATATTTGCTTGAGTAATACTTTCCGGATAAGGAATTTGTAAAATCACATATATAAAAATTCCCCACCAAATTAAAGCAGGCAAAATCCTTTTAAATAATTTGAACATGTAAACATTGTAGATCAAATACCCACTACTTCAAAGGTAGACCCTTCAGTGCCTTTTATCACTTCGATCCTAACCGGAAATTCATCCTTTAATTCTTCCAAATGAGTAATTATTAAGATTTTTTCAAAATCATTTTTTATTGCGTCTATTGCCTCAACAAGTCTGGCTCGGCCCGGGGCATCTTGCGAGCCAAAACCCTCATCAATGACCAAAAACTGCAGTCTTGCTCCGGCCCTATGAGTTAAAAGTTTTGATATTGCCAGTCTTAAGGCAAAATTCACTCTGAATGTTTCACCTCCGGAATAAAGTTCATAAGGCCGCTCACCCATCTCATCGGAAATAATAATATCCAAAGTTTCTATAATGCCTTTTTCCCCGCCTTCCAGTTTAGTTTTTGTTTCTCTTTGAGTCAGAAGAGAAATCTTCATCCTGCCTTCTGTTAATGTATCGAGCAGTTTATTTGCCTCATCCTCAATTTCTGGAATGGCTGCTTCAATAATCATAGCCTGGATGCCTTTTTTGCCAAAAGCCAAAGAGAGCTCTTCAAAAATTTCTTTTTCGTTTTCGAAATTTTTCTTCTCTTCATTTTTTTGTTTGTATAAATTTTCCATTTGTTTGCCTCTGCTGATTAATTCTGTGGCTTGTCCCAGTAAACTTCTGGCCTCTTTTTCTTCTGCCTGTTTAATCTCCAGCGCCTTCTCTTTTTGCTCCAAATCACCGGTTACTTCCGGTAATTTTTCTAAATCTTCTTCCAGTTTTTTTATTTGGGACTTTTTATTTTCATATAAAGTTAAAAGCTCTTCTCTTACTCTTTTCTCCGAATCTAGAGAGGCCTTATTTTGCAAGATTTCCTCTTTTTGACGTTGCAAAGTATCCAGCTGGTTTAAAGATTGCTCAAGGTTGCTTAACTTTTTCTCATCAACAGAAATTGTTTGTAGCTGTTTGATTAATTTGTTAAGCAGTTCATCTTCTTTTAAAGTCGAGATTTTGGAAAGGCTTGTTTGTTTATCAGTTAACTTTTTTTCTAAATTGTTTTTAACTTGATGTTTTTGGTCCTTGCCGATTTCCTGACCGCAAGTTGGGCATTTGGCTCCCGCCACAGATAATTTTTTTATTTCGCCTTTGATTTCTTTGACCTCACTTTCCAGAGCTTGTCTTTGGTGTATTTTTAAATTTAGCTCACCTTTTAAATCGGCAATTTGTTTTTGTAGTTCCAAATTTTCATGCTGTCTTTTTCTTAAATCGTCCATTTCTTTTTCTAGTACTTTCAGCCCTTGTATTTTTTCCTCTAGCCCTGCTGTACCCTTAATACTAATTGTTAAATTCTTAATTCTTTCCGCCCTAAGTTTGCCTTGGATCACAATTTGCTCCAGTTCTTTTTTTTGATTTTCCAAAATTTGCAAAGTTTCCTTTTGAGATTCGAGTATTTTTATCTCACTTTCCAAAGTTTTGATAGTTTTTTCAACCTGCAAAACTTTATGTTTTTGTTCTGTCAGTTGTTTTTCCCGATCCTGTTTTTGAGAAAGCTCTGCCTCAATTTCCAAAAGCTGATAATCTAAAAGTTGCAGCTTACTTTGAATCTCTTTGATTTTTTCTTTGGAGCGCTCTTCCAGTTTGTCATATTGGTCCAGGCCCAAAATGTCTGCCAAAATTCTTTTTCGATCTGTGGGGCCTTTGGTGGTAAACTCATCCGCATGGCCCTGTCTTAAGTATGAGGAGTTGGTGAAGGTTTCAAAAGTCAAATGCAAAAGGTTGATAATTTTTTCCTGGGTCATTTTGATTGTTCCTTCAGTCAGGTTGTTAGAATCAGACCAAAGCTCCAAAGCAGTGGAGCCCCCACCTTTTTTGGAACGCTTTCTTTTGACTGTGTAGAGGGAGTTATCCAATTCAAATGAGAATTCCACCTGCATGTCGTTTGCACCTGAGTGGATTAAAGAATCGGAGGAATCCCCGGCCCGGGAGGTGCCCCAAACACACCAGGTGATGGCATCCAAAAGGGAGGATTTGCCGGCCCCGTTAAGTCCGGAAATGGCTGCTAATTTAAATTTAGTAAAATCCAACTGGGATGGATTTTCCCCATAAGATGTGAAATTAGATAGCTTAAGTTTTACTGGTATCATTTTTTTTCATCAGGATTCCAAAATTTGAGCAGCTGCTTTTTCCAGTTCTTTTTGTTTTTGGGGGGAGTATTTTTTAAATTCAAAATATTTCTTAAGAGCAGAAATTGGGGTAAGGGTTTCTATTTGAGTACTCCCATCAAATTGTACCCTCTCCACCCTTTCCGCATTCCTGGAAATTCCGGCAATAAGGTGGGCACCCGAGAGAGCCTTTTTTATCTGATCCATTTCTATATCAGCATCTAATTGTCCGGGAATATTTATGATTAGTCTGACAATTTTTTCTTCCAGATTGTGTTTTTTTATTTCATTTAAAATAGTTTGTGTGGGATTTTTGTCATTCTCTTGTAGATCTAAAGTGATAGTCAAAAATTTCCTGGCATTGGTGGGGATGAACTGGAAAGTGGAAGATGGATGGTGGGTGGTGGAAGGTATTTCTACCAGACAGATTCCCTTTTCTTCTTTTTCCTCTCCAAAATCAATTCTTTGGGGAGAACCACAGTAAACAATTAAGGGATTTTTGCCTAAAACCTGGTGTTTATGGATATGGCCTAAAGCCACATAGGAAAGCCGTTTGTCTTGTAGAAGTGGTAAGGGAATAGTAACATCATTGGCAATGGCCAGCCCTTTCTCTGACCCATAAGATGCTCCTTCCACCTCACAGTGAGATAAAAAAATGGCAGGGGAATCAGTACTAATTTTTCCGTATAAAAGATTTAGCTTATCACCAATTGTTTTATAGTCATTTTTATGAAGCCAGGGTAGGGTGACAACTTGTAAAGTACCTGACTTGGTGGGGATTTTTAAAAGCTCCGGTTTTCTGGAGACCCAGACATTATCAATTTCTAAGGCGGAGTAAATATCCAAAGTATTAGCTTTTCCTTCTGCATTAGGGGTATCATGATTTCCCACCACCAAAATAACCGGAATTTTTTTGGCAATTTTTTTTATTCTTTCCCCAAAACCCCGTTGTTGAGTGGGATTAGGGTCACGGGATTTGTATGCATCTCCGGCAAAAACCACACAATCCACATCTTCCTCAAATGCCTTATCAACAATAAAATCAAATGTCTTAAAAAAATCTAAAAGGCGGGTGGACAGACCGGTTTCTGGATCCAATTTGGAGTAATTTTCCATACCGATATGAATGTCTGAAAAATGCAGTAGACGCATGACAAGTGGAATTTTACCACAATTTAGTGGTACAATTTGCAGCATGTTTAAGAGAAGAGTTGAGCAATTAAAAGAGAAAATTAAGAATGAAAAGCTGGATGCTGTTTTAGTATCTTCTGTTTCCAATATCTCATATCTTTCGGGTTTTACAAATTTTTCCAAAGACGAGAGGGAGGCGTATATTTTTTTGGGAAAAAATTTTCAATACATTATTACTGACGGGAGATATTCAGAAGCAGTAGAAAAACAGATCTCCCATTTAGAACTTTTTGAAAGAGGTAATGAAAAATCAACAGAAGAGCTTTTTAAAAAGCACAAAAAAGAAATTAAAACATTAGGAATTGAGGAAGATAATTTAACGGTTGCGGAATTTAAGACAGTCAAGAAACACTTCAAGAATATTAAACATTTTAATGTCAGCCATTTAAGGTCTGCAAAGACTGATGATGAGATAAAAAGGATTAAAAAAGCTTGTCAGATTGGAGATTTGGCATTTAAGTATATTTTGAAAAAAATCAAAGTTGGGGTAACTGAAAAAGAAATAGCAGGGGAGCTGAAAAAATTCATAAAGGAAAATGGAGCAGAATTTTCTTTTCCGGCCATTGTGGCTTTTGGTAAAAACTCTTCTATTCCACATCATCAAACAGGTAACACTAAATTAAAAGATGGAGATACAGTGCTGCTAGACCTAGGAGCTAAAGTAGAAAATTATTGTTCTGATATGACCAGGACTGTCTTTTTTGGTAGTCCCATAAATAAGCAAAGCTTGCGATCTGTCGATCTAAAACAAAGAAAAATATACAGAGTAGTTTTAGAAGCACAGCAAAAGGCTGTGGATTTCATCAATAGAACCACAAAGGGTAGTAAAGAAATTAAGGCGCAGGAAGTGGATAGGGTAGCCAGGGAATATATCAGATCTCAAGGTTTTCCAGATATTCCACATTCTTTGGGTCATGGGGTAGGACTTGAGGTACATGAACATCCCAGTTTATCTCCCAAAAGCCGCGATATTTTAAAAGAGGGAATGGTTTTTTCCATAGAGCCGGGAATTTACCTGCCTAATTTTGGTGGAGTAAGAATTGAGGATTTATTTGTTTTAGAAAAAAATGGTTTAAGACAACTGACTAATTCTGATAAGAAATTATTTTTTATATAGCCAAAAATTTCCAGCGCCTTTAATATCTTTTGAAAAATCTATCTCTTTGGAAAGATCCATTTTTTTATAAGGTTTCCAGTTGGGAAAATGATAGGTTTGAGTAATAATAATGCTTCCTTTTTTTAATTCTTTTTTTAATTTTTCCTCCAGTTTATTAACCCCTTTTTGTAAAAGGAAAATGTAGACAATATCTGCATCTTGGTAAGATCGTTTAAAAACATCTCCGTGATAGAATTGACAAAATAATCCTTTGGGATAATTTTGTCGAGCGGCTTTCCATTTGGAATATAAAACTCTGATCCAGGACTGTTCTATGCCTACTGCATTAGCCCCAAGTCTGGCAGCCTCAATTACTACCCTGCCATCACCGGATCCCAGCTCATAAAACTTTTTACCTCCCTGCCTGCCGGCAGGCAGGTTTTTAACTCCTGCTAATTTTAGGATTTTTCTAATTCCACCCATTTTAGTTGGAACATATGGAGCATCAGATCCGGCAAACCAGGAAAGAGCGATAAGACAACCAATTAATATTCCTAATGAGATAATAAGAGTTAAATCCATTATTTCTTGAATAGTTTAAGTAAAAATACTTTTAACGGCATTAACTTATCTATAGCAGTAAAAGCTAAATATATTGGCCAGTTAAAAACCAGATCATAGGTTCCGATATATTCAACTAATTTTCCACCATAGCCTTGCTTAAATCTATGGAAACCATAATAAGGATCAGATGGAACTGGATCTGGGGTATTGGCAGCTCCCCACATATTAAAATATTTTAGTCCCATTTTTTTGCCAAGTTTAATTGCTTCCCAACAAACTAAATTATTGGCCATAACCTCCGGATGGATTTTTGACGATCCCCCATAAAGATAATAAAGTGTATTTTTAAAGTTTAATAACACCCATGCTGTTAGAGATTGGTCTTTGTATGTGGTAATTAATAATCTAGCCATATCGCTGGCCCTTAATGTTTCCCAGACTTTTCGATGATAAGTTTCATTATGGCCGTGGTAACCTTGGCGTTTTGTGGTTTCAAAATATAGTTTTAAATAAATTTTAAAAGCTTCATCATCTACTCTTTCCTCAACCTGCACTCCATGTTTTTGGGCAATCTTTATGTTATAGCGAGTTTTCGGATGCAGGTTTTTTAAAAGTTCTTCTTCGGATTTTGTAAGATCTAGGACAAAATTATATTTTGTAAATAATGGCTTTGGTGATTTTATGAACTTACTTGTTACTTGTGTCTTGTTACCCGTTACCTCAATATCTGGTTCTACTTTTACGAAAGCGCAATTGTTTTCTTTGCCAATTTTTAAAAGAGCATCAGCCAGATTTTTATCTGGTGCAGGGCCCTTTGGTAAATAACCGACATATTTATTAGTAAAGGGGATTTTATGTAAGGTTAGTTGGAAGACTTTGGATAATTTGCCATTTTTATATAGACCATATCTTAAAACAGGAGTTCCTAAGCTTTTTCTTGCCTCTCCCCATTCCCAGGATTGGATCACGTGAGTGACGAATTTGTTGTATTGAGATTTTTGTTTGTCAGTAATTGGCCGCAAATCCATGCGACAAGTAGTATACTAAAAAATTTGGATTTTGGCGCTTTGTCTTAACTCTTGAAATTTTTGGGAAAATACTTGATTGATTTTTTGCTGTTTTAATAAATCTTGCGCCTCTTTTCTTTGAGCAGCAGAGTCTGTTGCTTGTAGACTTTCGCTGCTAGTTTGTAAAAACTGATCTATCTCTTGGGCAGAAACAGTGGCTTCGTTTTGATAAAGCTTTTCAATAATAAGTTGTAACCTGATTTGCTGTTTGACGCTGTTTCTGGTTTGCCCTTGTTGGGCGAGCAGGGATTCAAAAACTTCTGCACCACCAACTTGGTTCTCCAATTCTTGAAGTTTTTCCTCAATTTCCGAGTCGGAAACTGCAATATTTGATTTTCTGGCTTCATCCAGAATTATTTTCTCGTTGATCATCTGATTTAATGTTTGGCCTCTGAATTGTTGGTTCAGTTTTGCTAAAAGTTCCAGATTGGTGATCGGTGTTCCGTTGACAGTTGCGGCGACGAACCACTCTTTTTTATAAAAAGCTAAGAGTAGACCCAAAGCAATCAGCAGAATAATATAGACTTTTGGGGATGGCCGAAAAGAGATGATTCTTTCCGGTAACGTCATTAGCCAACTGATTCTATCTGAAGATGATGTTGGTGTATAAGTTAATTTTTTTCTTGGCATTTGATGATGTTAACAGAATAAGTTGTATTTTGGCAAGACCTAAATTATGATTAGTTTATGCAAAAAGGTTTTTCTGTCCCCTTATTGCTGGCCGGGGTTTTAATAGTAGCTTTACTTTTTGGCTGGTATCTTTTAAATTCTTTAAATAAAGGTCAACAATCTAATAATTTTTCACTGTCTCCGGTAGATAGTGTGGAAAAAAAGAATAATTTATATACCAATTCTTCTTTAGGGTTTGAATTTCAATATCCCGATGACAAAGGTTGGACAGTTTTAGAAGATAGTGAAGAAGGATTTAATAAAAGAGGCAATGGGGATTTTAGGAAAAATTTTACAGGTTATGTGGGGTATGAACCGGGAAAGCTTTTGGGGGCGACAGTTGTTTTGAATAATGAAAACAATTTTGATACTAGTCCATTGACGGTTTGGGTTTTTGATAATCCGGATAATCTGAGCGTTGATGGTTGGTTTGATAGATATTGGTATTATCCATTCCTTTGGGGAGTTTTTGACCCTGTTTCTAAAGGGCATGTGGTGATGGATCAAGAGGCCACAGTCAGTGGGCAAATTGCAAAGTATAAAATCATCTCTTACCAGATAGGTTCGCCTAAATATGTCTACCTTTCAAATAATGGCAAGATATATTTATTTAGGATAATAGGTGAGATAGGGGATCAAATCTTACAAAGTTTTAAGTTATTAGAGTAAATAGATATCAATGAAGCATGTCTTCTGGTCAGCTGTTTTAGTATCATCAAAGCCTAAATTTTCTTAAAGTATGTTAAAATTAAATAATAGACGTAGACTGTAATTCTCGCTATGCTCAAATTATGAGAAAAAACAAATTACCTGAATTTTTAAAAAAATATTTCTGGGATGTGGATTTTGAGAAAATCGATGAGGAAAAAGGAGCACTTTTTATTATACACAGATTTTTGGATCGCGGTAATGATAAAGCAATCAGATGGATGTGGAGAACCTATAGCAAAAATTTGATTTCAGAGGTGATAACAAAAAGAAGAGGTTTTTCTCCCAAAACTGCCAATTTTTGGGCGGACTTGTTAAATATTGATAAAAGAAAGGTTGTATGTTTACAAACACCTTATCTAAAAATGCGTCAGATGCACTGGCCATATTAGGAAAGTCAGGTATTTTTAACAGTGCTTATCTTGCAGGTGGTACT
This sequence comes from Candidatus Daviesbacteria bacterium RIFCSPLOWO2_01_FULL_39_12, assembly GCA_001776905.1. Classification (GTDB taxonomy): domain Bacteria; phylum Patescibacteriota; class Microgenomatia; order Daviesbacterales; family UBA10151; genus MFDM01. The sequence goes on along the minus strand of MFDM01000011.1, from coordinate 16,680 downwards.
GCTTGTGCACTTCAAATTGGACACCGTGTATCTTTAGATCTTGATTTTTTTACAGAAAAAGAATTTGACACAGAAATTATCTTAGAACAACTTAAAAAATTGTCTGGATTTAAGTTAGACGAAACAGCCAAATGGACAATTTTAGGTAGCTTCCCTAAGGTAAAATTCAGTTATTTTTACTACCGATACCCACTAATTAAGAAAACAACTACTTTTTCTAAAATTAACATTGCCTCGCTTGAGGATATTTCTGCTATGAAAATAGCTGCAATTAGCGATAGGGGCACAAAAAGAGATTTTATTGATCTTTATTTTTTGGCAAAGGAATTTACTTTGGAGCAGATGCTAAGATTTTATGATCAAAAATACGGAAAGCTTTCAGACAACATTTTTCATATTATGAAAAGTCTGGATTACTTTGCAGATGCTGATTCACAGGAAGACCCCAAAATGCTAGTCTCCTTTTCCTGGGAAGAAGTGAAAGAGTTTTTTCAAAAACAGGCAATTACACTTGCCAAAGGTAAACTTAAACTTCTATAACAGATAAATATCGATGAATTGCGCCTTCCAACCTGCTGTTTTGGCATCATCAAAGCCTAGATCTATAATGTTTCCTTTGATGGCTCCGCCGGTATCTCCGGCTACTGCTACCCCATATCCCGGGATATAAACTTTACTCCTCATTGGTATTACTTTTGGATCAACTGCAATCACTCCTTTGCCGGCCCTCATGCCAATGGCTGTCCATTCATTGCAACCAGGGCATCTGGAATCATAATGGGTGGCATAAACTCGCAGTTTCCTCCAATACTGAATGGGGCCATCCGGGGTGTCTAGGTTTTTCCAGACAATTTTAGTCCCTCTTAAAATCTTTTTGTCTTTGGCTGGGGTAGTTTCTGAAGAGACAATTTGTCTGTCATATTCGCTGCCATCTTTAAAATAGGTGATCTTGATTATCTTGACTTTTTTTCCATCAGTCCCTTCTTCCAAAATTTTCTCTTCCCCGGCTTCTGTGTCCGGATCATCTTCATAAATTGTTTTTTTAGCTAGTACTTCAACTTCTTCTTCCAGTTTTTCTGTGAAAGAAGATTGGGTGGTAATGGCTTGATTAACTGGTAATGTTTCAGCCAGAGATGGGGATGATTCTCCCAGGATGGCAGGAGGTTGCCAATATGATTTAGCAAAAAATGTGAGACCTATTATTAATAAGATTCCTAAATATCTTTCCATCTATGCATTTAACCAATCCTCATCATCCTTACTTGTCTCTATGTCATCATTAAAATCATCACTATCTTTAAATTGAGCATTAGTTGTTACTAATTCTTGAGGTATGTCTGATAAAAATCTGGAAACTAGGTTATTAGATCTGGTACCGAAATACAATCTTTGTCTGGTATAAGTTAAATAAAGTTTTTCTTTGGCACGGGTAATTCCCACATAGCAAAGTCTTCTTTCCTCCTCCAGTTCATTCACATCCAGCATGGATCTGGAATGCGGGAATAACCCTTCCTCCATGCCTACCATAAAAACAACAGGGAATTCCAAGCCTTTGGCAGAATGTAGCGTCATTAAAGTCACAGCATCGCCAACCTCTTTTTTATCATATCCATTTTCAACAAGAGCCACGTTTTCCAAAAATTCCACTAAGTTAGGAAACTGCTCTGCAACAGAGCGAAGTTCTTTGACATTTTCCACCCTGCCTTTGCCTTCTTCCGATCCATCATCCAAATATGCCAGATAACCTGTTTTTTGTAAGATTTGGTCTAATAAATCCAGTGTGGGGTATTGATCTAACTTAGAATTGATTTCTGAATATAATTCCAAAAGTTTGGTGAGTCTACCCTTACCGATTTTTTCCGCCCGCTTTAAAGAAACAGAATCTTGGGGATTTTGTAAAAGTCTAAGATATGCTAAAACATCTTTTATTTCCTTTCTTTCATAAAAGCTAACTCCACCAACCAATCTATAGGGTACACCCGATTTTAAAAATTGTTCCTCTAAGCTTCTTGATTGGGCATTTGTTCTATAAAGAACTGCATAGTTAGAAAGATTGCTACGCGAACTGGGTTCGCTCGCAATGACATTTAGGATGAATAAAGCTTCTTCAACCTCATTTCTGACTTCCACTACTTCTATTTTTTCTCCTCCGTCTTTTTTAGTCCAAAGTTTTAAAATAGGGTGAGATTTATTTTTGGAAATAACTGAATGAGCGGCATCCAAAATATTTTGGGTTGATCTATAGTTTTGTTCCAGATTAAATATCTTTGCCTGCGGATAATCTTTTTCAAAATTAACAATGTTCCTAAAATCCGCTCCTCTAAATGAATAAATTGACTGGCTGGCATCTCCCACAACACAGATACTTTTGTGTCTATTGGCTAAGTATTTGGATATTAAATATTGGGCCGGGTTTGTATCTTGATACTCATCAATTAAGATATAACGGAACTGGATTTGATATCTGGTTAATATTATTGGTTCTGTCTGAAATAATTGGATTACTTTTAAAAGTAAGTCATCAAAATCCAAGGCATGATTTTTCTCCAGAATCTTTTGGTATTCCAAATATATTTTGGCCACTATTTCCTGGAAAAAACCCCGGGCATAACGCGGGTACTCTAAAGATGAAATCAGCTCATTTTTGGCTCCCGAGATGGTGGCTCTGACTGCAGATGGTGAAGTTTTTTGAATGGGAATATTTAAATTTCCCATGGCTTCTTTAATTGCATCCAAAGCATCCCCTTCATTATATATAGCAAATCCGGAGGGTAAACCTAAAACTTTTCCTTCGCGCCTTAATATTCTGGCACAAAAACTATGGAACGTTCCCATTACGGGTAAGGTGGGCAAGTGTCCTACCAGCTTTTTTATTCGTTCAACCATTTCACCGGCTGCTTTATTTGTAAATGTCAATGTAAGAATATTTTCCGGAAGAACTTTTTTCTCAGAAATTAAATATGCCACTCTATATGTTAAAACTCTGGTTTTGCCACTACCTGCTCCGGCTAAAATTAAAACAGGACCTTCAGTTTGTTTAACAGCCAGCTGTTGTTCTGGGTTTAAATCATTGAGGAGATTTGACACGAACATTATCTTAACATTGAGAACTTTCTTTGACAAATAGCTTAAAGTTGAATATAATCTGGGCGTGAATACAGGTAAAGAGGCTTTGACCGTAATATCAGTTGGAGCATTCGCTGCCTTATCTTTTGGATGTCAGCAAGTTCCAGTGTCAAAAGAAATAAAATCTACTCCTACTTCGGAGTCTACACCTCAAACCCAGCAATTATCACAGGAGCAAATGCCGACTTCGCTTTTAGAAAGATTTCTGGCTGCAAATCTTAGATATGGAGATATTGATTTACTACTTGGATCAATAATATTTATAGACGAGAAAAATCAAGCATTCGAGCTTGCAAGACCATCTTCTCTGCCTGGCGCAATTGTGTTAAGGCAGACAAATAGGGCTGTTTGCGCACCTGCGACTTTTCAGGCAAAGAAAGCATTGAACCAACTGGGAGGAAATTTTAGAAGAGGCGATGTGGTAGATCGACGTTTGCGTTTGCTTGAGCAAGCAACGCAAAATGCCGGTAGTTGTATTCCGTATATGGTAAGAAAACATCAAAACCGCTGAACTTAAAGATAAATAGTACTTGTTTAACCAATCGCTGGACAAATTCCTAAATAGTTTGTTAGTATTGAAACCTATGAAAACGAAACTTTTGGATTTTTGGGCTCCTTGGTGTGGTCCTTGTCATGTGATGGCACCGGTTTTGGAAGAAATAAAAAAAGAATTAGAGGGGAAAGTGGAGATAGAGGAAATTAATGTTGACGAGAATCCTCAGAAAGCTTCTGAGTTTGGAGTTATGAGTATACCCACGTACATTATTTTAAAAGATGATAAAGAGGTGGGAAGAAAAATTGGGGTGGCTCCAAAAGCAGAACTTGTTAAGCTGATAACAAGCTAATTTTTTAATTGAGATTGCCACGTCGCTCGATGACTCACTCCTCGCAATGACGTGGGGAATATGAGCTTTAAAGATAAGGTTATCCAAATTGTCAAAAAGATTCCTTATGGTAAAGTTACCACCTATGGTACTGTGGCTATTTTGGCAGGAGTTCCCAGGGGGGCAAGGTTAGTTGGTGGGGTGTTACACTTTAACATTGATGATGCGCCCTGGCAGCGGGTCATTAACAGACATGGTTTTATTTCCACCAAATGTTTGGAACATCCAAAGCAGCTACAGAAGGTGCTTTTGGAACAGGAGGGAATTGAGGTATCAGAGGATTTCATGGTAGACTTACAAAAGTATGGCTGGTTCGGATAAAAGCATTTGGATAATTGCAAACTGGAAGTCAAATAAGACTATAGCTGAAACCCTGGATTGGGTCTCTTCCGTAGGGTCAAAACTTCCTAAACGAGAAGATCTAAAAGTAGTGGTTTGTCCAACCTTTTCTGCTTTATCCGAAGTTAAGAAGGCAATTACTGTAGGGAATTTTCCAATTATGGTGGGATCACAAGATTTATCACCTTTTGAAGCAGGAGCATATACTGGTGAAGAATCAGCCAGTTTACTAAAAGAATTGGTTGAACTTTCTATAATAGGTCATTCCGAAAGAAGGAAAAACTTTTCTGAAACTGATGAGATGATTTCTAAAAAAGTTAAGAGGGCCAATGAAGCTGGGATAACTCCCTTAGTTTGTGTTCAAGATGAGGAAACTCCAGTACCCGAGGAATGCAAGATGATTGCTTATGAGCCTATATGGGCAATTAGTACTGGTTTAACTAATACTCCAGGAGTAGGTAGAGCTGATACTCCGGAAGATGCTAATAAATTAGCCATTCGTTTCAAGCAAAAGTACGGGAAAGAATTGGAAGTGATTTATGGGGGTAGCGTGACTGCAACAAATGTTAAAGGCTTCATTATTCAAAGTGATATAGATGGAGTTTTAGTAGGGAACGCCTCGCTTGATGCAGAAGAGTTTATTAAAATTCTAAAAGCATGCAAGGAGTGATCATTGAAAAGAATTGTTTTTGGCGAAAAAGATAATCCCGTTAAGCTGAAGAATACCCGGAAAGTTTTTAAAAAAATAATTCCGGTGGTTTTGATTCTGTCGTTTTTAACAGCTGCAGTATTATTTATTACCTCCTCCTCATCTTCCAGTTCTTTGATATCACCGGTGGTTAAGTTTATTTTTGCCAAAACCAGCCTGGATTATAATGATGATAGAGTTAATGTTTTGCTTTTGGGAATGGCGGGAGGAAGGCATGATGGAGCCACTTTAACAGATACTATTTTAGTAGCTTCCTATAATCTAAATACTAATCAGCTGCATATTATTTCTATTCCCAGAGATTTATGGTTACCCTCTTTGGCTTCCAAAGCCAATGCTGTTTATCAGGCAGGCTTATCCCAAAAAAATGGATTAGCTCACACAAAAGTAGTGATCGGTAATGTTGTCGGGTTGCCAATTCACTATGGACTGAGGATTGATTTCCAAGGTTTTATTGATGCTGTCAATATTTTGGGAGGGATTGATATTGAAGTGCAAAATTCTTTTGACGATTATTTATACCCCATTACAGGCAAAGAAAATGATCTTTGTGGATGGGAAGAGGTGGAGAAAGAGTTTAACGAGGAAGAAGCCAAAAAGTTAAATATTGAACAAGGCAAGAGAAAGGTTTTTGTAAAGGATGCTGCTATTGCCACAGATTCAGCGGAAGAAGATAAAGGGGTAAAATATTTTTCCTGTAGATTCGAACATATTAATTTTGATAAAGGCTTAACTCATATGGATGGTGAGGAAGCTTTAAAGTTTGTCAGATCCAGACATGGGACTAACGGGGAAGGTTCAGATTTTGCCAGATCCAAAAGACAAGAATTCATTTTACAAGCAATTAGAAAAAAAGTTTTGTCTTTAGACACTCTTTTTAACCCTAAAAAATTAGGTGAGTTATTTAACGCTTTTTCTAAAAGCATAGATACCGATATTTCCATCAAAGATGCATTAGAATTTTATAAATTGTCTAAAAAACTGACAGAAAGCTATCCAATTTCCTTGGATGATTCTGTGAAAGAGGGTTTAGCTGATGGCAGGACGAGATTGTTGACTCACCCATCAGCTGCTGATTTTGGCGGAGCATATGTTTTAGTATCTGAAGATGATGATTTTTCAATCATACATAAATATATTATGGGGGTATTGAGAAAGAGTGAGGAGGAGTATGAAGCTTCAACTGCTGCACGGACCGGCTCTGAGTAGTTCCAGAGCAAAATTGCTTTCAATAAAACAAAAATTCGATCCAAATAATGTGGTAATGTTTGACCCTTCGACAAGCTCAGGGCAGGGAAGTGTGGAGAATATACAAGCTGTGCTTATGACACCTTCGCTTCTGTCTGAGGAACAACTAATTATTTTAGAAAATCCAGACGAGACTTTTACTGACTATACCCTATACCCTATACCCTATACTTTAATTTTTTGGTTTGACCATGAGGTTTTAAATAAAAAGCCCATCATGGAATGGGTGAAAAAGGAGCAAGGTGAGCTGCTTTTCTTCCCGGAAGCTAAGGAAGTATCAGTTTTTCCATTTTTGGATCTTTTAGCCAGTGGAGATAAAAAAGCCTTTCTAGAAATGGATAAATTAAAGAAGGCAAATTATGATACCCAATATTTTATCACCATGATTTTTTATCTGTTAAGAAGTCTGGCAGTTATTCCCAAAAACGCTCTCCCTTTTGTGAAGCAAAAACTGGAAAGACAAAGAAAAAGATTTAATCTGGAAAAAATAGAAAATCTGTATAAAGATATATTGAAAATTGATTTTAAAATTAAAAGTGGCTTAATGGAAAAAGACCAGGCAGAATTTTTATTGATAAATAAATTTATTTTTTAGTAGATTGGTTGATCTTTTCTGACATTAAAGTTAAATCTTTTTGATCAACTACCCCATCAAAGTTTAAATCAGCTTTTTTATTTTGGGGATTTTTCCCAAAGTTTTTTAAGACAATGGCATTATCTGTAGCATTAATAGAGTTGTCGCCATTTAAATCGAAAATTGATAAATCCTGATTTGAAGGTTGAGCAGAAGAGGTAGCTTCAGCCGAGAGTGTTGCTTCCGTCTGCTGAAGAGGTGGAACAGTTAAATCTAACTTTTGGGCTAATTTCAGAGGGGGTAGGTTAACCCCCTCGGGTGACAATTTAAAACTCACTTGTGTTTGTTTGTCCTGTGAAATAACAGTCAATTTGGCAATAGTTTCCCCCGATAAAGGGAGTATGTCCGAAAGATCCGTTTTATAGATTGAATTTAGGGGTATTAAAAAGTTACCTAAATTGTTAATTACGGCCGATTGGGTAACGCCGCCCGGAATTGTCAGGTAAACAACACCATCTGTTAAAAATTTATCATTATCTAAAACAGAACCAATGATAGGTCCAAAGTTATCCTGGGAGGTAGATAGAGCAGCTGTCTGAAATGTTAGGGTATCGGATTTAATTTTTCCGGAAATGACCTTAAATTGATATGTGGTTTTTGGTTGTAAGTTTTTTAATTTAACAGAATGACTGGTAAATGTGGAAGATGTTTGGGTATCTCTTTCATCTACCCCTTCCATTTGCTGAAGCGGTATCAACCAATAAGATACTACAGAATATGTGGCGGCGCCAGTTTGCCATGAAATTGTGGCTGAGGCATCATCGATATTTGAGACTGTAATGTTTTTGGGGGTGAAATTTGGTGAGGCTTCTGTCAGAAAAGTTTGTTCGCTCAATATTAGCACAACCCCGGCTACGATCCCTGCCAAGATGATTCCCAATCCAGCTAGTGTGGGAATCTTGAATCTTTCAAATGTTTTTATCATGGTATATTTTCCAGCGCCTTGATATCAAAATTGGGATTAACAGGGTCTAGCACATTTTTTATCTCAGTGGGGATTTCCACCTTTGATCTGGCATGGATAACATCAAAGATCACCCAAGCTATTATAGTAATAAGCGTAAGTATGGTAAGGATAAGTGAGCTTTTTCTCATAATTATTTGACAAAATATGCTTTTCCTGAAATAGACATGACCAAATTGCGGCTTTCGCCTTCTGTTGAGTGAAAAGATACGGAAGATATGTTAATTAATCTGTTAGTTGACTTAAGTTGTCGTAAAGTTGACAGTAAATTCGGATAAGCACCTTCGATATTAAAAGTAAACTCAATCTCAGCCAAATTTTCCAGACTGTTGTCTCTTTTAGGTTCAAGAATAAAGGATTGAAATTGTAAGGCGGAGATTGAAGCATCATTAGTTCGAGCTGCATCTTCCAAAGAAGCGGCAATAGTTCTGACAGTGACACTATCGGGAATAGTCTGCTGAATTTTACTTTTGATGGATTCACCCAGATTATCATAATTTTGTTTTGCTAAATTTAAGTCGGCAATCTTTTGATCAAGGTTTTTTAGAATTTGCCCTGCATCGGATTGTTTCTTTTGTAAAACAAAAATGGTCTCCAAAGTAGGTTTAAGCGCAAATAAGATGAAAATTATGATGATCCAGAGAGTTAAGACAACCGGGGTGTAAGTTCTGATAAAACGGCTTTTGATAAAGGGTTGTATAAAAGTAAAATATTTAGAGTATCTGGCGGATCCTCTGATCATAATTTAACTCTCCAGTTTTATTGGCGCTGACAAATTTAATGTGAACTTAATGATATTTTGCTCTACGTTCAAAGTAGTTAAGCCGACATCTTTAAAATGCTGGCTTGTTTTTAATCCTTGAGTGAAATTGGAAATGTCGTTACTACTTTGCGCTTGCGCATTAATTCTAATTATCACTTTATTTTCTTGAGTCTCCATAGCAACATTAATAAATTTGACGCCTGGTGGAGTTTGATCGGCAATCTCCTTGAATATTTGTGGATATTCAACATAATTTTCGTAGAATAATTTAACTTGTGAAAGTTTAAATTGGGTTTGTCGGATGGCTATTTCGCTTACCCTTAAACTTTGAATATAATCTTTTTTTTGATTTATTGCTTTTTGTTGAGTAGCTAAATCTGTATCCAGTTTAAATCTGATAAAAAAAGCAATTAACATGATAGCCTCAACAGTAATCAGGATATATTTCCCGGTTGATACAAGATAGTGAATAATTTTTGATGAGAGTTTTGAATAATCACTCTGAGATCTCAGCAGATCAAGATGAATTAAGAGCTTGGAGCTTTGGTTAGTATTCTTGGCAGCCATAAGGATATTATACAAGGGGAAAGGAGAAAGGCAAAAGGGGAAAGAATTACTTCTTTTTTGCGGATCTTTTTAGACTATATTTTTGCGGGCTAACACCCCTTGACAACCTAGACTTTAATCTGGCAGCTTTCTTGGGATGGATCAGTTTAACCTTGGCAGCTTTATCCAAAGCAGAATAAACTACCTGTAGATCTTTTGCTGACTTGGTAGTTCTAACCTTTTTCATTAAAGACTTTAAGGCGTCTGCCCTCTTTTTATTACGGGCTTCTCTGACTTTGTCTTTGCGGACTTTTTTAATGGCTGAACGTATAATAGGCATGGCGTGTATAGTATCATAATGCTAAACTAAATTAAATGGTTAAAAATCTATTAACATTAATTTATTCCAGACAAACTTCAATTTTATCAGGTGCGGTCATAATCATGGCCACCATGATGTTATCTAAAATCTTGGGTTTGGTCAGAGACAGACTGTTGGCTCATGTGTTTACTCCGGATAAAATAGATATTTTTTGGGCAGCATTTAGATTACCGGATTTAATCTTCCAGATTGCCATTTTGGGAGCTTTGTCAGTGGCTTTTATTCCGGTTTTTACAGAACATTTAGAGAAAAAAGGGAAGGCAGATGCATTTGAGATGGCAGGAGCAATTTTAAGTGTGTCTATGGCTATTTTTTTAGTGGCCACAATTTTAATTTTTATTTTTGCCCAACCTCTTATCTCTTTAATCATTGCACCGGGTTTTAGCGCTGACCGCCAAGTTCAGGTGGTTGATTTAACCAGGATAATTCTTTTTGGACAGATCATTTTGGTGCTAGGCTCATTCTTTATTGGTATTTTGCAATCTTTCCAGCGTTTCGTTATCCCGGCTTTTGCTTCGGTTTTTTATAATCTGGGAATAATTCTGGGAATCATTTTTTTGTCTAATTCTTTGGGGATAAAAGGGGCTGCTTTTGGAGTTATTATAGGAGCAGCTTTGCATGCCGCAGTTCAATTGCCTCTAGTTTATGCTCTGGGATTTAGGTTTAAATTTCCTCCCAGGTTTTTCCACCCTGGCGTGAAAGAGATAGCCAGCCTGATGAGTTTTAGAACATTGGGTTTGGCTGCAGAGCAAATTAATGAAACAGTTGGTTTAGCCTTGGCCTCTTTGGCAGCAATCGGGTCAGTTACCTATTTAACCTTTGCCCAACATCTGCAGGTAGTGCCGATCGGGCTTTTTGGAGCAACTCTAGCCCAAGCTGCTTTGCCGGTACTGTCAGCTGAACGAGCCAGGGGAAGAATAGAAGAACTTAAAGTGACGCTTCTCACCACCCTGCATCAGATACTATTTTTAACTCTGCCAGCAACAGCGATTTTAATTGTCATCAGAATACCGGTGGTGAGGCTTATTTTTGGGGCTTCTCAATTTGATTGGGAAGCAACTGTTCTGACAGGATTAACTGTGGCTTATCTGGCCATAGGATTGGCCGCGCAATCAGTTTCACTGCTTTTGGTAAGAGGTTTTTACGCAATGAAAGATACCAGAACTCCTGTGATGGTGTCGTTTATTGTAGTGGCCTTAAATATTTCACTGAGTTTCTATTTTATTAAAATTCTCAGACTGGATGTTTGGAGTATTGGACTGGCCAATTCCATAGCAGCTATTTTATCAGGTGTTTTGCTTTTTCTGACTTTACACTTCAAAGTGGGTAAATTTGATTTGTCTGCAGTGTTGGTGCCATTTCTAAAAATGCTTATGGCGACTACTATAATGGGGGTGGCTTTATATATTCCCATCAAGCTATTGGATCAGGTAATTTTTGATACCACCAGGACTATCAATTTGCTGATATTGACAGGAATATCATCAATTTTTGCTCTGTCTGTATATGTGGGATTGGTGTGGTTTTTGAAAGTGAGAGAATTGCTTACCTTTGCGGATTTAATCAGAAGAGCAACCAAATTTCAAACCAAACTCAAATCGCAGGAGATAATTACCCCTGAAACAGGCACTATTTAGTATAATAGCCTGATGAACATTCGTAACTTCAGTATAATTGCCCATATTGACCATGGGAAATCAACTTTGGCTGACAGATTATTGGAGATTACAGGTACCGTGCCAAAGGAAAAACTTAAGCCACAACTTCTGGATTCTCTGGCTTTGGAGAGAGAACGTGGTATTACCATTAAGCTTGCACCTGTAAGGTTAAATTACATTTTAAATTCTACATTGTACATTCTAAATTTAATTGATACTCCCGGCCATGTGGATTTTTCATATGAGGTTTCAAGGGCTCTTGCTGCTGTGGAAGGGGCAATACTTTTGGTAGATGCTACCCAGGGGATCCAGGCCCAAACTTTAGCTCATGGTTTGGCTGCTTTAGAGCAAAACTTAACCTTAATTCCTGCAATTAATAAAATAGATTTACCAAATGCAGACATTGAAAAAGTGAAAAAAGAGTTAACTGATACTTTCGGGTTTTTAGAAAGTGAGATCATTTTGGTTTCTGGAAAAACTGGCGAAGGGGTAATTAACTTATTAAAAGCAATCATAGAAAAAGTGCCACCACCAAAACAAGAAATAGATAAACCCTTAAAAGCCTTAATATTTGATTCTTTTTATGATTCTTTTAAGGGCGTCATTGCACAAGTTAGAATAGTTGAAGGTCAAACTCCACCTATTAATACAGTAATTTATTTTTTACAGACAAAAGCAGAGGGGCATGTTTTAGAAACCGGTTTTTTTGCACCGGAGTTGACATTAAATGATGGCCTTAAAGCCGGAGACATTGGATATATCGCAACCGGAGTGAAGAATTCAGATAAAGTGCGAGTTGGAGATAGTGTATCAACCGACCTTACAGCAGTTCCCTTACTAGGATATAAAGAAGTTAAGTCTATGGTTTATGTAGGGCTTTTCCCCACAGATCAGGATGATTATATAGATGCCAAAGAGGGATTAAATAAATTTAGGTTAAATGATCCAGCGTTCACATTTGAGCTTGAATCTTCCCAAGCTTTGGGAAATGGATTCAGATGTGGGTTTTTAGGACTTCTACATGCAGAAGTTGTTCAGGAGAGATTATCAACTGAGTTTGGAGTAGAACTTATTGCCACAATCCCTTCTGTTGAATATGAAATTGATGGGAAATTAGTGCATAATCCTTCGGAGATTGACCCAAGTAATATGAAAGACATCAAAGAGCCTTGGGTTAGTTTAAAGATTTTTATTCCACAAAACTATATAGGATCTGTGATGGAGTTGATACAAGATAGAAGAGGGCAATTTGTGACGATGCAACATTTTGGTGCTCAAGTGGAGCTAACTTATGAAATGCCTTTATCTGAGATGGTAACAGACTTTTATGACAGGTTAAAATCAGTCTCATCAGGTTTTGCCTCTTTGGATTGGGAGTTTTTGGAATTTAGGGAGGTGGATGCTGTCAGGGTGGATATAATGGTAGCTGGGGAAAAGGTGGATGCGCTGTCTTCAATTGTTGTTAAGAGTAAAGCAGAAAGTTATGGTAGAAGAATGGTGGAGAAATTAAAGGAGGTATTACCCAGACAAAATTTTGCCATAGCCATTCAAGCTGCAATAGGTGGAACCATAATTGCCAGGGAAACCATCTCTCCATTTAGAAAAGATGTCACAGCCAAACTATATGGAGGAGACAGAACCAGAAAAGACAAGCTTTTGGAAAAGCAGAAAAAGGGAAAAAAGAAGATGAAAATGATAGGAAAAGTTGAGATACCGCAAGAGGCTTTTCTAGGCATCCTGAAATTATGAACTTGACTTATAGGTTTAAAAAGATTATCATCTGGCCATGGTAGAATTAAGTGCGTCTACAGGTGGAGCGGTTGAACCTCCAAAAGAAACTAGAGATCAGTTAGGGAGTTTTTTACTGGGAACTTATTTCGCTCCAACAGTAGTACAAGAATTAGTAAAATCACTAAACAGGATGGGAGAAAACTCAGGTTTTGTTTTAACATGGTGGTTAGAATAGTTACCTCAAATCCATTTTCATCCATTTGACCCACAAATATAGTTTGCTTTTGAATTTAAAGACACAGATAATTTTAATATCTAGTTTTCAACCTCGGGGGTTGCAACCTAGATTTTAGACAATAAGTTCTCGATCGAGAATATAATTGGATAGTTAACGGTATGTTTGGATAGTGCGGCGTTTGACATCATTTATCCGTTTTTGTTGTTTAATGTACGACTCAATATCCATAAGTACAGCTTTAGGAATGCCATGTTGTGTGACAATAAGCTCGCCGCCTTTTTGGGATAGCTCATTTAAAATCTTAGTTAGTTTTTTGCGCAGTTCATCTGTACCGATAAATTTTTTATCTAAAAGGCTATCAATTTGCATAAGGATATCATAACATATTCCTAAGGTTTGTCAAGGACAATAATCCCCCTTGATTAAATGTTTAATTTGTGATTACACTGGAAGTGGTACTAATAAATGGAAGGGGGTGAGAGAATGAAAATTTTGCATATGGTGGCATTTGCTTTGTTGGTGGTTGGCGGACTTAATTGGGGATTAGTGGCTTTGTTTAATATGAATTTGGTGGAAACTATCTTTGGTGGGATTGGTCTGACCAACATTGTTTATATTTTGGTTGGAGTATCAGCAGTTTATATTGCGGCCACCCACATGGGTGATTGCAAGGTTTGCTCAGCAAAAGGGTAATTATTTTCCTAATTAGGGAAAGAAAAAATCTCGCTCTTTTTGGGCGAGATTTTTTAAAGTATTGACAAAGTAATTTAATTTATGGGATATTTTTAATAATGGTAAAAACTATCAAGTTAAATTTGTTATTTGAACTGCTTTTTATCTTTCTTGCCGCCTTAATACTAACAGTAACTGTACTTTTGTTTTTTAGTTCACTTAAAGTTGTCAGTAGTGTTGGTCAGGAGAGCAATCCTTTAGGAAATCTAGGAATTGGTGAAACTGCTCCATCTGATACCACTCCTCCATCTGTTTCAGTTACAAACCCCCTTGACGGTGTCTCTGTTTCCGGAATAGTGAATGTCACTGCTGATGCCTCTGATAGCAGCGGGATTGCCAAAGTAGAGTTTTATGCAGATACCGATATGATTGGCACCAGTTCTTCAGCTCCGTATTTTTCTGCCTGGGATACTACAGTTTACCCACATAACTCATTACATCTTGTTCACGCCAGGGCGTTTGATTTAGCCAACAATGTAGCTTCTTCCTCAGGAGTTTTTGTGACTGTTTTAGATATCACTGCTCCATCTGTCACCATCACTAACCCCGCTAATGGTTCAACAGTGCCTAAAAACTCTATCGTGACTATTCAAGCTTCAGCTTCTGATGTTTCTGGAATAAATAAAGTAGAGTTTTATGTTAATGGAATATTAAAGTGTACAGACACCACTTCTGCCTATTCATGTAATTGGAAAGTTCCCAAAAGACCAAATATTACCTATACACTTTTGGCGAAAACTTTTGATGTAGCTGGGAATACTTCAACCAGTACTGTAACTGTGACCTCGAAATAGCAATCTGCTACAATAGCTGGAATGAAAATTTTGAAACCTCCTAAATTAAATATCGGGGATACTATTGGAATTGTGGCTTCTTCTTTACCGGTGCTCCCGTCTTTTAGGGAAAGTTACGAGAGAGGGAAGAAAGTGATTTTAGATTTAGGATTTAAGATTAAAGAAGGAAAAACAATTGGAAAAACAAGGTGGTGGATGGCAGGTACACCTAAAGAGGTAGGTGAAGATATAAATAATATGTTTGCAGATAAGAATATTAAAGCCATCATGGCTCAAACCGGAGGGTATTCTGCGATCTCAGTTCTGGAGCATCTGGATTATGAACTAATAAAGAATAACCCCAAACCCTTCATAGGAATGTCTGATATGACTGCATATCATCTGGCAATATTTACCAAAACTAGAATGGTGGGATTTCATATGGATGATGTGACGTTTGGATTCGGGAGGGAAGTCAAAGAGGGACAAGAGGACTGGTCAAAATTAGATCAGGAATTTTTCTTAAAATTTTTAACAAAGACAGAAGCACCCGGAATTATTAAACCTATTAGCGAGTGGAAGACATGGAAAAAAGGAAAAGCAGCAGGGCATTTGATTGGAGGAATATTGGAACACCAAAGAATTTTATCCGGCACGCAGTATTATCCAAAAATAGAGGTTTTTGATGGAGTAATATTTTTTTGGGAAGAGGTGGGGGTAACTTTACATCATATAGCCACCACTTTATACAAGCTTAAA
Organism: Candidatus Daviesbacteria bacterium RIFCSPLOWO2_01_FULL_39_12; assembly: GCA_001776905.1. Classification (GTDB taxonomy): domain Bacteria; phylum Patescibacteriota; class Microgenomatia; order Daviesbacterales; family UBA10151; genus MFDM01. Next base: position 1,194 of record MFDM01000011.1, on the reverse strand, counting down.
TACATGGGGATTTTGGATAGGATTTCAGGAATGTTAATTGGAAAAATAAAATATATAAAACCGGCCAGGGAAAAAGAAGTAGTGGAACCAACAGCAAAAGAGATGATTTTGGATATTTTAAAAGAATATAAATTCCCCATTATGGCCAATTTGGATTTTGGGCATTTTACTGTAAATATTCCTATGCCAATAGGTATTAAAGTTTCCTTTGATACCACAAAAAAAGAATTAAACTTTCCAGAGGGAGCTGTAATTTGATACTTGACTTTTGTACAGATTTGTACTAATCTGTACATAGAGGGCGTATTTATGACACAAGTAATGAAGGCATCAGATGTAAGGCAACAGTGGAGCCAACTTCTTAATCAAGTATTTATTAAGCAAACTAGGATTGTTGTTGAAAAAAGCGGTATCCCTGTAGCAGCTGTTATTTCGGCCGAGGAGTTGGAAAAATTTACCAGGCTTGAAGAACAAAGGGAACGAAATTTTGCTATTCTTGATGAGGTTGGTGAGAAGTTTAAGGATGTATCCTCTCAAGAGATTGAACGAGAGGTTAGTAAAGCCTTGAGGCAAGTTCGAGCGGTGAAGCGCCGAAAACTCCCTAAATCACGTAGCTCTTTATGATATCAGCTGTCCTGGATGCAAATATAATTGCCTCCGGTATTCTCGGATTTCGTAACCCCGATAGTATTCCAGGTGTGTTACTTCGGTTATGGCGCAAAGGTATTTTTGCGCTTGTCACATCTAAACATCTCCGTGATGAAGTAAGAGATACATTACACAAGCCATATTTCACCACCCACTTGAGCCCTCAGGAAATATCCCGGATTCAAGCACTCCTTCAGTTTCAGACAAAACAGGTTTTAATTACTGAAAATGTACCTGATATTGCTACCCATCCTGAAGATGATTTGGTAATAGCTGCTGCAGTTTCCGGCAAGGTGGATTATTTAGTGACAGGAGATGGGCCGCTGCTACGAAAAGTCAGTAAATATAAAGGAGTCACACTAATTAGTCCAAATGATTTTCTTGAAGTGCTTAAGAAACAAATTTAGAATGGAACTAAACTTTTTAGAGGGAGCAGTGGTTTAGCAAATAGTGAATATACGTTATGCATCACGTAAGAATATTCCCGAAACGAGAGTTGATGAATCAAACTAAATCTTCCTAAAACGACGAGCCTTTTAGTAGCTT
>MFDM01000010.1:16290-48957 GCA_001776905.1 Candidatus Daviesbacteria bacterium RIFCSPLOWO2_01_FULL_39_12 | reverse complement strand
TTTTAAAAGAAATTCCCTCTCCTAAAGCAGAAGCGGATAAACCACTTCAAGTCCTTATTACAAACACTACATATAATAATTTTAAAGGCCGCATTGCCACAGGCAGGGTATATGCAGGAACTATTAAAACAGGAGCGGAAGTGACCCACATAAACCGTGAAGGTATAGTTAAAAAGTTTAAACTTACCTCACTTATGGGCTTTGAAGGATTAGACATGATTGATATTAAGGAAGCCCATGCCGGGGATATTATTGCCCTTTCCGGAGTTCCTGATATTACAATAGGTGAAACAATTGCGGATTCTCAAAACCCTGTTGCTTTACCAATTTTAGATATTGAACCGTCAACTGTCAGGATGAAGTTTGGAGCGAATACCTCTCCCCTAGCAGGCAGGGAGGGTGAGTATAAAACAGCCAGACAAATTCAGGAAAGACTACTTAAGGCTCAGGAATCTGATGTTGCTTTAAAGGTAGAAAACGCAGGGGTGGAGTGGATTGTTTCCGGAAGAGGCGAGCTGCATCTGGCAATTCTTATTGAACGGATGCGAAGGGAAGGTTATGAATTCGAGGTTGGAAAACCGCAAGTTATTGAAAAAATCGAGAACGGGAAACTTTTAACCCCGTATGAAAAAGTGGCAATTGAAGTGCCGGAGGGTCTCCAGGGATCTGTGATGCAAAAAATGGGACTGCGGCACGGAGAATTACTAGACATGACTGGTGAAAACAAAGTCATGTATCTGGAATTTGTAATTGCCACTAAGGAATTATTCGGATACAGATCCCAATTTATAACAGATACTAAAGGTTTGGGTATAATTTCTTCCTCATTTTTGGAATACCGGCAAGAATCAGGGGGTAGTTTCAAAAGAAATAACGGGTCTTTAGTGGCACATGAGTCAGGCATAACCAAACTTTATGCTCTAACCGGAGCACAGAATAGGGGTGAGTTATTTATTGGGCCAGGTGTTGAAGTATATACAGGACAGGTTATCGGACAAAATAGCAGGGAAGATGATATCAGGATTAATGTCTGTAAAGAAAAACAGCAAACAAATCACAGGTCATCAGGTGAGGGCACTTCCGAGCACTTTAATACCCCAAAAGTTATGAGTTTGGAAAATGCTATTGAATATATAGATGAAACAGAACTGGTTGAAGTTACCCCCAAAAATATCCGCATCAGAAAAATGGATCTAATCGGGTAGTTGAAGCTTCAAAACTCTATCTAAATTCTTTTCCGCTTTTTTTAAATAAACAATATTGTGTTTGGGAAAGTATAAAAAAGTAGCCGGAGCATCTTCCATTAAAGTTTTTTGAAAATCCAGATAGCTTGTTTTTCTATCCTCCTCATTTACAGCCTTCCTGCCATCCTCTAAATCTTTATCAACTCTGGCAGATTGAGGACAACAGTCTGAGGAATATTTACTTAAATTAGTGTTAGTTTGAGTGGAATGCCACAAAAAATACTGATCAGGATCATAGGGTATACTTTGTGTGATTAAGAGGGCCTGGAAATTTTGGGGAATTCCCGACTCAACTCTCAAGTTAAAGTTTAATCCCAGCTGCTTCCAATTACCAATAACCTTTTTGGCTACCTCTTCCAAATTAGGTGTGGAGGTTAATAAAATATTTTCTGCCAATTTTTCCTCAGTTAAATTAGTTTTAGCTCTTTCAAAAGCTTTCCCGGCTTCATCTGGATTAGAAATATAGCCTTTTGCTCCTTCGTTATAAGCCCAGTGGAATTTTGGATACGTTGCATTGGCTTCTTCCTCCTTGTCTATTTTGGGTGATTGATATGACAAAGCCTGTCTTAAGGCTCTATTGGAAAGAAGTGGATCTTTGGTGTTATATAAAATAGTCACTATTTTTGAGTAATCAGTTTTTTGTTTTATATCGGTGGTTGCTGACTTGGTAAAAATCTTAGGATTTGATACCCCAAAAAGAGCCTGAATTTCCCCCATATAAAAGCCTGCCTGGGCAACTTTCTCGTTAGGGTAAAACCTGATGTAAACTTTCGGTAAATCATCCTTTAAACCTTCTAAGGTTAGTTTAGTGATAAAAATTCTTGATTTTTCTATTTTTTTAATTTGATAAGGACCGGTTCCCAATTTAGTACCCTTCTTAAAAATAGGTTTTGTCAAAAGTGAAGGAAAAGGGGAGTAAGACTCTTTCAATTTAAACTGAATGGTTCTCTCGTCAGGAGTAGAAATTTCTACACCCGGAATATTAAATTCCAAATCAGCGGATTTTAATTTACTGCCATCCGCCCAGACTAGGCCTTCTCTTAGAACAAATTTAAAAGAGGTGGCATCTTTATTAACATCCCAAGTTTCAACCAGGTTTGGTTTAAAACGACCGGCAGAATCCATTATTACCAGGTTTTCAGATAAAAGCCTGGTCACCTCCTCGGGTATATCATGTTCCTGATAAGTACCCACAAACCCTTCTGATAAACGATTAACAGGATTGAATAAATTAAATCTGATTTGTAAAAATGCGACAAAGAGGGACAGAATTAAAATTAGGCCCACCCATCTGATTTGTCGTCTGATGAATTTAAAAAGAATCAGGATGAAAAGCTTCATCTTAAACAACCAAACCTATAATAGATAGGGCAATAAATAAGCAGACCAGTCCAATTGTCAGATAAAAAATCATCTTTTCCGCTCCTCTTCTGGTTCGGTAAAAAGACAGCTCGCCTCCAAAAGTTGAACCCAGACCAGTCCCTTTTTGTTGCAGCATGATCACTCCAATAACTAATACTGCCACAATTATCTGAATAAGAAAAATAGCTGTTTTCATGATATTCGGCACATTATACACTATCTTTTAATGGGATAACCAGTGCAGGAAATGAGTGATAATGCCGATCAGTAGCGATGCCACCACCGCCACCAAAAAAGTGTTAAGTTCAAACTCCTGCAGCGAGAAACCATATAAGGAAAATCCCTTGAAATAATAAGGCGAAAGTGTAAAAGTAGGCACCGTTTTAGTCAAAATGAACAAGGCCAGCACATTAGTAATCCAGGCAAACAAACCTAAAGTCAGGATGTTAAGCGGTAGGAGCAGTACCTTTAGTAGGGGAACCAGGATGATATTGATGATGGTAAAAACTAAGCCACCTGTTAAAAGAGTGCTGATGCCGCCCGAATACTTTAATCCGCCAATTAAGCTGGCAGTCGCCCACAAAGAGGCCAAATTAATTACATAATAGCGCAGCAAAGTCTTCATCTGAATAATATTCTACCACGAAGTTTTCTATGGTAGACGAGGGCGAACCTGTGGGCTTCGTCTCTGATTTTTTGCAACAGCTTTAAAGACAAGCTTTTCCGGGATAATTTAACTACCTCCCTTTCAGGAGGATATAACCACTCCAGCCTTTTGGCCAGCCCAAAAACAGGAATTTCGAATTTCGAATTTCGAATTTCGAATTTTGCTGCATTTGCCTGTCCCCTACCTCCATCAACAATAATTAAATCCGGCAAAGGCCATTCTGGATGGTTTAAACGTCTCTTTATCATCTCCTTCATCATCCCCACATCGTTTGGTCTACCGGAAGCTCTGATTTTAAATTTTTTATACTGGGATTTATCAATTTCCCCATCAGTTAGTACCACCAAAGAGCCGGTGGCTTCCTTTCCCTGAATATTGGAAATATCATAGCCTTCTATTCTTCGGGGCAATTCTGTTAAATTTAAATCCTTCTTAAGTTCTATCAGAGCTTGTTTTTTTTCATCCTCCAGAAAATTTGGATTCTCCAAATAAGCTTGAACTCTGTTTGATTGGGTTAAATAATTTATTCCCTCAATCACTTTTTTTACTTTTGCAGCCTCTTCAAATTTCTGTCCCTTTGATGCTTGCGTCATCTCTTTTATTAGATCTTCCACTAGTTTTTCTTTCTTCCCATCCATAAATTTAGAAAAACGCTTGATGGTTTTGTTGTATTCCTCTTTACTGACTAACCCAACACACACTCCTGGGCACAAGCCGAGATGATAGTAGAAACACGCTCGCAAGGCCTGGCCTTGCGAGGCTGAACACCAGGGAAAAACTCTTCTTAAAAGTTTCAAGGTATTTCTAACAGTCTTTGCAGAAGGGAATGGGCCAAAATATTTTTTTACACTCCTTAGGTTTTTCTTTCTCAATGTAATTATTTTGGGAAAGTCATCTTTGGTAATTCCAATATATAAATAGTCTTTATCATCAGTCAGCTTGACATTAAAAGGAGGCAGGTGTTTTTTTATGAGATTTGCTTCTAAAATTAGAGCCTCCAACTCTGATTCAACGAGGATTGTTTCTACGCTCCCAATATCATTTACCAAGGCTGAAGTTTTAGTATCATGGTTTCCGCTAAAATAACTGGCAACTCTGTGGTATAAATCAATGGCCTTACCCACATATAAAACTTCGCTCTGAGTATTCTTGAAAAGATACACCCCGCTTTTGTGCGGCAGCTTTGACCTGTCAATGAAATCAGGAATCATGTTTTAAAAATCTTTTTCTGTAGATGAGTATTCCCAAAACAACCCCATAAATGGCCATCATCAAAAATAGTGAGCCAATTAAAAGCAGCGGAATATTTCCCAATACAAAAATTGAAGCTACCTTTACATCTTTAGTAAACTTCTGAGGGCCTACCAAAATATTAATTTGCTCATCAAATGATTCGAAAAAGGATTTAGTCCTGATATTGAATTCAAAATCCGCACTACCAAAAGCAGGCAGCGGCCCAACTCTTTTTCCTTCATTATCTAAAATAATCAGCTTATTACTCTGCAATTTTATACTGCTTTGAGGGAGAATCGAGTTGCCAACATTACTTATCTTGACCAAAATCTTGGCCGGTAAACCTGCCAATATCGGTTCTCTTACCTCGGCGGTTAGCGTCAACTGAGGTTTACCCAAAAAATCCTGCTCAGTCAGTTGAACTGATACATCCTGGCTATCTTCCCCATCAAACTTGTACGAACCTGCGGGGACTGGTTGGGTTGATGACATGCCCTTGATGGCAAAAACAAAATGATTCAGATCAAGCTTAGAAAAATAATCCACTCCGCCGGTGGTATTTTCCCAGGTAGGGTCTACCATCACCCAGCCCAATTTTTCATCCCAATATTCCGGCCAAGCATGGAGAATATCCTTTGTTAAAGATAGCGGTCTTAATTTGGGATTGGCTGTATGAGCATATCCATCCAGCTCTCTGGCCGGAATTTCCGCAGCTCTGGCTAGAGCGATAAATAAGTCGGTAAACTCCATGCAAACCGCCCCTTCCGCATTATTTAGCGCTGTCACGGCTCCGTATCTTTCTATGTTCCCTTTAAGCCTGGCCTGATCATATTTTAGATTATTAACCACAAACCTATAAATTAGTTTAACAGTCTCTTCCTTGGTTTTTGGTTCAGGTCCCAGGATTTGGGATAGTTGGGATACAATTTGGGGGTTATCTTTTTCCCAATACTTTTGCGAGGAAGTGTATTTTTTTCTCAAATCTGCAGAAAGAGCGGGATTTTTGACCTTGGGTTTGGTATATAATTTGGCCGAACCCAAAACCCTAATGTCCGTTTTTTGTCCCCGGTTAAGTCTATACCAGGCCAAATAATTACCATCATCATCCGCCGTTACATTAATTGGTTTAGGTTCTATTAAATAAAACACCACATCTTGATAAAAGGTATCCGGAGGCAAAGCAATATTTGTTAGGATTGTTATTAAGTTATCGTTTTTAAGATGGTATTTCAGATCAAAATCGAACAGTTGATAGTTGCCGAAGCTGGCAGAAACACCGGATTCTTTAAGTTGTTCTTTGTCAAACGTTAAAAACAGCTTACCTTGCGAAACTGTCTGAGTTTTGGGAGTGGGGCTGATCAGAGTGGGTTCCCCGAAACTTGCAGGAACAGAAATAGTCAAATTATATCCTTCCAAATTAACAGAGGAGGAAACTTTGGGGGCTCTGACTTCCCAAACTTTACCTGTTTTTTCCGCAAAATCCTTGGATTTAAACTGCAGGCTCCAGGGAAGTGCCTTACCCAAACCTGCCACCTGCTGATTGAATTTGACTGAAATTATAGTAGCGGAATCTTTTTGCTCTGATTGTACATCCAAAGAACCTGAGGGATCAGATGCTAAAATATCGGAAATTTGGGTGGCACCGATGGTTAATTTAAACTCCTTGGCAAAATATTCGGAAGTTAAATTTTTTAAGGTAATTTTTTCAGTAACAGTGGTAATACCATCCTCAGCTACATCATACAAAACATCATAAGTGGTGGAAAACTCCGCTTGTTTTTCTTCTGCAAGGGCAGAAGGTGACAAGGGGCCCCCGAAGGGGAAGGTAACAACTAACAAGAAAAAAACAGAAATATGGAGTAAAAGCTTCTTAAACATCCCCATATTGTAGCAATTTTAACCTGTTATTGCACGGAAGTTTATAGTATTCTAGCCAAGTATTGGCCAGTGTAGGAGGATTTTATTTTGGCAATATTTGCCGGAGTGCCTTCGGCAATGATTTTTCCGCCTTTATCCCCGCCTTCCGGGCCTAAATCTATGACCCAGTCTGTATTTTTGATGACATCCAAATTATGCTCAATGATTATTACGGTATTACCATAGTTAACCAGTCTGCGAAGGATAGTAAGTAGCCTTTCTATATCGGCAAAATGCAAACCCGTGGTTGGTTCATCTAAAATGTATAGCGTGTGGCCGGTGGGACGTTTGGACAGCTCTGCTGACAGCTTAATCCTTTGAGCTTCGCCTCCGGATAAAGTAGGGGCACTCTGGCCTAATCTGATGTATCCTAAACCAACATCATTTAGAACCTGCAGCTTATTTTTAATATTGGGAATATTTTCAAAAAATCTTAGTGCCTCTTCTACACTCATGGCTAAAACTTCTGCTATATTTTTATCCTTAAAATGAATTTCCAATGCTTCTCTGTTGTAACGGGCTCCACTGCAAGATTCACAAGTCACATACACATCCGGCAAAAACTGCATCTCAATCTTAAGTTGCCCTTCCCCTTCACAAACCTCACACCTACCACCCTTGACATTAAAAGAAAATCTGCCCGGTCCATAACCTCTGATTTTAGCTTCAGATGATTGGGCAAATAGATCTCTGATAAAAGTAAACGCTCCGGTATAAGTGGCCGGATTGGAACGGGGAGTCCTACCGATGGGGGATTGATCAACCAAAACCACTTTATCCACATACTCCACCCCTTCCAAATCTTTGTGAGTCCCCGGCCTTTCCTTGGATCTATAAATTTTTTGAGCCAGAGCCTTATATAAAATATCATGGATTAAAGTTGATTTACCGGAACCGGATACACCGGTGATGGCTATAAATTGGCCCAAAGGAAAATCCACGTTAATATTTTTTAAATTATGTTCTTGAGCACCTATCAATTTAAGGTGACCAGTTTCAACTGGCTCTCGCCTCAACTCTCCATCCACTCTGACCACTTTTTTACCTGATAGATACTGACCTGTTAAGGATTGGGGATTTTTTTTAATCTGATCAGGGGATCCCATGGCCACAATTTCCCCTCCGTGCTCCCCTGCTCCCGGTCCTATCTCAATCATTAAATCAGATGACTGCATCATTTCCGCATCATGCTCGTTAACTATCACAGTATTACCCAAATCTCTTAATTTTTTCAAAGTTTCAATCAGCCTGGAATTATCCCTTTGGTGAAGTCCAATTGAGGGTTCATCTAAAACATATAAAACTCCGGAGAGTCCTGAACCTATTTGGGAGGCCAGCCTGATTCTTTGTGACTCCCCGCCTGCCAAAGTCATGGCCGGTCTATCCAAAGTTAAATAATCCAAACCCACATCAATCAAAAACTGAACTCTGGCCTGGATTTCCTTTAAAATAGGCTTGGCAATTGTAGTTTCTCTTTCTGAAAGTTTTAATTTTTTTACCCATTCCAGAGTCTCATCTATTGCCATGGTGGTCACCTCCGCTATATTTAAACCATCAACCGCCACAGATAAAGCCTCATCCTTAAGCCTGGCTCCCTGACATTTTGGGCAAATTTCTTTATACATATATTTCTCAATTTCTGCCTTAACATAATCTGACTCTGAAGTCTGGTAGCGCTCCTTTAAATAAGGGACCAAGCCCTGGAAAGTAGAATAAAAATGGGTCCATTTACCCTGCCTGTTTCTGCCTTCCACCCTGAATTCTTCTTCTCCTGCCCCATTAAGTAAACTATTTCTGGCTTTCTCGGATAACTGCCCAAGCCTGGTACTTAAATCAAAGCCATATTCCTTCCCTACAGCTTCAATCAGGCGGGAAAACCAGGTTTCATGGGTAGCCAGCTTTTGCCAGGGTAAAATTCCCCCCTCAGCAATAGAAAGAATTGGATTTAAAACCATCTCGGGATCAATTTCCAATAAAGCTCCCAAGCCGGAACAGGTTGAACAGGCCCCATGAGGAGAGTTAAAAGAAAACAGTCTAGGTTCAATCTCCGATAAGGCAATATTGTCTACCGGACAGGCAAATCTTTCCGAATACAAATGGTCATCCATCTTTTTTGGATTTTGAGGAAATTCCAAAGAGGCATCCAGTACTTCAGAAGCGATTACAGATCCTTCACCCATTTTAAGCGCTGTCTCAATTGATTGTGACAATCTTGAGGTAAATTGTTGTTCACGAATAACTTTTGTATCCAATACTAATCTATCAACTACAGCAGCAATAGTATGCTTGTTTGTCTTAATTAAAACTAAATCTTCCGATAAATCCCTAATCTGTCCATCAACTCTGACTTTGGAAAAGCCCTTTTTCCTTAGATCTTCAAAAAGTTGGGAATATTCCCCCTTTCTATCCTTCACAACCGGAGCCAAAATCATTATGCGCCTTCCTCTTTTACCTGTCCCCCTCCCCTGCGGGGACCCGCTGTCCCCTGTAACCTGTCCTACTATCTGCTCCACACTCATCCTGCTTATTTCCCGACTACATACAGGACAATGTGGATGGCCAACCCGGGCAAATAAAAGCCTTAAATAATCATAAATTTCTGTAGTAGTACCGACAGTGGATCTGGGATTGTGGGATACCCCTTTTTGGTCAATAGAAATAGCTGGAGACAAACCTTCAATTAGATCCACATCCGGCTTATCCATCACCCCTAAAAATTGCCGGGCATAGGCAGAAAGAGACTCTACGTACCTTCTTTGCCCTTCAGCATAAAGAGTGTCAAAAGCCAAAGAAGATTTACCCGAACCGGAAATACCTGTCAAAACCACTAACTTGTTCTTGGGGATCTCTAAATCTATATTTTTGAGATTATGCTCTCTTGCACCTTTAATGATGATTTTGTCAATAGCCATACAAATATTCCCGAAAAATACCGAACCATTGTAAACCATTTGACAAGATTTTTAAAGGGGGCTATATGGCCAATTCTTTAATCTGATCCCTTAATCATCATTTGTTCAGGTTACACCTCAACCAAGGTCGGACCTTGACGAAGGTTCAACCTTAACATACAATACGATTAATGCCGTCTAAAAATATAATCAAAGACTACATTGAGGATGGTTATTATCACATTTACAACCGTGGGGTAGAAAAACGTACTATTTTTCTTGATGAGCAGGACTGCATAGTTTTCCTACATTACCTAAAACTCTACCTTTCACCGATTGAGGAATTAAAGCAACTGGATCTACCCGGGCTTAGAATAGCAAAGTTTATCCGCTTAAATCTATCTGCCGAGATAGACCTTTTAGCTTTTGCCCTGATGCCAAATCATATCCATTTGCAAATAAAACAGAAAACAACTGACGGAATTGTAAAGCTGATGAAACGTTTAGCCACTGCTTATGTTATGTACTTCAACAAAAAATATCTAAGAGTCGGTTCCCTTTTCCAAAACACGTATAAAGCAACTTTAATAGAAACTGATGAATATCTCCTGCATCTTTCCCGCTATATCCATCTTAATCCTGCAAAAATCACTCACAAAATAATTAACTTCAAGGAATTTTCCAGCTACCCATATTACCTAGGTCAAAAACAAGCCAGCTGGATAAAACCTCAAGAAATTTTAAGCTATTTCAGAAGCGCGCAAAGAAAGGATTTAAAGGATATTCTTTCTTATCAAAGCTTTGTAGAGAATTATAAAGAAAGCTCTGCTGAAATTTTGGGTCCGCTGATATTAGAAGAAGATTTTTAGAAATACTATAGTCTACCAAGGTCCGACCTCAACCAAGAACGCACCTGAACATACGCTAAACAGATAGCTCCTTAATCTGATCCCGGATTCTGGCTGCCTCTTCAAAGTCCAAAATTTCTGCTGCTTGTTTCATTTGAGCCTCCAAATTTTTAATCATCTTTTCTCTTTCTTTAGGTGGAATATCATTTATTGTCAGTTCTTTCTTACCTAATTGTTCCTGTAATTCTTCAACTTTTTCTATCAGTCTTTCCCTTAAAGCCTTCTCAATACTTCTGGGAGTAATATTATGCTTTTTATTATATTCTTCCTGATATTTTCTTCTTCTGTCTACCTCCTCAATGGCTGTTTTCATGGATTTAGTCACATTATCCGCATACATAATTACCTGCCCGTTTACATGCCTTGCAGCCCTGCCCATGGTCTGTATTAGGGATGTTCTGGATCTTAGGAAGCCCTCTTTATCTGCATCCAAAATCACCACCAAAGTTACTTCCGGCAAATCCAAACCTTCCCTTAAAAGATTAATCCCCACAATTACATCATATTCCCCCAACCTTAAGGAATTTAAAATATCAGATCTTTCCAGCGTTTTAATATCAGAGTGAAGGTAGTTAACCTTGATTCCGCGGTCTTTTAGATAGTCAGACAAATCTTCTGCCATCCTTTTAGTTAAAGTAGTAATTAGAACTCTTTCACCTTTTTCCACTCTGCCTAGGACTTCTTTAATTACATCCTCAATCTGGCCTTGAGTTGGCCTGACAGAAACTTTTGGATCCAAAATCCCTGTTGGCCTGATTAATTGTTCAGCCACATTTTTTGGACCTGCCAAAGAAAACTCATATTCATCCGGAGTTGCTGAAACATAAACTGCCTGGTTAATTTTCCTCTGGAATTCCTCAAACCGTAGTGGCCTATTATCTAAAGCGGAAGGAAGTCTAAAACCAAACTCCACCAATGTCTCCTTTCTGGATCTATCCCCGTTATACATGCCTCTGATTTGTGGAATTGAGATATGTGATTCATCAATAATCAGCAAAAAATCTTTCGGCAAATATTCCATTAAAGTAAACGGGGGATCACCCGGTTTCCTGTTTTCAAAATATCTGGAATAATTTTCTATGCCGTTACAATAACCAAACTCTTTAATCATTTCCAAATCATAATGCGTTCTTTGTTCAAGCCTTTGTGTTTCTACTAATTTATTTTGTTTTCTTAAATCTTTAATCCTAATTCTTAAATCTTCTTCTATCTCTTTAATAGCCGGTAGCATCCTGGCCTCAGGAGTTATATAGTGCTTGGCTGGAAATATGGTGAGAGTTTGCGGAGTTGGAGTTGTGTTGCCAGTGAGTGGATCTAGGTGAGAGATTTTTTCTATTTTATCTCCTAAAAAATTTACTCTGATAGCAGACTCCGAATATCCTGGATAAATATCCAAAGTATCTCCTTTAACCCTGTAAGTTGATCTTTTAAAATCCAGATCATTCCTGCTATAAAACATCTTAGTCAGCATTTTCTTGATCTGTTCAAAGCCTAATTTCACTCCTTGTTTAAGCTCTAGTATAGCCCCGCCATATTCCACAGGTGACCCTAAGTTATAAATACAAGACACTGATGCTACCACCACCACGTCTTTTCTGGTCATTAAAGAAGTGGTGGTGGAAAGCCTTAATTTCTCAATTTCTTCGTTGATAGAAGCATCTTTTTCAATATAAGTATCAGATTGGGGAACATATGCTTCCGGCTGGTAATAATCATAATAGGACACAAAATATTCCACGGCATTTTTGGGAAAAACAGACCTGAATTCCTGGGCCAGCTGGCCGGCTAGAGTTTTATTATGCGAAATTACCAGAGTGGGGCGTTGGACAGCCTGAATCACATTAGCCATGGTAAAAGTTTTACCGGAACCTGTTACCCCAAGAAGAACCTGGTGCTCTTTTCCAGAATTGATACCAGCCACCAACTTCTTAATAGCCTGTGGCTGATTCCCGGTAGGTTTAAAATCAGAAGAAATTTGAAATTTAGCCATAACAGCCAATTTTACCACGAAAAATTACAGAAGGTTCCTATTGTACAGGTATAGCAAAAACATTACTACCGCTACCGCATTCTCTATTTAAACCTTTAGGGTCAATAATATCATTTTTATTGACACCCCAGTGAACTCCAACAACTTTACCTGTTACTTGTCCATTTTCAACTTTTAAGATTGCCCCACCACTATCTCCAGGACACGCATATCCTTCGACAGCATTCACCTGTAATAAGTCATTAAAGGGATTCCTACCAATAAATTTTGAACTATTAAAAACCTTCCAATCACTGTTAACAGATGCCCATTCTTCACCTCTTGTTGGTTGATCCTGGGATATCCGAAGAGACGTAACAAATCCTTGATTGATGTAGTGTTCCATAACAGCGGTAAATTCCTCGTCAAGACTCAGGTATCTTATTGAATCCTGCTTGCTAGTCCTAGGCTGATATTTAAAATCGTTAATATCTATCTTTCCAAGCTCCTGCTGCGGTAACCTGCTGAACGTAAAAATTATAGTTTTATCCTTTTCTACCAATTCCATATAATCAACTACATGACCTGCTGTGTATATCCTCAACTCTCCATCTTCTTCTACCAAAAACCCGGATCCAAAAGGATAAGGATCTCCCCTTATTTTAAATTTCAAACTTGAAGCATTGTATAGTGAGCTAAGATAAAGATCGTTCCTAATTTCTACCTGAGGTGTAAGTCCATACACAGGCGGCAGGATAGGTGTAACTTGTGGTTCAGGGGTATATCTAGATATAGCCACTGACCCATCATCAGGGCCGGAAAATAATATTCCGGCACCCAGCATTGTTGATACTATTACACCCCTTGCATGTTTTATATGTTCGTTCATAAAGCTAAAATGTTGGTATATTATATCACTTTTTAGAGGAAAAAGAGAATTTACGACAAACAACCCACCGGATTACTCCGATGGGTCGTTAAGTTAACACAAACCTACTTTACTCTTATCCGCTGAAAATCAGGGACTTGTAAAGCTAATCAGGTTATTTTCAAACAAGTACTCTGTTGGGTTCCAAGCAACCATCATAGGTGTTACATCACATTCTACATCATCCGATTCAACCAACCAAATTTTTGCACCACCATTAGGAACTGCTGCACCACTTGTGCTACTCCAAGTCCCAGAATCACCAAACGTATCGGACCATGTTCCACTTAGTGTGCCAGCACCAGATATTGTACCGATGGCAGTGTAACTATATGGAAAAGCTGCACTTCCAACTAAATATGTAGCCACTATAGTAACTGAGTTACCAATTACTGAAACTGTAGCCGTATAAGTATTTCCGGTAGATGATCCGGTTGCAGTACTGCCTGAAATAGTTACGCTATGTGCGTATGAATTACCACTTGAATACAATGTGGAGTTAAAATCCAAACCCCAAACACCATCCAAATTCCAGTTCTGATAATAATTAGCATCGCTGGTTGTAGGTAGGCTGCCCGTGTCTACCGCTCCACTAATATGCACATCACCCTCCACATTCGCTATAGCACTTCCAAGACACTGTAAATTAGTTCCTGGCCATGGATCGGGGTAATATATCAAAGTGTAATCATCCCCAGGCACTAAACTATGACCATTGAATACATAATCAAAAGCTGGGCCTGACTGATTGTAGGTCATTTTACCCCATGCACCACCTTCTGCAATATCCCAAGTTGAAGAATCTTTTTCATAGAGATATAGATGTGCCTTATTAGATTCACCAGCCGAACCATTTGGTCCTTTAGCAATCACTGGGGCTACAATTGAGAAAGAGAGAGAGACGAAGATTCCAAAAACTGCCATTGTTGCTTTATTCAATATTTTTTCACCCCCCTTCTCTGTAAATTTACGTTATAGTATCTCCTATGGAGTTGTCAAGGACGAGTTAATGTTCCGATAATTCACCTATCACAAGCAATCGTTTGAAAGTAGTACCGGGTGGCCAGCAGGTCATCAGAGTAACAGCCTTTTTAGATCCGTCTCCTGATAAATATTTAACCTCTTCTGCCCCCACAATTTTTTTATCAGTGACAAGATATTTAAATTTCTCGCCTTTATAATAAAGGTCTATCTCATCCCCAACTTCCAGTTTATCCAAAAGATAAAAGATTGAATTATAGCGGTTGGCCTCATAAAAATTGACGGAGGAATGAGAAAATAAGAAAACATTACCGGCAGATCCCGGTAAACTTGTTCCCAGGGCATGGGCTACACCTCGGGTTAAAGCAAGCTGATATTCCGAACTATTGTACGGATCAACATTGGGAATAACTTTGACATTGGCGGAAATTTTGGGAACAACTATCCCAAAATCCGTATCTTTAGGTGCGATCTCTTTTTTGACCTTTAATCCGCCTTGAGCCTGAGTAACTTGATAATTGACCTCCACTAAAATCACGGGGTAGAAGGTGACCGTAAAAATAATAATGGCCAAAGCCACACTGATAAAACCCACCGTTATCAGGACAGATGATATTTTCATTGATTATTTCTGGATGCTACTTTGAAAATCGGCGGTATAAAAAGTATACCACGAGGGCAACTATTAACCCCAGGATGATGTTGCGTAAGTTGAACAAATTACTCAATAGTCCGCCGGATGAAGGAGCAGGAGCAGGAGAAATTTCGCCGGTGGGTGTGGCCTCGGTTTCTTCCCCGGCAACCTCCCCTAATATTTCACCCTCTGTCGCTTGAGAGGTTGAAACAGGGATAGCGCCTGTTAAAGTTGTAGTGGTGGGGGACGCTGAAGTTGTGGTAGTGGTAGTTTTGGTCACCACTGTCACTATAGAGTCCCCTGCTATTCCCGAACCATTACCGGCTCCGTCAAAGGCCCTGATGGCAAAATAGTAGGTTTTACCGCAATCAGGAACAGAATTGGTAAAACTACCTTCCTGATTCGGTCCGATATTGACGGTCCCGATTTCTGTGGAGGAGTCGGCAGTAAAGGAAGTTTCGGTTGAGCGGTAAATTTGGACTTTTGAGGTTTTGCCGTCATCTGCGGTCTTGAATTTAATTTTATAATCACAAGAGGACAGCTGCTCTTTGCTGTAGGAGGGTGTACCGGGAGAATCAGTGGCATATGTGACAGAAACAGTTGAACTCTCCACTGTTTCAGCCCCGGCTTGGGCAGTAACTTTAAACTCATAAGTTCCCTGTCCGGAAATAACAGAGGCACTCGCTTCGCAGTTGCCGCTGCTTCCCCCTGCCGGTAAGGCAAAATCAGGTCCGAATTGGCTAAAGCCGCCCTCAGAGGGACTTTTCTTCATGCACTTAACCGTCACAGACCGGCCCTGAACATCCAAAACCACAAAGCCAATCTTAAGGGTATTTTCTCTGGTGGGGCTTTTCGGCGTTTCTATTTTAGCCGTCAAATCCGCAGCCAGGACCTGATTGGTAAATATAAAAACGGCCAATATTAGACTGAAAAAAGCCGCTAATAGTTTAGTCATATTTTTTCCTTATAGTTATCCCTGCGAAAATAAGTCCGGCTCCACTTGACAGCATTAAAGCAGCCAGAATTAACCAGACGGTGTTCGCGCCTGTGGCAGGAAGAGCAGTAGAAATTCCCAATAACTTACCTTCTTCTATCCTCTCTACTTCTACCCCGGTGCTTGATCCTTGGTCTTTGACCACATTTACCTCTGTTCCGACAAACAGTCCTGATGTCTCATTTGCCAAAACCTTGGTTGAAGCCAGATTGGTTCCGGAAGCCCAGGCTAAATCTTTATACAGTCCCGGATCTGTAGAACCGTCAATATCCACAATATAAGTTAAAGTCACTACTTCACCGCTTTGCATATCGCCTAAATTCCAAACTCCCGGAGAAGCATAGGTGGGTTCCCCGGTTGTCCCGGGCTTTAAGTCTCCCCGGACAGAAGAATTGGCTGTCCAAGAACCGGATCGGTAAATAAATCCTGCCGGTGGCAGGTCAACAACAGACACATCGTTTAGAGAGCTGCCTGTCAGTGTGACGGTTAAAGTATAGACTACACTTGCTCCGGCTGACACATCAATGCCTGATTTATCATTAGACTTGGAAATAGTTAGAATTGGATTTAGCAGCTGGTTACAAAGAGTAATTTCCATTGGCTCATCCCTCACAACTGTTAGAGCAACAGGCAGTTGGGTATAGATATCACCTTCCGGCAAGTTAGTACAACTATATTGGCTATCAACAGGATCTCCCGGGAACCAACCGGTGAAAATATAACCGGGAACGCTATTTTCATAAACACTGTAATCTCCACTAATCAGCGTTTGAGTTGACCCCATATTGTAACTGGTTGCCTCGGCTTCTGTTCCCCACAGGAAATTCTCCGGATTGGTGGTGTCATACTGACCGTCACCATCGCTGTCAGTCACTTTATTAACACGAAGATCTCCACTGTCACGAGTGTTGGTAAAGGTACAAACCAGGTTATCCCCGGCTTCCACATTTATTTCAATGCTTTCTGATGTTTCAAACTCTGCTTCGTTACACTCAACTGAAGTTATATGATAGCCATCTTTTGGATCTTCGGAAACAATATAATCCCCTGCTGCTACTGCCTGAGAGTTGTCGCCTGTGGCAAAATCCCCTTCATTGTTAATATCCCAAGTCCAATCCGTAGAATTTATGATATCTATACCTTCATCTTCCAAATCACCATCCCCATTTACATCAACATTTTTATGAACAGTAATTGTCCCCCTACCCTGATTTCCAAAAAGAACACCTGTGATGTTTTGGCCAGCATTTACGGTACGCTGGCGGCAATAGGTATTGTTCCGTATTTGTCCGGAAGATGGATCAGTCTGAGTCCAGCCTATCTGCAGATCTTCACAGACATAATAGACACCAGGCAAAAGATTAACAAATTTATATTGACCAGTACTCACATTACCGGCAGGAGTTGTATCATCTCCTGTCTCCATGCTAGCTACCTCTCCCCATAAATTGTTAAACAGATGTATTGTCCAATCATCAAGCGACGGCTCTGTAGATTCCTGATAAGTCCCGCTACCATTTAAATCGTTATATTTACGGCCTTGAATAGAGCCATACTTAGTATTGGTAAATTTACAAGAAATATCCTCACCGGGACGATCTAAATTAAGTGTTACAGAACGTCCATTAAGATCAATGATTGCATTGTCATCTCCGGTGCAAACAAGGTTAGTCAATTTCCACCCTGAGACAGCGCTTTCGGTTATGGTATAAGTATTTGATCCTAAATTACTAAATACTTTGGTATTACTTAATGTCGCATTACCGTTATCATCCAGTTTGAATGTACCCAGCTGAGAACTAGTAAAAGTGAAATCCTGGGAATTATTAGGAACAGCATCTTTAACGAGGGTTATGGTACCACGCATCTGGTTACCAAAATTATAATCAGTCAACTGCTGTTCTAGCTCCACAGTGACTGCGTGACATGTTTCCACAGGATATGTTTGAACCCAACCTGTTTGAGGAACCTCACAGATAAAGTAATCACCCGCATTTACCTGACTAAAAGAATAATCACCGTCTACATTGGTAACTTCATCAGCTCCGATTTGCACACCCTTGTCACCATCATTGTTTTCAAAAAGCTGAATGTGCCAACCATCAAGTCCCGGCTCCTCACCTCTTTGACCGTCACTATCCAAATCATTCCATTTTGTCCCCGTAATTGACCCGGGTTGATCATCATTAGTGATAGTACAAGTCTTAGTCTCTCCTGGCAGAAGAGTCACATTACCGTTCTCATTACAGTCTTGACCCCATCCTGATGGTGTATAACCGGCAAGCGTGCTTTCATTGACTGTGTGGGAACCAGCATCAACTTCGTTGTCACCCCAAAACGCTTCTTGCTCGTCAATAAAAACACCGAAGTCATCCTGGGTAGCAATGCCTCCGTTATCGTTTGGCAGGTTCTTAACCAGAATGAGATGAGCTGACTGATCGTCATTGGTAATATAACAAGTTTTGTTCTCGCCTTCAGCCAAACTGACATTGCCGTCAGCATCACAATCACCTGTCCATTCGGAAGGGGTATAACCACTAACATTGGCTAATTCACTAGCAGTGTAGTCGCCAACTGATAAAGTTTGTGGTTGATTCCAGGAAGTAGGATTGTCATTAATATAAGCTTGGAAGTCAGCTTCTGTGGCCGTACCACCATCATTGATGACAACTGTTTTAATTAAGGTTAAAGTTGGTGCTATATCATCATTAGTGATAGTACAGGTGGCTGATTGGCCAAGGCTCAGGGTAATTGTATCCCCCTCCTGGCTTCCGCCTTCACAAACCCAACCGGATGGGCTGTATCCGGAAGGGCCAACTTCAGACAGAGTGTAAATTCCGGCGCTAAAGGTGGGATCGGAAGATACGGTGGGACCTGTTCCGCCAATACCAACATTGCCAGCGGAGGCATAAAGCGACCAGTCGCTTGCTTCTTTAGTGCCGCCGTTATCATTAACAACAACCTTGTTAAGAGTTAAGGAAGGTACCTTGTCATTATTGGTAACAGTACATTCTTTCACATCCCCAGCAGCTAAAGTAATATTTCCTTGGGCATCACAATCTCCACCAATGGTAGCAGTATAATCCGGATCCCCAGTTTCAGATACCACATGTACACCAATTGTGGAAGTATTTTGAACTCCGGATATCACAGAGTCTCCATCCACAAATAACGGGAAACTAGATATTTCTTTTATCCCACCATTATCATTAACAACAATCTTGGTGACAGTTAACTTTGGTTCTTTGGTGTTAGTAAAGGTACAGGTAACTGTTTCGCCTGGACTAGGAGTAATCGATGTTGGTGTATTGGTACCAGTACAACTGGCACTTGTTAATTCCCACTCATCAGGGTCAGGTGTTATCTCTGCAATGGAATAAGTATTATCTTGATCCAAATCACTGAAGGTCTGGCTAGCAGTATTAGATGAGGTGGTCAGTTGAGCTCCAGCTGGCAAACCATCTCCGCTCATTAAGAAATCAAATGTGCCATTACCGCCAATTGTATTTTTAACTAAGATGATCTTGGCAAATTCTTCATTAACAAAAGTGCAAGTCACTGTTTCTCCGGGAGCTACATCTATACTATCAACAGTTTCTCCCTGATTGCATGTTTGGCTTTCCTGTTGCCAACCCAAAACTTCATCCTCAGATACTGCATAGGTCGTCCCAGGCAAAACTTCAAAATCTCTCTCTTTTGGGGTCACGCTGCCGCTAGGGCCATCATCATCTAGTACAAAAGTTGCAGGGTTTTCATTCCCAAAATCATTGCGGAAAGTAAAATCTTGAGTGCTGTTATTTATTGAATCTTTTACAATAACAACGTGGCCACGTTTGGTATTAGTAATAGTACATTCCTCAGTAGCATTATTTACAACTACTATATTTGAACAGGTATTTCCTGTCTCATCCCAACCTGCAAGATCTGCTTCTGATACGGAATATGTTCCTGCATCAACAGTGTAATCAACGCTTGAACCGCCGGAAATATCCCGAGTTGGAGTGGTCACCGATGCAGTTCCTGAAGCAGTAATTGAGAACTGGGTGGTTGTATCGGAAGGATCAGTAACCTTATGAACAATCAAATGCCCAGCCTGGTCATTGTTAGTAAAGGTGCAGGTTTTTGTTTCCCCATTAGCTATTGATCCACTACAATCTCCAGAAGAACTGCCGCTATATCCAGGAACTGAATCCTCAGTAACTGTAAAGCTGCCGGCATTAACCTGGGTGTTTACACCTGCTCCTGTTACTCCCGCAAAACTTACCCCTACCCCAACTGAAGTTCCATTAATATGCATCATAAAATCACCGGGATTTTTTGAACCGCCATTATCATTTGTCACATTCTTGATCACAATAATATTGGCAGCCTGGTCATTATTAGTAATAGTACAAGTTTTGGTTTCTCCGTTGGCTAAAGTACCTGAACAATCTCCAGATGTAGATGCTGAATATCCAGGCACTGAATCCTCAGCAACTGTAAAGCTGCCTGCTTTAACCGTAGTATTTATACCGGGACTTTCCGCTCCGGGGAAACTCACCCCTGTACCGACTGAGGTACCATTAATATACATGGTAAAGTCAGTTGCAGCAGCAGTGCCTCCATTATCATTTACCACATGCTTGATAACTATCAAATTAGCCGGCTGATCATCATTGGTTACTGTACAAGTTTTTGTTTCTCCATTAGCAATAGTACCTGAACAATCTCCGGACAGACTACCGCTATAGCCGGCTACCGGGTCTTCGGTAACGGTAAAACTACCGGCATTAACTGTAGTACTAGTACCTAAACCACTAGCTCCTGCAAAGCTGACTCCTGTACCAACGGCCGTTCCATCAATATGCATTGTGAAGTCTGAAGGAGTTTTTGTCCCATTATCATTGTTTGTTACATTTTTGATGACTATTACATGAGCCGGCTGATCATTATTATTAATAGTACAGGATTTAACATCTCCCACAGATAATGTAATGCTTCCATTTTCGGCGCAATCTCCGAATATAGCTGCTGTATATCCGTTTTGACTTGTCTCCGAGATATTGTAAGTTCCGGCATTAAATCCATTTTGAACACCGCTGGTTACCGAAGTTGCATCAACAAATAATGGAAAATCTGAAACAACTTTTATTCCCCCATTATCATTAACAACCACTTTTGTGACTGTTAATTTAGGCTGAATATCATCATTTGTAATGGTGCAAGTCTTGTTATCACCTAAAGCAAGTGTAATTGTTCCGTCAGTATTACAATCTCCTCCCCAGGAAGATGCAGAATAACCTGCCCGATTAACTTCACTTGCTGTATGGGATCCTGAAGCAACATTATTAGCAACTCCGCTGGTAACTTGGTTGCCATCAATTTTCAGGACAAAATCAGAAACCACTTTTGTGCCGCCATTGTTATTAATGACGGTTTTGGTTAGTGTCAGTTTTGTTTGCTGCTGGCGGTTTGTAACATAAACATCAGTTGTTTGTCCTGCTGTAACGCTAACAGAAAGCCCTCCGGTATTGCCTGATCCACCCGGGGTTGTGCTAATTCCATAAAGAGTATAGCCAGAAGGAGGTGTATTTTCGGTTATAGTGTGCAATCCAGCAGCTACATTATTATATGTATAGCTATCATTATCAGTTAAACTTTGAGGATTGGCACTGTCAAGTCTGACCGTAAAGTTTTGCGATATATCATCTATTACTTCCCCATTTGGCCCCTGAACATCCTTGTGAACAATAACTGTTCCGTTTTGTTGAGCATTATTAAAATTACAACTGGCATTTGTGGCGGTTGTGCCGGAAGATACTGTAGCTGTAGCAGTTGATCCTACAAAGGTACAATTTACTCCGCTACCTGAAATAAATTGATAAGTCCCTTGGGAAAAATCCAATTGGGTTTCAGTAATAGAGTGAGCTCCATTAGGTGTAATATTTGTAAATATAACTTGTCCACTGGCATTTGTTGATAAAGTTGTTGTCCCGTCGAGTGTAAAAGAGTATTCTTCGGCAATAGCTGTTGATTCAAAACTTCCATTGCCATCTCTATCAATATTTTTTGTTACTGTTATATCTGGGAGTTCTATAACTTGCTGCGCAGGCACCGGAACATTTTGTTGTCCACTCTGCTCTACATCGCCACCAGCTGGATTCAACCGACTATGTTGGGAGGATCCACTACATTGCCCCGCCTGATTAGAAAGCCTAAGTTGGTAATTAATTCTTCCTTCACCATTAGTTGAGCCTGAAATATTTAAAATGACAATCCACTCTCCACTTGAAACCGTAGGGCCACTCACAACACTAACGCTTGGTGTTGTTCCAGATACATTTTCGGTCGCACCTAAAACAAAATAGTTATCAAAAAACAGACAAGTTCCATCATTCTCTGAAAACCTAACCTCAAGCTGTCCACTTGCAGGTGCATTTTCCACTTTGGCATTAAATCGAAAATTAATTGTGTCTCCCTCTTGATAAGTTGTTACATTCCCACTTGTCCATGAATTATCTGATTTCTGACCTTGGTGAGTTTTAGCTGTAATTTTCGGACCAGAATCTGTAAAGGTTACTGTAGCCAAAAGGGTACCGGAGATGTCATAAGCTTCTACTTTATATAATGGTCTGTAGGTCCCATCCAGCTGGTAAGAATAAATAAAGGAGCCATTTTCATCTGTGGTGACGTTTGTTTCAAAACGGTAATTATCAGCTGTAATTACTAGCTTCAATTCAGTCTGTTTCGGGAAATCAGATCCGGTGATGACCGCAGTGTCCGTGGGCGCATAATCGGCTTTATCTGTAATTAGAGAGCTGGAAGATACATCTTGGGTTGTCAGATCTAACTCTAAACTTTGGGCATCGGTATTTTCTAAAATTGTGGCTGAAAGATGACCCTGGGCAGTTTGCTCCACCTCCACGTCAGGTGAAGGTTGGGGAGTTAAAGAGGGACTCGGACTTATCTCCGGTGGAGCATTTGGTTGACCGACAGTTTCATCGGGTGTATTAATGCCTTCCACTTGATCGGTTGGTGAAGGCTCGCTTGAAGGAACAGGTGAAGGAGTTGGAGTGGGCGATGCTTCCGGCAAGACAGATGAAGAAGGTTCCGGTGCATTAGTTGATTCGGGAGTTGGAGTAGGACTTTCCTGGAGTTCACCGCTTGATGAAACAGCCGGCTCTTCAGACGGACTGGGGGTAGGTGTAGCTTCCTGGGCATAAAGCATGCTGGGGGCCAAAGAGTAGAAAACCAGTAAAATTCCTGATATAAAAGAAAGGGCCTTATAAATTTTATTATACAGTTGTTTGTACACTAAAGTATTTTTTCTGAGCAGTAAAAAATTACTATAACATAATTTACTCCACTTGGCAAGATAGTAAATTTGGGGGGTTGACAAGTTCGGGTATTATTTGGTATGGTTAATTAATCATGCCGATTACCTTATACCGCAGACAAAAACAGATTCTTAGTTTTCTTAAACAATATATAGATAAATATAGTTACTCCCCCACTTTAGGAGAGATTGCTGAGGCAATTGGGGTATCTTCCTTAGCCACAGTCCATGAGCATCTGGAATCTTTAGCTAAAAAGGGCGTAATCAAAAAATTTGAAGGCGCTGTCAGAGGAATTGAAGTATTAGATCAAAAAATTTCCTCTGCTTTAGCCGGAGTAGAACTACCTGTTTTGGGCTTTATTGCTGCCGGTCAACCCATCATGACCTATACAGATCCTGATGCCACCATTAAGGTAGCTCCCTCCATGATTTCCGGTAAGAAAAGGTCATATGTTTTACAAGTAAAAGGTGATTCTATGATTGAGGACGGAATATTAGATGGGGATCATGTCATTATTGAGGAACAGACCCAGGCCAATGATGGAGACATTGTGGTGGCTCTTTTAGAAAATGGTTTGGCAACTTTAAAAAGATTTTTTAAGGAACCGGGCAGAATCAGACTGGAACCAGCCAACTCCCAAATGAATCCAATCTATGCTACAGATGTCAAAATTCAAGGCAAATGCGTTGGGGTAATCCGACGTTTCTCTTGAGAGTTACCGGTTTTTGGGATAATAAGCCTTAGGTATTTACCCATCTCCTCTGGCAAAACTCTACAGTTAAGATAGCTTCCTCTACATCTCTGATTGACTCCCAATTTTACAAGACACGATTCATTATCACCTTCTATAGTGGTTTTACCTTGCCATGATCCCCAGAATTCACAATTAGGCATTATTTTCTCACCTTATAATAAACATAAAACAAAACTGTCCCCAAAATCAAGACAACTATTACCGCGTCCAGTTTATGGAAATATGGACCAATAGAATGCCAGTTTTGGCCTAAGACAAACCCAATCCAGGCTAGAAAGTATGACCAAATTAAGGATCCAAAAAAGGTCAGGACTATAAATCTGCCTAAGGGAAGTTTGGCAAATCCGCAGGGAAGGGAAATCACTGTCCTGATTCCGGGAACTACCCTGCTACCTAAAACCACCAAATCTTTAAATCTATGCAGTAATTTTTCTGTTTCATCCAATTCGTTTTCTGAAATTAAAATCCATTTGCCGAATTTTCTGATAAACCTTCTGACTAATTTTTCATGGCCATAAAAACCAATAGCATATGCAATCAGTGAACCTATCACATTACCTATTGCTCCCATCAAAGCCACCAGATTTAAATCAAATTTTCCTGTAGATGCCAAATATCCGGAAAAAGGCATAATCACCTCTGATGGAAGCGGAATTAAGGCTGACTCTATGGCCATAGTAATCACAATTCCTGGGTAACCTAAAGCTGAAATGACATTTATGATCCAATTTGCTACACTCTCTAACATATATGTTATATATTATTGCCACACCTATTGGTAATTTAAAAGATATCACTTTAAGAGCATTAGAAGTGCTCAAGAACGTTGATGGGATAATTTGTGAAGACAGCAGAAGAACCGGAATACTTTTAAACCACTATCAAATAAAAAAACAATTACTGGTATTAAATGATTTCAATGAGTACAAAATGTTTCCACAGGTCATAAATTTACTCAAACAAGGCCAAAATCTGGCTTTAGTCTCTGATGCAGGCACTCCATTAATTTCTGACCCGGGTTATAAACTGGTTCGGGAATGTATCCACCAGGGGATTGAGGTAGACTCTCTCCCCGGCCCGTCATCTGTAATAACAGCTCTTACCCTTTCCGGTTTACCTCCTGATAAATTTACATTTTTAGGCTACCCTCCGGAAAAGGCTAGTCACAGATTGAAGCTGTTTCAAACTATTCACGATCGTAAACAAAATGATTACTTAAAAACCACATATATTATGTTTGTCTCACCTCATAAATTACTAAGAATATTGAAAGACATGAAGGAAGTTCTTGGGGATATAGAAGTAGTTCTAGCCCATGAATTAACCAAAATTCACCAATCAGTGGAAAAGAAAAAAATCAGCCAGTGGCTTGAGAGCTTAAGGAATCCTAAAGGAGAATACATCCTTTTATTGCATCTTTCTTAAAATCATCCTTTTTTCCGCCTGCCGGAGCAAATCATGAGCTGAAGAGACTTCGAATCTTTCCACCACCACCCCATACACTCCTTTTTCTACCAGATATTCTAAAACTTGCGGATATAAAGATAAAGAACCACAAACTATAAATGGTACTTTTGATTTATGTAGTAACTTCAATCCGTCTTCCAAAAACTTGAGTAAACCATTAACTTCATTTTTGTAAGCAATTAATTCCCCCTCACTGCTGTCAAATCCATTTAAGAATGAGACTAACTCATCCAGATTTAAAACTATTCCATCTACTCCTGCAATTAGATAATCCTCTAAATTTATGATATTCTCCGGAACTGCTACTTCCATCCAAAGCTGCAAGGAGTTTTTACGGCCTAATTTTTTTACTGCCAGCTCTCTTTTAATTTGCAAAAGTTCATTAACGCCTCTGACAAATGGAATTACAATATGAACATTGGTCAATCCCTTTTTGTGTCTTATGAAGTCCAGGGCATCCACCATTGGTTCAAATAAACTTTTTTGGTGTAAAAGCCGCAGTGTCCCCCTAACTTTACCCATACCTTCAGATTTATCTGCCAGTTTGAAAAGTATCCGTAAGTCAGAAAATGTTGTGGCTGATTCCACCAGTCTAAAAAGTAAATCCTCAAAAGAATCCCTAGGTTTATTCAGATCAAATACTCTTTCAGCGGCTATGTACACTCCATCAACCTCTCTTTCCACCACCAACCCCGTAGATAAATCCAAAAACACTTTAACAGCGCTACTTAAAACCCTAGGTGTCATCGCATTCCTACCTCCGAGGTAGGAATGATCGGACACCTTGGGAGTGTACGTTTGCGAACTAACAACAGGAGTATAAGGCATTACCTTAGTTAACTTTACTCCCCCACCTTGCCTGCCGGCAGGCAGGTCCACCATCCATTCATATTCATGAGGAATAAATAACTTTTTATTTGCTTGCCTAATCATCTCATCCAATTTTTTCAGATCATGGGGATGGATTTTTCCCTCCCTTACATTTATCACCGTATCATCTTGTATATCATCAAAAAATCCACTACCATAACTTTCCATTTTCTTAACAAAAATCACCACTTTTGGATCCAACCCCTCCGTAATTCCTTTATAAAATCCCTCCCTCCAAAGTCTGGTCTTAATTTCTTCCAACCACTCATTTAAAAGCGCTAACCACAACTTTTTAACTCCTTTAACTTGTTGGCCATTAACTAAAAAACTTTGATGCTGACCTACTTCTTTAGTTAACATCTCAGGAGCAGGGGTGTAATTTATTTCCTTTTTAACCATGGTTAAACTCTGCTCGAAAACTTCATTAGAGCCAAAATCGTGGTGTTCTAAAACAGTTTTCAGTTTAAGATTTGGGGCTGTTACCACAATCCCGGAAGCTACAGGTAAATCGGCTCTCAATAATTTAGCCAAAGCCATATTTAAACTGCCGAAAATTGCGGTGTCTGAATCTGTTAAAACTTTAATGGGCAGAACTTCAACCATGTCACTCTAATTTGATAGTATCCCCTTCTTTAATGTTTAGTCTATTAATTGTGCCGGCACTAACTTCTAAAACCTGATCCACCTCAACTTTCGGGCTATATTTAGGCAAGGATTCCTCAGCTTGATCCGGTAAAGGGGCTTTCACATCTGAGGTCAGGTCAACCACCACATTTCGTTTGATCCAGATAAAATCTATAGCAAACTTCATTCCCCTCATCCAGAAAGCATATTT
Source organism: Candidatus Daviesbacteria bacterium RIFCSPLOWO2_01_FULL_39_12 (assembly GCA_001776905.1). Classification (GTDB taxonomy): domain Bacteria; phylum Patescibacteriota; class Microgenomatia; order Daviesbacterales; family UBA10151; genus MFDM01. The sequence goes on along the minus strand of MFDM01000010.1, from coordinate 21,987 downwards.
ACCCTCCTTTTCAAAGATAAAAAGCATTCCTTCATCATCAGCCAGTTTCTCTCTCCCGCCCAAACCCTGAGCCCTTTTTTCCTTAGTATCTGCTATTTCCACCTTAAACAGGGTATTGTTAATAGTCAGATTTCTTACCACGGTTTGTTGCGGAATCAGCGAATTAGATATCGGGCTCTGAGTTTTAAAGAAAAAGAGGGCTGACAAAATAACCACCAAAAGAAGTATGATCTGAAAACCAAATTTTTTCATCTCTAATATTAGTATAGCATTAACTTAGCAACTTCCCCACAGTCCTTTCTTATTTTCTTTGGCAGATTTTTCTGCCTCTCTGAGTTGCTCATTATATTTAATATCAGGAGGGTAGGTTAACACTTGGGCAAATCCCTCCCTAACCAAATAGTCATTCACAAACAACAGCTGACCTCCGTCAAGCGATAAAAAAACATATCTTAATAATCTGTTATATTTATCAACCTCAGAAACATCTTTTTGTAAAACCACCGTCTCTCCTTCTAAAAGTTCCTTAGTTTTATTGGCAGCTTCTTTACCGAAACAACCAACCGGTCTTCTGGGGTCTTTGGTCTCCGGAGTGTCAATCCCAATCAATCTGACTGTTTGACCACCCTCCAAAGTAATTGTGTCCCCATCCACCACTTTAGATACTAAAACAGCTTCACCTCCTATTCCAAAAACTTGCTCATCCTCACCTATTAATTTAGGTGTTGCACTTACTTGGGGTATTGGGGAAACAACCTGTTTAATCTTAGCCGGCCTTAAACCAAACCACAACAGAGATAAGCCTGCAAAAATAACCAGCAAGCAAATTATGATTAATAATTTAGTATCCTTGATCATTTTTTAGATTATACTCCTAAAATAGGTTATAATATCAACGCTGGCCCGCTAGCTCAATGGTTAGAGCAGCAGCCTTTTAAGCTGTTGGTTCTGGGTTCGAGTCCCAGGCGGGTCACAAATATTTCGTGCGTATTTTTGAACCTGAAGTGTTCTAGAAAATTCTAACTGCGTAAAATTCCTAAATTTTAGCTTCATTTTGTGTTCTAATCTCTAACGGCGTCAATATAAACGTTTTCTTTGCCAAGCTCAATATCAATAATTTTAGGTTGTGTGGTAATTGTTGGAATATCTTCTGAAACAACTAAAAGAGCTCTAGCTTCGCCTATAGAATCTTTTGAAGAACCCGCTTTTAAATTAATCTTAGTTTTCTCCATTACATCTTCTATTTTCCGTTTCTCCGTTGGAGTTAAATCTTCTTCTCTCATAATTAACCAAGCTGCTTCACCATTTTTCTTTAAGAGTCTACCTACAAGTTGATCGGAAGAGGTCATAATATGTTTAAGCCCATTCTCAGTAATACCTGGTTTAGAGAATAAAACTTTGAAAATTAATCTTTTTTCTTTTATTTGGGGAATAAACCATTTAATGCGTGAATCATCAATCTTGGTTTTTTTAATGGGATGTGCAGCTTCTATCGAAGAAATTAGTATTGCAACGCTTGGAGTCCAACCTGGAGCAAATTCTCCGGGTCTCTCCCACCTCTTTATTAGTCGATCTGATTCGTTATCATCTCTCTTAAGTTCTTTCACAAAAGCAATTCTCCAAACGTTTGACGTTTCGGATTCATGTAAACTTACCTTAAAAACTCCTAGAAAAGTTTTGGCTCCTAAATAGACACTATTCTTATGGACCCACATTATCCAAATGCACGATTGTATATTATCCGGTGAACCAACGGCGAATTTTATTGTGCTCTTATCTTTAGAAGACATATTTCACCAAATTATATCTGATTCCTCATCTTTTTTCTGGTCAAATCCTGCTTTTTTTAGCTGTTTTGCAATTATGCGGATGTTTCTTCTGAATCTTTTATACTTTTTGAGTTCTAGAATTGGATCTGGTGGCTCACAAGATTACCAGCCTAATTTGTTTTCCAAAATCAGCATAAAAAATTCTTTTTTGACATCCACCACATCTGCCCGGCTTAAAAATCTCTCCCAATCTTTTCTTTGAGTTTTATGACAGTTGGCTGCCTTAACTTTAATATCATAGGTATCTTTAATATCAGAAATAGTGGTTATTTGGGTATCCGCCACCCCTTTAATGGTACCAAAAGCTGTATAGGATAGTCCGTGTTTTTCATATTCTTTTAGATAACTTCTGGGGATAGCCGTATGATACAAACGGATCCACTTTTTAGTTGAACCCAAATACTTTTGGAAAGATCTGGTGGTAGCTTTGGAAACCGCTTTATGATCCGGATGATTCGATCCACCCCTTTTATCAAAAGTTACCACCATATCCGGTTTTTCTTTTTGTAAAATTAGCAGGATCTGCTCCTGCAGTTTCCCAATGGGCAGTTGATGAAGCGTTCCGTCTATAAATCCCAGGAAATAGATTTGGGAAATACCCAAAATTTTGGCAGCTTTTCGCAGCTCCTTTTCCCGGGCATCACCCAACCTGTCCTGAGTTGTTAAGGGCGGATCTCCCACCGTGCCTGCTTCTCCTTTGGTAGCACAGATCAGTTTAACTATAACCCCACTTTTGCTCAATTTGGCTATAGTTCCGCCCGATGAGAAAGTTTCATCATCCGGATGAGCAAAAACAAATAATGCTTTCATATGCTAAAATTAAAAATCCTCATGCAATTATACAACTCTCTGACTCGTAAAATCGAACCATTTAAAACCCTTCAAGAGGGGATTGTCACCATGTATGTTTGTGGTATCACTCCCTATGATATAACTCATTTAGGCCATGCCTTTACATATGTTTTCTTTGATGTTTTGCTAAGGTATCTGAAATTCAAAGGATATAAAGTTACTTATGTGCAAAATATCACAGACATTGATGATGACATCTTAAAAAAAGCCAAAGAAGTTAAGAAAAATTGGCAGGATCTGGGGAATTTCTGGACCAAAAGATATCTTCAGGATATGCACTCTTTAAATGTCCTGCCTCCCACCCGTTTGATTAAGGCCACAGATTCCATAGATAAAATAATTCAAATCATTAAATCGCTACTTAAAAAAGGAGCGGCTTATCAAAGGAATGGCAATATTTATTTTCAAATTAAAAAGTTTCCAACTTATGGCAAGTTATCCCGCTGCAACAGACGTGAGATGTTAATCCTTTCCCAAGAAAGAGGGGGTAATCCTCAAGATCCGCTCAAGATTGATCCACTGGATTTTATTTTGTGGCAGGAATCTAAAAAGGATGAACCAAGCTGGAACAGTCCCTGGGGCAAGGGCAGGCCTGGTTGGCATATAGAGTGCTCTGCCATGATTCATCAGTATTTGGGTAGTAAGCGAAGTCGTACCATCGATATTCACGGAGGAGGCAGGGACTTAATTTACCCTCATCATGAATCGGAAATTGCCCAATCTGAAAGTTACACTGTTGAATCTCCTTTCGTTAATTTTTGGATGCATACTTGTATGGTTTTATTCCAGGGTGAAAAAATGGCCAAATCTTTGGGTAACTTAATTATGGTCAAAGATTTATTGAAAAAATACTCCCCCAACACCATCAGATGGCTGCTTTTGTCACACCGCTATCGTTCGCCTTGGGAGTTTACCCAGGATAACTTGGGACAGATTGAGAATAAGGTCAAATTAATAGAGACAACCATCCGGCTTAGGGAAAGTGCAAAAGTAAAGGAGGACGGAGACAATCTGAAAAAATTCCAAGCAATCATGGAGGAGGATCTTAATACCCCCAAGGCTTTGGACTTTTTGTTAAAACTGGCCAGAAAAAAATCAGCCAAAGATTTAAAAAAGTTATATTCCTTACTGGGTTTTAGAAAAGATTTTCAGCTATAGGTTAGTACCGCGTACGGGAGTCGAACCCGTGATTTCCGGGATGAAAGCCCGATGTCCTAGGCCACTAGACGAACGCGGCGTGTTTAAAGATTATATCAATTCACCACGGCAAAATCTATCGATTTAGAATTTTATGTAGTCAGTGCTTGAAGTTGTTGTAGTAATTGAGGATTTATCATTGAAGCAATTGTGGGAGGTTTCAATCCATCATTTACCCTTACTAGACTTGACCAATCTGCCTCTTCTACACCATCTTCCCCTGAATCTAATTCACGGGGTTCTGTTGGATAATCTCTTAAGGCTCTCATCGCCCTTAATATTGATCCAGGTACCAACTCATCATCCCAATATCTCCTCCCATGACATATGTGACTGTCTCTTCTTGGACTAAATCTTCCTCCTTTAGTCATTCTTTCCCACGACATTACAGCAGTCTCTCCTGAGTAATGTTCAATTCGCTCATTCACTCTTCTTCTATGTCCCTGGACAAATATACTGTTCAATCTTCTAACCTCGTATGGCAACGGTCCCATTCCAGATATGGATCCATTGGTATCAGATCTAGGACTGTTGACAACCGGATGACCTTCATTCCAAGCGCCTTTTGTAAAACGAACTTCATAGGGAACTGCTACCCATCCCCACAGTTTTTCAAACTCACTCTTAGGCATAAGGGTTTATACTACTATGAGTTTTGGTGCCTGTCAACATCTAATTTATATATCTAATTTATAAACCCATGCATCTTTAACCAGGGGAAGATTTTTCTTTGGGCAATCTCGGATAAATGTTTTTTATCTGATTTAGTATCAAACCAACCTATTTCCACAATCTCCGAGGAAGGTTTTGGCTCACCCAGCAGTTTCCCCTCATAAAATCTTAAATTCAGCAAGGTCTCATCCTTACCATGGGCCACATCCTCAAATACTGTTAAAAACTTTACAGAATCCTCATCAATCTTGCAACCTACTTCTTCCCAAACCTCCCTTTTTAAACAATCCAGATCCAGCTCCCCTTCCTTTATTTTTCCTCCCAAAGTGTAAAAAACCTCTTCTTGATCAGATGATCTTACCATTAAAACTTTTTTCTTGCTTATTACTGCTAAAGCTATTTTATTAATAATCCTCATCTTAAATATTATATGATATACTAATTACCCATGGATACTGCTTCAGAACAATTGCTAGTCCCTATAAAGCTAGGTATCATCGGTTACGGCTTTGTGGGACAAGCTGTGGCTAATGGATTTAATGTAGCCTCATCCGGCAAAGATAAAATTTTATATTATGACAAATATAAAGACACTGCCTCTTTAGAAAAAGTCATTAAAGAATCTGAATTTATTTTTATTTGCCTGCCCACTCCCATGAAAGCAGATGAGTCTGGTATAGATCTTTCCATAATCGAAAAATCCATGCCTGATATTACTCGCCATACTGATGAAACAGATAAAATTATCGTCATAAAATCAACTGTCACTCCGGGCACAACTGCTGCCTTAGAAAAAAAATACCCTGGGAGCCATTTTGCCTTTAATCCGGAATTTTTAACGGAGGCTAATTTTTTGGCAGATTTTTTAAATGCCGACAGAACTGTTATTGGAGCCAACAATGATTTAGTCTCCAGGAGAGTGGCGGTAATTTTTAGACAAAGGTTTCCCAAAACCAAAATCTTTCAAACAGATCCCACCACTGCCGAAACCGTTAAATATGTTGCCAATGCCTTTTTATCTTTAAAGGTCACTTTTGCCAATGCTTTTTATGACTTCTGCCAAAAAATTGGCATTAAGTATGAGGAAGTCAAAAAAATGGCGGCTTTTGATAAAAGGATTGTTGATGCGCACTTGGACGTGACCACT
>MFDM01000010.1:0-16200 GCA_001776905.1 Candidatus Daviesbacteria bacterium RIFCSPLOWO2_01_FULL_39_12 | reverse complement strand
GGCGGGAGTAGATGTTTCCATTTTAGAATCTATGTGGAAATATAACAAAAAAATCAGGAAAGTCCACGACTGGCAAGAAATCCCCTTTGCTGTTGAGGGCAATCATAAAACTCCTAAGAAGTGATATTTTTAATTAGCTCAATTTTGGGATTATTTTTATCATCAGCAAAATCAATTGAAATAAAATCTAACCTATATTCTTTATCTCCCCATTTAATTTTTTGAACATAAAACATAGCAGTTTTTAATAAGTATTTTATCTTCCAAGGTGTCATGGATTCAGCAGGTGGACCATACTCATGGGACCAGCGTGATTTAACTTCTACAAACACTAAAGTTTCCCCATCCTTTGCCACAATATCAATCTCCCCACCCCTGATTCTGAAATTTCTTTCCAAAATTTCATACCCTTGCTTTTTAAGGTATTCACAAGCCAAATCCTCTCCATAATCACCTGTTTGCTTTGTGGACATGTTAAAGAAATTTAGATAAATCGAAAGACTTTCTATGAATTTTTGATAATCCATATTTTCTTATAGCTTCCTGATGTCTTTTGGTTCCATAACCTTTGTGTCTCCCGAAACCATATTGGGGATATTTTTTGGAAAGTTTTTTCATTAATTTATCCCTGTAAACTTTAGCGATAATTGATGCTGCAGAAATTGAAGCACAAATTGTATCCCCGTCTTTCACAGCTTTTTGTTTTTTTCTATTAAGATGTCTTATGTAAAAAGCATCAACAAGTATGTAATCTGGAGAGTAATCCAGTAGTTTGACAGCTTTTCTGAAAGCCATCTGGGTTGATTTCCCAATTCCCACTTTATTAATGGCGGATACACCAATTTCAGCCACGGCCCATGCTAATGCTTGACTTTTGATTTCTTCTGCTAGGCGTTCTCTTTCTCTAGATTTAAGTAATTTGGAATCCATCACCCCGTCTAAAAGTTCGCAATTTTTGGGAAATATCACAGCTCCTACGCAAACAGGTCCGGCAAATGAACCTCTGCCAACTTCATCAATGCCACAAACATAGGAGTAACCTGAATTCCAAAGCTTAGTTTCGATATCTAATGTGGGAGCGACCATCTACACCCTAACTGCGCTTCTACCAGATAAATCTCTTAAATAATAAAGCTTGGATCTTCTCACTTTGGCAGCTTTTTTCTTAACATCAATTTTTACAAGAGATCTACTATCTAAAGGCCATGTTCTTTCTACCCCAATTCCGCCTACCCCAATCCTTCTGACAGTAAAAGTCTTATTCTCCCCTCTTCCTCTAGCTCTGATCAAAATCCCCTCATATGTTTGAACTCTGACCTTACCGCCCTCTTCCACTTTAGAGTAGACCCCTAAAGTATCCCCGATATGTAAATCAGTTTCCCCAAATTTAGTAGAAATCATTATGCCATCTTATCACAAATCGAGCTTAACTTACAATCTCTTAAAAGCATCCTGTCCTAAAATGCCTTTTATTTTCTCCTCTAGAGCTGGTTCCGCAGAAATAGAAAACGGTAAATTCATTCTTCTAAGCTGGGTCCCCCCGTTAGGTAAAAGTAACACCACCGGAGTATTCCCGGGATATCCTCTTAAAGTCCTGTTTATATTTTGCAATGTGCCCACATCTGTTCCGGAAGGTACATAAATCTCAATAATATTTTCATTCTGAGGATCAAAAATATCAATAGTATCGGCAATCAGAGATAACTCCTCTTCTCTTTTATCAATCCTGCCGGATATTATAACAACCTCATCCCGGCCTAAAAATTCTTTACTTTCTGCAAAAAGGGCCGGAAAAACTACCACCTCAATTTCCGCCAGCCCGTCAGAAATTCTGACAAAGGCCATCTCAGAGGCGTTTCTTTTTGTTAAAACCTTCTTCATTTCGGTAATCACCCCACCTAAGGTTAACTTTTGCCCCACATAAGCTTCAGACAAATCTGCCAGCTTCATGCTGGTATACCCTCCAATCACTTGTAATTTTTTTAAAAAGGGTGGTTCGTGTAAATAAAATCCCAACAGCTCTTTTTCAAAAGTTAACAGCTGTTCCAGTGCCATCTCTTCCACCTCCGGTAGCTTGATAGCTAAACTGCCCATATCTTCTACCTCCTCAAACAAGGAAACCTGACCCGACAGATTCGCCCTGTGCAATTTATGAGACTCTTCCAAACATTGATCTAAAATCAAAAGCTGAGCAGCTCTTAAACCTAAATTATCCATCGCCCCGGCCTTAATCAAACTTTCCAGAGTTTTTCTATTAACCAACCTATTATCCACCCTTGAGCATAAATCCATCAGGGAAACAAATTCGTCAGCTTCTCTGGCTTGCAAAATGGATTGTATGGCCAACTCACCCACATTCTTGATGGCTGATAAACCAAACCGAATCCCCATATGTTCTCCGCTTCTGCCTTCTTCCGCCACCACCGACAGGCTTCTTTCCAACTCTTCTTCTGACAAAGCCTTCAGTTTTTCTAAGGAGAATCCTACTCCTGATTTATTAACATCAGGCGGTAAAACCACAATCCCCAACCTCCTGCACTCCTCTATTGCTGCAGCTATCTTATCAATATTCCCAGACTCCGCTGACATCAAAGCTGCCATAAACTCCACCGGAAAATTGGCTTTCATATAGGCTGTCTGATAAGCCACCATGGCATATGAGGCTGCATGAGCCTTATTAAAACCATACGCTGCAAAAGGAGCAATCAAGCCAAACAGCTCCTCAGCTTTTTCTCTGTTAATCCCACTGCTTACACAACCCTCCACAAATCTGTCCTTTTGCTTAGCCATCTCGGAAGGGATCTTTTTACCCATGGCTTTTCTGAATTTATCCGCCTCCTCCCAGGAATATCCGGCCAGATTGATGGCTGTTAAAAGCACATCATCTTGGTAAACCAACAGCCCCAAAGAAGCCTGGGTGAAACTTTTCATTCTGGGATCAAAATAATGGATTTTTTTGGGATTGTGCTTGCGGACTATATATTCAGGAATGACGCTAATGGGACCTGGTCTGTATAAGGCCACCATGGCTTGAATGTCAAAAATGTTGGTTGGTTTTAAATCCACCAGGTATCTGGTCATCCCGGATCCTTCCAGTTGGAACACACCCATGGTTTCTCCTTTTGCCAAAAGTTCAAAGGCTTTCCTATCATCCAGAGGGATATTATTTATGTCCACGTCAATTTGCCTGTTTTCTTTGACAAACTCCACTGCCCTACCTAGAATTGACAAATTCCTGATTCCTAAAAAATCCATTTTCACCAGTCCCGCATCCTCTATGGCAAACATGTCGTACTGAGACACCAGCTTGTCTCCATCAGATTCTTTCTGCAGTGGTGTAAAGTTGGTGATATCCTCAGGCGCAATCACAATCCCGGCTGCATGGACAGAGGCATGTCTGACAGTTCCTTCGATTTTGACTGCCAAATCCAAAAGCTTTCTGATTTGGGCATTATTTTTATGCATATCCGAAAGCTCCGGGATTTCTCTGATGGCTTCAAATAAAGGTTTATGGAAACCCTGATGTGGGGGTGGAATTAATTTGGCTATCCTATCTACTTCACCGTAACTCAAACCTAGCACTCTGCCCACATCTCTGATAGCAGCTCTACCCATCATTGTACCAAATGTGACTATGTGGGCTACCTTATCCTCACCATACTTTTGTGTCACATATCCAATCACCTCATCTCTTCTATCATCAGCCATGTCGCAATCTATATCCGGCAGAGTTGGTCTGTGGACAGTCAAAAATCTTTCAAAGGGGAGTAAATAACCTAAAGGATTTAAGTTGGTCACTCCAAGGCAATATAACACCAGTGACCCTGCCGCCGAACCCCTGGTATTGGTGATTACCCCATGTTGATGGGCCCAATCCATGAAATCCCACACCACCAAAAAATAATCTGCGTACTTTTTTTTCTCTATCACCCCCAGCTCATATTCCAATCTTTCCTTCGCTTCATCAGATAGGTCGAGTTTTCCTTCAGCTTTTTGGTAAGTTAGCTCTCGTAAGTAATCCATTGATGATAAATCTTGGGGTGTTTGGAATAAGGGGAATCTGGCTATACCTAAAGGAATTTCCAGATCTACTTCGTTGGCAATTTTTACGGTGTTTTCCAAAGCTTGAGGTAGATCCTTAAAAGATTCTGCCATTTCCTGCGAAGATTTAAGGTAGTAATCAGGCGTATCAATCATCCGGAGCCTGTTTGCCTCGCTGATAAATGCGCCTGTTTGGACGCAGAGCAAGACATCTTGCGCTTCCGCATCTTCTTTTTGGGTATAATGAAAATCATTGGTGGCCACAATTTGAATATCCATCTTCTGAGATAACTTGACAACAGACTCTTTGGCCAACTGTTGTAAATTTGCCAGTTTTTCCAAATCTTTTCTAATTGCTTGATCAGTTACTTCTTCTAAAGATTTTTCATAAGGATGATTTTGCAGTTCAAAATAGAAGTTATCCGGACCGAAAATCTCCAGATAGGTTTTGGCCACTTCCATAGCCTTTTCTATTCCTCCGTTATCTAAAGTTCTGATAAATTCGCCTGAGGGACAACCTGATAAAGCAATCAACCCCTCCGAATATTGAGCCAGCAGTTTCTTGTCCACCCTTGGCCGGTAATAGTAACCTTCAGTATGAGCTATGGTAACCAGCTTCATTAAATTAAGATAACCTTGATAGTTTTTAGCCAGCACAGTCAGATGGAAAGGCTCTGAATCTAATTTGCCCTCTTTGTCTTTGTACGATCTTTTGGCAACATACATTTCCACTCCGATAATTGGCTTTATTCCCACCTGCTTGCATTCCTTATAGAATTCGATCGCTCCATACATGGATCCATGATCAGTTAAGCCTAATGCCTCCATCCCTAAATCTTTGGCTGTTTTGACCATCTTGGGAATTTTGGAAAGTCCGTCCAAAAGAGAGTATTCAGAGTGGGAATGGAGATGGACAAATTTAGGCATATTGATCACCGTCCTTTTCAAGTAGTAGTTTGGCAAGTATTTGTTTAACTTTACCTACTTCAGCCTTACCAGCAGATAATCTCATAATCGCACCAATTAAAACTTGTAAAGCAGCCTCCTTGCCTTTCTTGTAATCCTCTACAGCTTTTGGATTATCTTTGATGGCTTGTTTTGCCAATTTCTTTAATTCCCCTACATCCCCTACCACCCCAATAGCTTTTCCTTTTATTTCTTCTATTATCTGTGTCGGTAAAACAGTTTCTATATCAGGCTTTTTGTTTATTATATAATTTACTATGTCCTGAGGGTTTATTCCGTGATCTTTTCCATGTTCAACGGCGTTTTCGAAGAACTGAGACATCCCGATGGATTCAGTAACCCTAACTGCATCTTCAACTCTAATATTTAACTCCTTCTTATATCTCCCACTTTTAATCCAAGGTAATTCCGGTAAGGAATTTTTAATTTGCTGGATTTTTTTATGTTCCAAAATTAATTCCGGCAAATCCGGTTCGGGAAAATAGCGGTAATCATGGGCCTCTTCTTTAGACCTTTGCAAGTATGTACACTTTTTGTCCTCATCCCAACCTCTGGTTTCCTGAGAAAGTTTTTCTCCTTTTTCAATTGCGGTAATTTGGCGTTTAATTTCATACTCAACAGCAGCTACCATAAACCTGAAAGAATTTATATTTTTAAGTTCTACTCTATACGGAGGTAGTTCTTTCTGACCAACAGGTCTGACTGAAATATTTGCTTCCAACCTCATATCCCCCCGTTCCATATCTGCATTAGAAACCCCTAAATATCTGAAGAGCTGCTGTAGTTTTTTGGCATAGTCTCTGATTTGCTCTACATTGGTAAAATCAGGTTCAGTTACAATTTCTACCAAAGGAACACCGGATCTATTAAAATCAATAAGTGTTACTCCATCTTTGTGAGTCAACTTCCCTGTATCCTCTTCTTGATGGGCTCTGTTAATTCTGATTACCTCTCCCGAATCTAGCGTTATTTTTCCACCCACACACAAAGGCCACCTATATTGAGAAATCTGATAACCTTTTGGTAAATCCGGATAAAAATAATTTTTTCTTTCAAAAAGTGATTTTTCAGAAATTGTGCATCCTAAAGCTAAACCTATTTTGATACAATCATTAATTGCCTGCTCATTTATATACGGCAAAGCCCCAGGAAGGCCTAAACAAACCGGACAGGTATGAGTATTTGGTTCTTTCCCAAAATAATCCGCAGAACACCTGCAAAACATTTTGGATTTTGTATTTAGTTCAACATGGACTTCTAGTCCAATAACTGGTTCGTATTTCATTTTGATCCCTTTCCTGACCATAATAAACTTCCTTTTGTATCGTAAATGGGAATACAAAGCTGAGGTTTACCTCTGTTTATCCTAAGCATCAATTCGACAATTCTTTTCACTCTATCCTCTATAGTTTGAGTATGAGTATAAAGAACTCTATTTTTTCTTGATTCCGGATAATCCTGTTCATAGTCTTCTGATGGAATAACTATTCCAGTAAAAAATCTGGGAGCAACTCTCGCTCCCCTATTTACTTCACCAATATTCCTGTAGTTTTCTTCGCTTACAATCCGTGTGCTCATCTCGTGATTAATAAGAATCAAAAAAATATCATCTACTATTCCTACTCCTAGATCTCCATAGCCTTTAGAAAATCTGCTAAGAACATAGATATCAAGTCCAAAATCTATTGCTTCTTTGATGGTTCTACTGAATAGAGAAATGCTTCTGGGATTTAGTGGCCCAGAAAAATTTGGGGTAAAAGGTATTCCGAATCTCCTCGCAAATTCTTCAGAAACAATTCCATAACGAAGAGTACCTTCCAATCGATCTTTTCCCCCAGTATCTCTATTTACAAGGCAATGTGACAGGAATGAACCTTTATTTATATCTACCTTGCTTAATGCAATCCTTTCTGCTTCAATTGGGAGAGTTCTTATAATTTCGGTTTCTCCTTTCTCCAATCTGTTGCTTGCTCATATGCATATCCCACCCTTAAAACTGTTTCTTCATCCCACTGTTTTCCTAAAATTTGTAAACCAACAGGTAATCCATCAGAAAACCCGCAAGGAACAGATAATCCTGGTATTCCTGCCAAATTTGCAGAAATTGTATAAATGTCTGCTAAATACATCTTTAAAGGATCATCTACCTTTTCTCCTAAATTCCATGCTGTGGTGGGGGAGACCGGACCCACTATAACATCAACACTAGCAAAAGCTTTCTCAAAATCCTGTTTAACCAGAGTTCTCACTTTAGCTGCCTGAGCATAATAGTCATCATAATAACCAGAAGATAGGGCAAAAGTCCCCAACATAATTCTTCTTTTGACTTCGGGGCCGATTTTTTCCCTGCCAAATCCAAATCTTATTCCATCAAACCTGGCCATATTAGCTGATATCTCAGAAGGGTTTATAATGTAATAGGCTGCCAGTGCATAAGGACTGTGGGGCAAACTAACTTCTACAACTTCTGCACCCAATTCCTCCAGCTTTTTAATTGCTTTGTTTATAACTTCCTTAACTTTAGAATCTAACCCTTCTCCAAAGTATTCTTTTGGTACCCCAACCTTTAACCCTTGTATACTAGCTTTCAACCTCGTTGGGTGATTAACCCACGTCTTAGGTTGTAGCGTAAACTTTTCATTTGTGCAGTTTGCATCATATCCATCAGGACCGGAAATCCAACTTAGAACTAAAGCTGCATCTTCCACGGACTTGGTTAGTGATCCGATGGTATCTAAAGATGAAGCTGTAGCAATCAGTCCATATCTTGAGACTCTTCCATAGCTGGTTTTTAAACCTACTACCCCACAAAGAGAGGCAGGTTGACGGATTGATCCTCCTGTATCAGAGCCTAAAGCAAAAACGCATAAATCTGTGGCAACTGCCACAGCTGACCCACTGGAAGTCCCCCCAGGAACTTTAGTTTTATCCCAGGGATTTTTAGTTACTCCATATGCGGAATTCTCTCCGGAAGCTCCCATGGCAAACTCATCGCAGTTGGTTTTACCTATAACTCCTACTCCCTGCTCCAACAGTAAATTCACAACTGTTGCATCATATGGCGGTCTGTATCCTCCCAAGACTTTAGAGCCGGCTGTTGTAGGGATATCTTTTGTGGAAATAACATCTTTTATTGCAGCAGGAATTTTTTTACTCGTAGAGAAGCTTTGCTTATTTTGCTCATTTACAAAAAGATATGCATTAAGTGAGGAATTATATTTTTTTATCCTTTCCAAATAGGCTTTATTTAACTCTTCCAAAGAAAATTCTTTTTCTTCTAGAGCTTTGAGAGTCTGAGTAAGAGTAAGTGAAGTTATATCAGCCATTTTCCTCTCCAATTACTCTTTTGGTTACAAAGAATCCTTCTTGTTTTTGTGAAGGATTTTGCAAAGCCTCTTCCTGAGTTAAACTGGCAAGAGATTCATCTTTTCTCATCACATTACTTAACCCTGAAACATTAAAAGTAGGCTCAACTCCTTTGGTATCCACCGAATTTAACTGATCAATATAATCCAAAATCTTGGAAAGCTGCTCAGAATATTTCTCTTCTTCCTCTGGAGTTAGTGGTAAATTAGCAAGCTTAGCCACATGTTTTACTTTGTCTCGCCCCAGGCGGACCTGATCCTTAGTTAATTTCATATATTGACTTCTTTCATATAAATTGTTAACATTTTATGGCAGTCTGGTAACAGATTGTTATCAACCGCCCGTTGTAAAAGACGGGCTTTTTTATGCCTTCTTTTCACTTCTCTGGATTTTACTCCTAATTTTGCGTAAATCCAAATAAAAGTCTGAACTCTCAACTAATTCCTTAGCAACATGATATTTAAGCGAAGCAACTACTACAGTTTTTCCAACTCTTTTCAATTCATTAATCAGGTAATGAAAATCGCTATCACCGGAAAAAAGAATACAATTATCAAATACGTCTAATCTTTTTATCACGTCCACGGCAATTTCTACATCAAAATTAGCTTTGCGTAAATGTCCCCCATCTTTACGGTTCTTTATAAGCTTAAGGTGCTTGGTAATAAGTTTATAACCAGTTCTTTTAAGAAGCGTTAGAAATCCATCGTGTTCTTTTGTATCAAATCTGGCTGTATAGAAACCCAGAAAGACTATTTTTACCTGATTGTTTAACCATTCGGAAAGGTTTTTATAATCCACCTTAAACCCTAAATCTTTAGCAGAAAGTTCAAGATTTGCAGCATCAATAAAAACTGCTGTTTGACCCTTTAAATTTAAGTGAAATTCCTCTTTTGCCACTTGTTTTACCTGATCACGAGTTAATTTCATGCTTAGATTATACTTTAAAAGTTACAACAGACCAAGTACTTTACTTCACCTCGATCCTATAGTATAATACTTTACCATGCCAGAAATATTAATTCGACCGGTTACCGCAGAAATTGATCCTGTATTGACTGCTACCACTATTACTAGTGGAGGTAAGGTGTATACATTCCCAATCCCTCCAGAATTTAGAGTTGATATTCATCTTCATGAGTTATTCTTAGAAACAAATATGGCTGTACGGATTAAAGAAACTGGGCAGGAGGAAATAGATTTAGGTATAAATACCTTTCCCCATCTTGCCAATCAAGATTTTTTAAGGGCCTGGACTTTTTTACGCACGCGAGGAAGTCTTGAAGGTAGAAGTAGGGAAGCTATTATTTTATTACCCGAAGATACCTTTTTTAGAAAATATGTAGCTGAAAATCCAAGTGAATTATGTCTAGTAGAAGGAATCAATTATCAATACCTTATCGGGAAAAAGGAGCAAAGTGTTTTTGTTGACGGGTGGCTACGAAAACCTCAGACTCCTAGTTGGAGAGTAACTATTCCATTACGAGCAAATCCAGTAGGGGATTTGGTCTTTAAAGAAATATCTGCTCCAAATTCAAAACTGTTAATTTTCTCTTAAATTTTTCCTTCCATTTCGCGGAGGGCTTTGATGCGCATCTCAATTGGAGGATGGGTATTAAAAAGTCCAGCCAACCATTGTTTGGCATCCTGACCTTTTAAGGGATTAACAATATACAAATGAGCTGTTCCCCTGTTGGCAACTTCCAAAGGCTCTCTATCGCCTGAAATCTTTTGTAAAGCAGAAGCTAAACCCTGAGGATAACGGGTCAAAAGTACTCCTGATGCATCTGCTAAAAATTCTCTTCTTCTGGAAACAGCCAGCTGGATTAAAGTGGCCACAATCGGGGCCAGTATGGCTGCCACTATGGCTAAAATCACAAACAGTTGGTTACCTCTACCCTCTCTATCTCTTCCACCATAGAACATACTTCTTAAAAAGAAATCAGCCAGGAGCGCTATGGTACCTACCAAAACTGACACAACTGCCATCAGCAGAGTATCCCTGTTTCCAACATGAGACAGCTCATGAGCTGTCACCCCCTCAAGTTCTTGTTTGTTTAATTTTTGCAATATCCCTTTGGTAAAAGCAATGGCAGCATGTTTTGGATCCCTGCCTGTGGCAAAAGCATTAGTGGCTGTATCATCAATAATATAAATTTTAGGAAGTGGTAGACCTGCAGCAATACATAGATTTTCCACAATTCTGTAGACCTCGGGGTTATCCTCTTTCTTTATTGGTTTTGCGCCGGAAACTCCCAAAACAATTTTATCTGACCAAAAGTAGGAAACAAAGTTCATAATTCCGGCCATAATTAAAGCAAACCCCACTATTCCTAATCCACCCACTTCCCCATATCCAAACCCTCTGGCTATGATATAAACCACGGCCACTGTAAAAAGGCTGAATAAAAACATGATTACCCATGTTTTAAAGATATTTCCTGAAACATGATCCCAAGCAGTATTAACAGTTGCCATGATGAGATATATTTTAGCAAATCTTAACTGTCATTGCGAGCGAAGCGTAGCAATCTTTAGGGATTTCGAGCTTTAGCCTCTATGGCACGGGCACGTAATCTTTTCCAACCTTCTGCTACACTTTCGGGGGTAGCCTCAGGATGAAGAACTCTGGCTACTGCTTCCCAAGGATTAGGGTGTAAACCGTGAGTATATCCATTTGGTGGATAATTACCAGGTCCATAAGCTTTCCATATTGCGGCTAGGACCGGGTCTTCTCCACAATAAAAAAGCTTTCTTGCTCCCAACTCTTTCATCATTGTATTAAAATTTCACCTCCACGTCCTTTTTTTCTTCGTCAGTTGCTTTAAAGAACTCTTCTTTCTTAAATCCAAACATCTGGCCTATCCAGGCTGAAGGCACTGTTTCCAAACTATTATTTAAATCTAAAACATTAGTATTATAAAATTGTCTAGATGCAGCTACTTTTGTTTCTGTATCCGAAAGCTCATCCTGAAGCTTAATAAAATTTTCCGAAGCCTTAAGATTTGGGTAATTTTCCGCAACAGCAAAAAGAGATTTTAAAGCTCCTGTTAACATATTATCCGCTTCAGCCGCCTCATGCGGATTTTTAGCGCTCATTAAAGAAGTACGGGCTTTTGTCACTTCTTCCAAAACGCCTTTCTCATGCTTAACATAACCTTTAACCGCTTCAACTAAATTTGGTATTAAAGAAGACCTTCTTTTTAGCTGCACATCAATCTGACTCCATGCCTCCCTGACTCTATTCCTCAAAGTTACCAAACCATTGTAGGTCATTAGTAACCAGAAGATTAAAACAACAACTACACCAATTACTATATAAGTTATCATTGCTTAAATATTAAACCATTTAGAAAATTCTGTCCAGTCCCAACTATTTGCTACATCTTTTACTTCCGCCCAACCTCTTCTCGCAACTGCAACTCCAAACCTCATATTATCCATCTGGGATACTTCATGAGCATCTGTGTTGATAATAAATTTAACCCCAAATTTAATCGCCTGTCTGACTAAATCATCCCTTAAGTCTAATCTGTTCGGGAAAGCATTTATCTCTAAAAGCTTGTTATTTTTAGCGGCATATTTAAAAATCTGCTCCCAATCCGCCTCAGACGATTCTCTTTCATTCAATAATCTGTTAGTGGGATGAGAAATTATATCCACATGAGGATTTTCCAAGGCTGACATTAATCTTTTGGTAATTACCTCTTTGGAACCTCTGTGGCCGGAATGAATCCCGGCTATACAATAATTCAAGGTTGCTAAAGCTTCATCCGGCACACTCAGATTTCCATCCCCAAGTATATCTATTTCGAGACCATTTAGTACTCGAATACTTTTTGTGCTCTTTTTTAGAGATTGGATAAATTTTGTCCTCTTTTGTACCCAATCAATCATCTCCTCTTTGGAAGTGGTGGTAAATCCAGGTGGATGATCTGATATTCCCACAAATTGATATCCAAATTTTCGAGCTTTCTTTACTATATCCTCAATAGAATCTGCTCCCGGGCCGTGTGAAGGGCTTTTGATGGGATAATTTGAATGTAGATGTAAATCCCCTTTAAGGTCTGAAAGATTAACCAGATCAGGCAATTTATGCTCTAAAGCAGCCTCAATCTCCCCGGTATCTTCCCTTATCTCCGGCGGGGGAGTCTGCATACCAAGCAATTTATAAAACTCCTCCTCTGTTTCTGTTCTGATTAACTTATCACTTATTACTTTTTCCTTATCACTTATTTTCCTAACCCCATATTCTGATAAAGAGAACCCTTTCTCATTGGCAGGCGTTCGTAACTTAATGTTATGAGATTTCGAGCCCGTGAAGTGCTGTAAAAGCGCTCCATAAGAATCAGGCTCCCCTACCAACAAATCCAGCTGTAAGCCGCTTTTTAAGACCACTGTGGCCTTATTCTCCCCCTGATCTACAATTCTTGCCACTTGCGGCATTTTGCAAAAATACTCTACCGCCTTTGACGGATGATTTGAGCATGCAGAAAAATCCAAATCACCCACTGTTGCCACCATTCTCCGTAGAGAACCCAGAGGGTGAGCATTTATTACATCCTTATTTTTTTTAAGGTACTCAACAATTTTAGCAGCCTGGACAAAAGCGTAAGGAAGCAGATTTCTGCTGCCTCTATTTTCTATCTCCCTTAAACCATCCATGATCTTCTGGGCAATTTTTGAGGAAAACCCTTTTTCTACCAACTGTCCATTTTTAATCTGCTTTTTTAAATCCGCGATGCTATCTACCCCTAAATTGCCGATTTCCGAAGCTGTTTTAGGTCCAATTCCTGAAATATCCAGTAAATCGAATACAACTTCAGGTATACCTTTTTCTACTTCTTGAAAATGTTTTACTTCCCCTTTGGCAAACAACTCGTCTAAATATCCCTGTATACCCTTACCTAAAACAGGTACCTCATCTAATCTCTCCTCCTCCCATAAATCCTGGATTTCAGAGGTGGAATGCTCAATTGAATCAGCGGCATTCTCATAAGCTCTTATTTGAAAGATATTTCCCGCACCTTTGATAGTATAAGCAGCAGCTACATTTCGTAGTATTTTAGCTAATTTAGCATTGGAAATTTCCATTGTTTTAAATATATCATTTCTCGACATTGAACACACATCCCTGATTTGCTAAAATAACATAAGTTTGGGATCGAAGTGTAACGGTTTGCACGACTCCCTGTCACGGAGTAGGTAGCGGGTTCAATTCCCGTCGGTCCCGCCACGTTCAGTTTACATGAACGTGGTCCGCCCTAAAATTTTGCCCTCTTGACAAATATGTCTTTATAGGATAAAAAACATATTACTGCTCCTGCCACACTAAATTGCAAACTGCCTCAATAAAATGGCTAGACAACCCAAAACAGAAGAAAAAGAATCTTACTTTGACAGAGTAAGCAGTGAGATAGACAGCAAACAATCCAGACTGACAATGATTCTGGGAGGCCTAATTATTTTAGTGGTTGTCGTTCTACTGTTTAATTACTTCAACAGAAGTAAGCCGTCTATTGGACCTTCCCAACAAACTCAGCAGGGAGATGTCTCTCCTGAAAACTTACCTGGTACATATACAGTCAAAGAGGGAGATACTTTATTCAGCATTGCCGAAAAATATTATCAAGATGGCTATAAATATACTGAGATTGCCGCAGCTAATAATTTGGCAAATCCTGACAATTTAGAAACTGGCCAGCAGTTAAACATTCCGAAGCTGTCTGACCAAGATCTGGAAGTGGGATTGGGGCAACCAAGCGAAAGTCCCTCGGAAACTCCCATCTCAACTCCTACTGAAGAAATCATCCCTGCGCTCGAGAGCAACACTCAGGCTCCTCAGACTTCAAAAGGTGGTCAGGATTGGGGCCCAACAATCAGCGGAGATACCTACGAAGTTGTAGTGGGAGACTGGCTGTCAACGATAGCAGCCAGAGCCTATAATGGTGACATCATGGCATATACTAAATTAGCAGAGGCAAATAATATTCCAAATCCCGACCTGATCTACCCCGGTATGGTTCTCGAAATCCCCAGATAACATAAGGTAAACATCAATTCGACTCACCAATTAATATCTTGATTATTTTGATCATGGTTATTATATTAATATAGAACCTATGCAAACGAAAAGTTGGTTTACTAAAACCTGGCTTCATTTATTGCTTCTGGTAACCCTGATTTTGGTGACCTATCTGATGACTTTAAATAACGCTTTTTTGTCTGATGATATTGCTGAAATCAGAGATAATCCCAACATCGACAATTTCTCTACTATCCAGACTCGCCCCTTTGGATTTTTAAGGTTAATTATTTATTATCTGGCCTTTCAGATTGGAGGATTAAACCCGCCTCTTTTCAGATTATCAAACATTTTATTTCATATCGGATCCGCCATTTTAATTTATTTTATATTACTAAAAATTTCCCGCTCCAAAAAAATTGCTCTCTTTACTGCAGCTCTTTTTGCTGTTCATCCTGCCATATCTGAAGCTGTAGTATGGATATCCGGCGGCATGTATACCCAATATACCTTCTTTTTTCTGCTTTCCTTCTTCTTTTATATTCTTTCTCAAAACAGTATTAAATACTATTTACTATCTTTACTAAGCTATCTGTTAAGCTTTATGTCTCACCCGGTGATGCCGGCTGGTTTGGCTGTGATTTTTCTATTTTATGAGTTTAGTTTTGGAAATTTAAGGCGAAACTGGCCCAAATCTATTGGTTTTGTAATAATTTTGATCGCCTATATTTTTGTAAACCTTGCCAGCTTAGGCGAGAGAGAATCCACCCTGCAAACTGCCCATTATCAAGAGAAGGGAATAGACAACATTTTCTTTCTGATTCCGGTGGCTTTATCATCATATTTTGAGCTGATTTTTTGGCCTAAAATCTTAACCTTGTATCATTCGGAGTTATTTTTTAATGCATTTAGCTTCACAGTCAAATCATTTTTAACAATGGTATTTTTCTTGAGCGCGGGGTTGGCCTTTTTTAAGAATAGATATTTATTTTTCTGGCTGTCTTTTTTCTTTATTGCTCTGTCTCCCACTCTCACACCATTTAGGTTAAACTGGATTGTGGCTGAACGCTACATCTATTTACCTGGTGTGGGAATTTTTGCCTCCTTTGCTTATCTTTTGGAAAAATTGATCCAGTCTAAAAAGAAATTGTCGGCAGTATTTGTTGTCCTCTTCATCGCCATTATCGCCGCCCTGACAATTAGAACTATAATCAGAAATATTGATTGGAAAAATGAGGATAACCTTTGGATAGCCACCGGCAAAACATCACCATCCAGTCCTAATACTCACAATAATTTAGGTGATGTTTACGGCAGATGGGGAGACAAACAAAAGGCGCTGGGGGAATTCCAAAAAGCTATCCAATTAAAACCGAATTATGCAGATGCTTACCACAATCTGGCCAATACCTATCTTGAGCTTGGTGATGACAAACAGGCTTTGGAAAATTACCAGAAAGCAGCCTCGCTAAATCCCATACTTTGGCAATCTCTACAAAATATTGCAGCCATCTATTACCAGCAGAAAAAATATGGTCAGGCGCAGGATTATATTCAAAAGGCTCTTCAGATTAATTCCAAAAATATCAATCTTTGGTCTAACTTGGGTATCATTTATATGACTTTGGGAGATAAGGTTAAGGCTAAAGAAGTATTCACCCAGGTTTTAGCTCAAGACCCGCAAAATCTGGTAGCTAGACAAGCTCTGATGGAACTTAACAAGTGAGCCGAAGGTGGGAATCGAACCCACGACCCAGGCTTTACGAAAGCCTTGCTCTACCACTGAGCCACTTCGGCCTATG
>MFDM01000009.1 GCA_001776905.1 Candidatus Daviesbacteria bacterium RIFCSPLOWO2_01_FULL_39_12 | reverse complement strand
CTATTCCAAGATAATATTTGATTGTTTTATTATCCATTGTTAATCACCTCCAATCTTTATTTGAGTTATTACCCAAAGTTTGGGGATGACCAAACAGTTTTTAACCTACACCTACTGGTTGCCACATCAGCAAAGATTCTTGCATCAAGCTAACAAGTGTACCTGGTTTCAACTGTTTGGCAGACTGTCTTTTTCGAAGCAGAGAGTTTTCTCCTGCATGTTCTTTTAGTCAAGTCCAAACAATGGTTGCCAGAAAAAGTATTTTATGCTACTTTTTGGTTGTTACTGTTTTTATATTATCTTATCTGGCAATCGTTAATTAATATACCAGTTCTTGTAAACGCTTATTCATTTAAAAAGTATATCAGAGTTTGAAGCACGAAAAAACCTACCTTGCGGTAGGTTTAATCGAGAACCTGTTACTGTTAGCTTTTTAAGGGCCAACTAAACTTTCAATCTTGCGATATCAGTTTTTAACAGGTTCTAAGACTATATATTATTAATTATACCTCTGTCAACTGGGACAAAGTGGATCATATCCCATCAACACACTTAAAAGGTAGGTTGTTAAAATTCCGAATTTCAGTTATCCTTTATCTAATGAAGAAGGCTAAAAAGACAGTCAAAAAGTCGGATAAAATCAAAAGCGAGGATTTTATTAATCTTTTAAAGAAGGCTGTCAAATCTAAAGGTAAATAATCAGATTTTTCCTAACAGAATCATAAATTGGTCTTCAGACTTTCTATTTCCATATCTAAATCCAAATTCATCACAGTAATTTTGTAGATATTTAGGACTGACATGCCTATAAGTTCCAACTATTCCTCTTTTTAACTGAGACCAGAATCCTTCTATAGTTTGGGTATGAATTGTTTTGTCATATTTATCTACATAATGGACAGAATGGTTAACACTATGATGCTCATACCCATCCTGATCCAATTTTTGGTACCCATGATGTTGATCACTCATTACTGTAGCTTTTGGGTCAATATTGGCCTTAATATGTTTGGTTAGAGTCCACCTACTGGTATCATCAATAATTGTTGTTCTAACTCTACCTCCTCTTTCTACAAATCCCATGACAGTTGTTTTTGGTATCTCCTTCCAGTCAGACCACCATTTTTTACCTCTTAACCAGCTCTTGCCTCCAACCCAAGTTTCATCCACCTCAACTACACCTTTAAATAAATCGCCTGAATTATCAGCCATTAAGCTTCTAATTTTGTGTAACATTCTAAAGCTAGTCTTATATGTAACTCCCAGCTGTCTCTGTAATCCCTTAGCAGAAATCCCTCCCTTAGAATGAATCATCACAAAGAATGTATAGAACCAAAATTTAAGTGGAGTTGTAGAGTGAGCAAAGATAGTTCCTTTTAATGGGTAAGTTTGAGAATAACATTTACTACAACTTAAAACAGGCCTAGTCTTTAGTAAGCAATGGTGGATAATAACTTTACATTTTTTACAGAAAATGCCATCAGGATACTTAATATTAACTATCTCTTTTAGACAATCGTAGTCACTACTATATGTCTTTAAAAATTCTCCTAAAGTAAAACTCTTACCCATATCCTTATATAACTATATTGATAGTTTATATCAATTTAATGATAGTTGTCAATACCCAATATCAATATAGTGATAGTTATAAAAGGCCTAAAAAAGTACCTACGTGTAGGTACTAATAGTGTCTACGCGTAGACACTCATTTGAGGCTATTTTAAAGCTAATTTGTCTAAAAACGCAGACTCTTTATCTTATATATAATATGAGGGGCTGTATTCTGAAGAAATAAGGAAACAGAAAAGAAAAACGATAAACAAAATCTCATGCTATACTAACAAAATGACAACAACTATCAGCAAAGACAAAAAATTAATGGGCCAAAACTTAAAACAAATTAGAGAAAACAAAAAAATGACCCAAGCAGATGTAGCAACAAAAGCAAATATTACAATAAACTACTATGCCAGGATAGAAAGAGGAGAAGAAAATCCATCTTTTGAGATCCTGAAGGGTTTGGCTACCGCATTAAAAGTTAAATCTTCAGATATTTTACCTTTCTAAGGATAAACTGATATAATTTATTTATGTGGGCAGATCAATAGAATATATGGAAGGATCAGAAGCTTCTAATCAATTACTTAAGAATAAATATAACCTCCATGACAGCCCGGAGGCGAAAACTGCGGCTTTGCGCAGGGAGCAACGTACAGGTGAGCGCGTAGCACAAAATCCGCTGGACCGTATCCAAAACTATCTAAACCGCTTTCATGAAATTATAGACCAGGATACTCCAGAAAGATCAGAACATGCTCTGGATTTAATAAAAGGGAGATTTCATAGAAAATATGTCATTAAACCAAATGAAATTCCTGAAGATTATTTTGAAAATCAGAGAAGACTGGCCAGAGAACAGGGTCATGGAGATATTCAAATTGACCAGCAAACCAGAAAACAGTTAACAGAAGTAATCATAGCAGATCAGACATCAAGCCTTGATAAATGGATGGATTATCTTTCTTCCTCTGATGCACCGTATTCAGATGGTCTTAAATACTGGACGCTTAGAAGTGTAGTGGATATGGCTGAATATGATAAGGACAGAAAGACGTATCCTCAAAGGTCTAAAGGTACTACTAAACCATTTCCTGACTTAAACAGAGAAGCTTTGGCTTATGTCCTGGATGCAGTTGAGAAAAAATACCAGGGACAGAAATCCTCTGATCCGGAATTTGATAACATTTTAAAAACTGAAAACTTTGCCAAGTTATATGCCTGGGCAATTGAAAAAGTAACTCCTGCATCGGAAGAAGAACTTTCTGCCACTAATGGAGCTTGGGTAAAATACAACCAAGATTCTGATCATATGCCTCTGGTACAGTCCTTGCAAGGCCATGGCACTGGCTGGTGTACTGCTGGAGAATCTACTGCTCAAACCCAGCTTCAAGGTGGAGACTTTTATGTTTACTACTCCATGGATAAAGCTGGTAAGCCTACTGTCCCAAGAGCAGCAATCAGGATGGAGGGAGGAAAAATTGCAGAAGTTAGAGGAATTGCCCCTGAACAAAATCTTGATAGTGGGGCCGTTCATATTGTTGAGGAGAAACTAACAGAGTTCGGAGCAGAGGGAGAAAGATATAAAAAAAGAGTTCATGATATGGAACTGCTTACTGCCATTGGGAATAAAGTTCAAAAAGCTCTTATGCTTGATAGGGATGAGTTACTTTTTCTGTATGAAGTTAATACCCCGATTGATGGATTTGGTTATGGTAAGGACCCGCGTATTAGCCAGTTGCGATTTGGCAGACAACCTTATGATGATTTACCAATTATGTTTGAATGCACTCCTGATCAGATAGCCCACAAAGCCAGCGAGATAAAACCACACACTAAAGCCTATATAGGACCCTTAGAGAAGGGTATTTTCAATAGATTGCAACAAGCTGGCATAGAACATGTCTATACCTCTTTCCCTGAAGGAAAGATAAGGATGCAAAAGTTAGAAATTGGTGGAAAATCAAAACAGCAGTTGGTAGCAGAAATGAAGCAGCAGGGAATAAATATTTATGAGTATGCCCAGCAAATGATAGATAGCCCTGATTTCACCACTCTTCCACAAAAGGATGACATTGATTTAGTTAGATTAACAGTACAAGACCTAGGGTTAAAAGGAACTCCTACAACTGATGAAGTCTATGCAAAAGCTGGCGAACTAGGATTGGATCTCTGTCCTGCAGAGGTGGGTCCTCATCTTAGACTGAAAGATACAAACCAGCCCTTAGGTGAATGGTATTTTATAGGCATGAAACAAATAGCTGATCGCGTTGGCTATCCGGGCGTGTTCTACCTGGCGCGCGATGGGGATGGGCTGTGGTTGAGCGACGGCTGGGCGCGGCCTGACGACGTCGCTTGGAGTCCTGGCCATGAGTTTGTCTTCGCTCTCCGCAAGGAAACTGAAACTCAAACACTTAAGACTCCTGGACTCTTTGACAGAATTTTCAAACGTTGATACTTTGGCTGCTTGATCCTTTGAGCTTTACCCGCGGAGCGGTCGCTAGAAATTTTCAAATTCATCACTAAATGCTATACTGGTTTCAGATTGGTTGTATTGAAAGGCTATGGTTTTTCAAAACCTTTTTGGCAGATGCAGATTGAGATCGTAAATGGTTAAGGCTTTTTACGGAGTAAAATGCACGAGTCTATAAAAAAAGAAATACTTGGTGCGGTGTACTTGTAAGATTTAATCTTCGAATAAAATACAGCCTGATGTCTTTTAAAATGGATAAATTACACAGGCAGTGAAAACAGATGGCACACTGTACAAGCTGATCGCAATGGCAATCCGAACGTGTTCAACCTGGAACGCAATGAGGATGGGCTTTGGTTGAACAACAACTGGGCGAAGCCTGACAACAAGTGGAATCCCGACAATGAGTTTGTCTTCGCTCTCCGAAAGTACTATCTTTTCCCCGCCTTATTAAGCGGGGTTTTTTGTGGATTGTCCAGACTTTTCTTCCATCCCCATAGCATCTTACCAATCTCGTCTAATTTAATAGCAATATCTTCATACTGTTTATTAGAAATAAATTTACCTTCCCAAGAGGTAGAAATAAGAAATTTAAGGATATCTGTTGTAAAAATACATTCAGATAATTTTTCCGCCTTTTTCTCTTTTTCGCTAAAATATGATGTGTATGCTAGTTCCAGAAGATCAAGGAATTTATTTTCAATCCTGGCACCTAATGTATAGCGTGCAGTTTTAGGAATATGAGGAACAATACCCATCCAAAGCAAATATCCCTCTTTGATTTTGTTCAGGATCGAGGCGTTACCGAGAGAGAGAGAGAGAGAGAGAGAGAGTAGAATCCCGTTTCATGATACTTTCAATAGTATCATCTCTTTGGAAAATTTACTTATCTCCTGGCAGGAATTTTTAAAAGGTAAAAGGAAGCGGAAAGATGTAGTCAGGTTTTCAATTAAAATTATAGATAATATTATTGGCCTTCATAATGATTTAGCTTTAAAAACATATAGACATGGCTTCTATCACGCTTTTAAGATAAATGACCCAAAACCAAGAGACATTCATAAGGCAAGTGTTAGAGATAGAGTTTTGCACCATGCCATCTTTAGGATTCTTTATCCTTACTTTGAGAAAAAATTTATCTTTGATTCCTACTCATGCCAAGTTAATAAAGGAACACATAAAGCAATAAATAGATTCAGAAAACTATCTAGGATTGTGTCTGCTAATAACACCAAAGCCTGTTGGGTATTAAAGGGGGATATAAGAAAATTCTTTGCCAATATTGACCACCAAGTTTTAAATGATATTTTGTGGAAATATATTGAAGATGAGGATGTTTTATGGCTTTTGGGAAACATTATAGACAGTTTTCCAAAAGGGCTGCCTTTGGGGAATGTTACGAGCCAGTTATTTATAAATGTCTATATGAACGAATTTGATCAGTTTGTCAAAAGAAATCTAAAAGTTAAAAATTATATCCGCTACTGTGATGATTTTGTGATTTTAAGTTCAGATAAATCATATCTAGAGGAACTTCTTCCTAAAATGTCAGAGTTTTTAGAGCAAAAATTAAAACTTTCACTTCACCCTGATAAGGTGTTTATTAAGGCATTATCACAAGGTATCGATTTCTTAGGTTGGGTCCATTTTTGTCATCATAGGGTTTTAAGAACTGCCACCAAAAGGAGAATGTTTAAAAGATTAAAAGAGAGTCAAAGTCAGGAAACTTTAGCTTCATATTTAGGACTACTCAAACATGGCAATACACATAAGCTGGTGAAGAGAATCCTTGATAGAGACTAAGTGTGTTCAAGGGATAAATGCCGACAAAGTGGATCAAAATATAGCAAAATTAATTTGAGAATGGGAGGAGTTTCCAAAGTTCTTTGGGGTTTAGAATTGCCTGAAATAGGGCAGGCTGGAGGATTCCGAAATCCAAAGCATTTACTCCTGCTTTAACTTCCCGGCGGATGGTTTTCGGGTGATAAAATGGTCTTTCCAGGCTAAATTCAAATGAATAGTCAGGAAGAAGATATCTTGCTTCCAGCTCCTGTGATTTTCCGCTGCTATCCAAGATGACCTTGCGGGATGATTCCCCTGTTGCACCACTTACTTTTAATATATAGTCACCGGCAGGCGAATCCTTCCATTTAAGCTTGCTTAAAACCCTTAAAATTACCGGCTCTTTTACTTCAGTTGTAAATTGGATGGGCGGGGAATCAAATGGCTTGTTTTCTGAAAAAAGCTGCAGATTGACCTTAAACAATCCTTTTTGAGGAGCCGTGAGGCTAATCTGAAAAGTATACTCCTGATCAGGTTCTACCTGTCTATCCACTGCCACCTCCTTAATTCCCAGTTCTTTTCCACCCTCAATGGTTTTAAGTTTAACTTGGCCATCCCAAATTGACTGGCCGGTATTTTTAAAAGTTAAAGATATGGAATAAGTTTGTCCTGCCACAATAGAGGAATAAACCTCACCTTTTATTAACTCTGTTGTTGTTACCTGGATAGGTCTTCCAACGGTTTTAGGTAAGTTTTTAACAGCTTCATAAAAAGGATAATACTCCAAAGAATCAATTTTTTTAAAAGAAAAGTGGTCAAAAGGAACTTCCTGATAGTCCAGCAAAAACGGGGTAACAGCCACAATCCTGGAAGAGTTCCAGGCATTCTCATATGCATTTTCATAGTATTTAGACAGAATATCTGATGTGGGGAGGTTAGGATTATATGTAAGCCCTTCAGCATGTTTCCAGCCGGTTTCAGTAATAAAGACCGGCAGATTTTTAACTACCCCCATATTCCGCAATTGCTGCAGTTCCCAAAACCACCCTCGGACAGTACCCCGTCCCAAAGCATCCGGGGAGCCGGAAAATTCAGGATTGGGATAAGAATGAGACACCCAGCCATCTAATTTTTCAAAGATGCCGGGGACTGTTTTGTCCATTTCTTTTAAAAAGGCTACTTCATCAAAATACTTTGGAGGTTTATGGGGTGCTGATGCATCAAAGCCGGCATTCATGACAAAAAAATCCTCACTCCTTATCTTTAAGGCGGTAATCATCTTATCCAAAATTTGTGCATAGGATTTGGCATCGACCACTCCACCCCACTCTGTAGCATGATTAGGCTCATTGTAAATAATCACATAGCGGTTTTTAGTGGGCCAATTTAGGGAATCCAAAAAGTCTGCCCAGGCTTGCTCTTCACCTTCATACGGTCTTTCCCAGTGTTCGTTTAAGGGTTTGGTGGCCAGTCTGACAATCGGAATCAGATGGCGTCGTCTTAAATCATTAAAAAACTCCTGCCATTTATTTTCATTTCTATCTTTACTTTCTATTAGAAAAGTAATATGGCCCCAATCGCCGTTGGTATTAACAAGTTCGGCAGCCGGAGATGATTCATCCGGAGTGGCAGAGATTATATGGATACCGAACTTATTATTGGGGACAGATAAAGAATCAACAACTGCTTTTGCAGTTGAAGTAAAAAGTGTAAAGTTAAAAATTAAAAGTGAAATAAATAGAAAAATTTTGAACATGGGCTTATTATTTTACCATCATGTAGAATGTAATCATAAACACAAGTTTCTTGTAATCAACATTACTGTATGTTATATAGGCTTATACATTATTAATATATAATAACTACTGTAATGATCTCTAGTCTATATTTTAATAAGGACATGATAAGATTTTTTGAATACAGAGAGGAAAATTAAATGGTAGAAGGTATAGAAACTAGAATTAATGGATTACACAGGGTAGTTGTTACAGGTTTGGGTGCAGTTTCTCCTCTTGGTAACAACGTTCAGGATACCTGGCAGAGTTTAATAGAAGGAAAATCAGGTATTAGAAGAATAAGTTTGGAAACAGGTAGAGATTGGGATGGACCGGTTAACAGCACAGTTGACATTGCGGGATTAGTACAAGGTTTAGAACCTGGTAAATATATTTCTGCCAAGCAACTAAGAAGAATTCATATGTCAGTTGTTTATTCTACCGTAGGGATGATAGAGGCATTCGCAGATGCTGGACTTTTGGATGTAGAAAATAAGCCTGATGGACTTAACTACCGCCTTAAAAACGTGAATCCAGAAAGAGTGGGCGCAAGGATTGGTACTGGTATTGGAGGAGGATCTGTTATTGCTGAGATTGAAGATGTTATCAGGGATAAAGGGGACAGGAGGATTTCACCAGTTGCAATACTACAACTCTTATCAGAAAGAGTGGTAACAGTTCCCAGTATGATATTAGGTTATCAAGGGGGAGTTGCAGCTATTGTAGCAGCATGCGCATCTGCTAATATTGCACAAGGTGGGGCTTTTGATCGGTTAAAGCTGGGTAGAGAGGATGTAATATCAACAGGGGGTGTTGAAGAGGCAATCCACAGAATTGCAATAGGAGGATTTAATGCCATGAGGGCTCTTTCAATGGATAATGATAACCCTGTTTCTGCCAGCAGGCCTTTCAATAAGGATGCTAATGGATTTGTAATGGGGGAAGGTTCAGGAATACTGATATTTGAAACCCTGGAACATGCTTTAGGGAGGGGGGCTGGAGGACATATTTTGGCAGAGGTAGTTGGATATGGTGAAACATCAGATGCTTTTCATGATACTGAACCAAGTGGTGAAGGAGCAAGAAGAGCAATGAGACTGGCCTTAGAGGAGGCAAGAATTCAACCTTGGGAAGTAGATTATATAAATGCTCACGGCACTTCCACCCCTACCGGAGACCCAGTTGAGTTAGATGCTTTAATGGAAGTTTTTGGCGAACCTCTTAAAGGTATTGCTATAAGTTCTACAAAATCAATGAGCGGCCATTTACTAGGTGGAAGCGGAGGACTTGAGGCAGTTGTTTGTATCCGATCTATAATGGACGGTATTATACATCCTACGATAAATCTCCATGATCCAATTAAGGAGGGTTTGAATTTAGTTCCAAATGTGGCGCAAAGGAGAGAAATTAAGATTGCTATGTCAAATTCATTTGGTTTTGGAGGAATTAATTCAGTCTTAATTTTCAGAAGATTTCAAGGAAGTTATGAACGGGTAGCTTAAAAATATGGCTGAGCGACCAGTGGCTGTTGTAACAGGTACCTCAAGGGATGTGGGAAAATACGTTGCACTTGGTTTGGGGCAGGCAGGCTGGAGTATCCTGGGACTTTATAGAAATCCCCAGCATGAATCAGACCAGGAGGGAATTATCAGACGGGTCCGTGCTTTTAAAGGCGGCGTTAAGATGAGTGTTCTTGGGGCAAACCTTCTTGATGAAAATACACCTGATTTAATAGAGGAAGCCAGAGAGATAAATGTGTTTGCCCAATTAAGGCTGGTAGACAAATTGATTGATAATTTAGCAGTAGGTGGAAAAATAGTGTATCTCAACAGTTATCCTGCCCATAGGTTTGGTTTGTCACAGGAATTTAAAAGAGAATTACTGGGGGATTACATCAATACTGCCCAATCTCACTTTGAGGGGGAGCAAGCATTAAGGTCCAGAATACCTGAGTTTACAGAAAGAGACATCAGACTGGCAATAGTGGTAGGGAACGGGCTGGATGGTACTTTTGTCACAAGACTTTTAAAACTGGGAAATAAGGAGTTTGTTAGCCAAATGTTAAGCTTTAGTGAACTAGGTTATTTCCCGACAGTGATGGACATGGCAACCTCTGTTGTGAAAGTTATAAGAGGTAATTATCCAACGGGCCGCACAGAGTACGTTGGTCTTGCGCGCAGGTACCAGCTTTACCCTTCAAGGCCGTTAGGATTGGAGCTATTCGGTGGGTAAAGTGACAGAAGATGGAACTATTTCCTTTTCCCTGGTTGACCCCAATAAGGTAGGTTAGCAGTAGGGCGGTATGTTCCCGTAAATATCCGACACTAACTTCTTTCTAAAGGTGGCTTCATACCTAAGCCAATGTG
>MFDM01000008.1 GCA_001776905.1 Candidatus Daviesbacteria bacterium RIFCSPLOWO2_01_FULL_39_12 | reverse complement strand
TCGGTGGCGAGGCTGGCGGATTGGTGAGAAAGGCCTTACTTAATGCTGCTGCCTTACCTCACGATATCATCGATGCCCTCATAAGCGGTAAAACTGACTAGAAAAATATCTCATTGGGGAATTAGTTTATGGAGCGGAAATTTATTTTTGGCATAATTTTAGTCTGTCTTGTTTTGCTGGGGGTCGCTGTTTTCTTTCTTTCACCGAACTCTTCTCAAAATCCAACTCCCACAACTTTTAAAGAACCTCTTAAGATATTGGCAGACGACTGGCTCAAGGGCAATAAAGAGGCAAAAGTTAGCTTAGTTGAGTATAGTGACTTTCAGTGTCCTGCCTGTGGCGCCTACTATCCACTTCTCAAACAATTAAATCAGGAATTCGGCGATAAAATTTTATTTGTTTATCGCCATTTTCCATTACCGAACCATAAAAACGCTGAACCAGCAGCGCAAGCTGCCGAAGCAGCCGGTAGACAGGGTAAATTTTGGGAAATGCACGATTTGCTGTTTGAAAATCAAACAGACTGGTCCAATCAATCTGCCGCCAAAGAAACTTTTATCGAATATGCCCAATCTCTTAATCTGGACATCGAAAAATTCAAAAGCGATCTGGATTCGCCGCAGGTTAAGGACAAAGTCAAGCGTGACTACCAAAGCGGTCTTCAGTTTAAAGTCAATGCCACCCCTACCTTTTTCTTAAATAACCAAAAACTGCCAAATCCCAGAAGTTTTGAGGAATTTAAGAGTATAATACAAAATGAAATTGAAAAAACTAATAAGTAAACAAATCTTAAATACACTACTTTTGTCAGCAGTGGTTGGGGCAATCATTGGTGCAGTGACTGCATACGCTATTTTATCTACTCAAAAAGACGTTAAAAAAACTTCAAACGAGCTGATTTATGATTTTTATGCCACGGAAAATGCGGTCTATGCCAGCCCTCACAGTCTGCGCAGAAAGATGGATAAGGGAGATAAAAATTATATTCTGGTTGACTTAAGAAGCCCGCAGGAATATGAAAAAGAGCATATTATCGGAGCTGTCAACATTCCTGCTTATAAAGACCCGGATACCTCAGCTTATGAAGAAGTTGACAGGATCGTTAACCAGTTTACACAGTTAGCAAAAGATCAAGAGGTGATTGTGTATTGCTATAGCGTGCCTTGTATGACAGGAAGAAAAGTGGGTTTAATGCTGGCAGAGAAGGGCATTTTTGTCAAACATTTGGGGATTGGTTGGAATGAATGGAGACACTTTTGGA
The DNA here is from genome assembly GCA_001776905.1 of Candidatus Daviesbacteria bacterium RIFCSPLOWO2_01_FULL_39_12. Classification (GTDB taxonomy): domain Bacteria; phylum Patescibacteriota; class Microgenomatia; order Daviesbacterales; family UBA10151; genus MFDM01. The sequence continues at coordinate 9,605 of MFDM01000008.1, read as the reverse complement.
CTCTTTGGAATCATGAGCACGAATGGGAGATTACAAAACCTGAAGAGTATGTGGTAAGCGGTAAAGAGCCTGGTATACCTCAAACGAGAGAGCTACCTTCGCCTTGCGGGGAAGGTGAACTAAGCTGTTAAAGGAGGTGTTGATGATGCAGATTAAAATTTATACTACGACCACTTGTCCATTTTGCAAGTTAGAAAAAGAGTACTTGGATTCCAAGGGCATCAAATATGAAAATATTTTTGTGGATCAAAATCCCGAGGAAGCAAAGAGACTGATTGAGCAGTCAAACCAGATGGGGGTGCCTTTTACGGAAATTACCAAAGATGATGGTACAATTGCCAAAATTTTGGGTTTTGATAAAGATAAGATTAATCAGGCTTTGGGTATTTCGGGATGAACTCATTTTACAATCTCCGCTGATTGTGATTTAATATCCCTCAATAAATGAAGAGTATACAGCAAAAATATATCATCAATGCCCCTTTGGCAAAAGTCTGGCAGGCTTTGGTGGATCCCAGCCTTATTGAAGATTGGGGAGGGGGACCTGCCAAGATGGGAGATCAGGCCGGGTTTGAGTTTGAACTGTGGGGCGGAGATATTTACGGGAAAAATATCGAGGTGGTGCCTCAAAGTAAGTTGGTACAGGAGTGGACAGCGGGAGAATGGAATCAACCTTCTAAAGTGACGCTGACTCTTTCCGGAAAAGGCAATAAGACTACCGTAGAACTTTTACATGAGGATGTACCGGATGGCGAAACATTAGAATTTGAGGATGGCTGGAAAACCAATTACTTAGGTCCGTTAAAAGAATATGCCGAAAACTTCCTCTGATAAAAAGGTGGTTTTGGCGGGAGGTTGTTTTGATGTTTTGCATCCCGGCCATATCATTTTTTTGGAAAAAGCCAAAAAGATAGGCGACTATTTGGTTGTTCTGCTAGAATCTGATCAGAAAGTCAGACTGCTCAAAGGAGCGGGCAGGCCTATCCATAGTCAAAAAGACCGTGCACGGGTATTAAAAGCTGTCAGGTTTGTAGATGAGGTGGTGATGTTGCCATATCTGGAAAGTGACAAAGCATATGACGAGGTGGTCAACAGAATCAAACCAGACATAATTGCCACCACATCCGGAGATAAAAATCTACACCACTACCAAAGGTCTGCCAAAGCTGCCAAGGCCAAACTTATCTTCGTCACCAAATTGATCGGAGATTACTCCACCAGCAGAATTTTAAACCACCGGAAGTAAAGATTAATCCTTTGTCGGATTTAGGGTACAATAATCTTTTATGAGAAAGCTGCTACTGTTTTTATCCATACTCACTATTTTAGCATTTACCTACCTTTCCTATACTGTTGCCAAAGAAAGATGGCAAAGTTTGGATTTTGATACCATGGTCAAGATCCAGGATCATATTCCCAGAAAATTTGATCAGCTCTTTTCATACGCGACTCTTTTAGGAGATTGGGAGGTTACTTTAACTTTCTGTGTCTTAATGTCTGCTCTAATGCTTTTACGAAAAAGATTTTGGGCGTTTTTGGGTTGGTTGATAATTATTCCAGCTACGATTGCAGAAGTTTTTGGCAAACTGGTCCTTTTTCATCCCAGCCCATCTGTTTTTTTCTACAGAACTATTTTACCCTCAAGCTTACCCCAGTTTTATGTACATACTAATTTTTCTTACCCTTCTGGTCATATGACCAGAACAATATTTATCATCACTATAATTTTCATTTTGGTGCTTTTCTCAAAACAAAGCTATTTTTTAAAATTTGTGGAAATCACCTTGCTAATCTTTCTGGCCTTGACACTGGCTTTAACAAGAATATATTTGGGAGAACATTGGTTGTCTGATGTGTTAGGCGGATTACTTTTGGGATTTGGGATGGGGCTTTTTGCCTCAGTATTGATTTTACCAAAGAGATTAAGCTAAAATGGTTCAGCTTGCCCGGAAGGTGAGGTGAGTATCATTGAATAGAAATGTCACAATTGTGGTTATAATTTTGGTCTTGGTGGCAATTGCCGGTTATCTAGTTTGGCTGAGAAGTAGATACACTCCTCCAGTTTCACCGCAAACTGAGGTAGAAGAGACGATTGCGCCTACACCAACAATAGAGGAAACAGCTTCCCCTTCAGCCACTCCGGCAAGTGAGGAGGCAACAGGTTCTGTCAAGCAAAAGAGTCCAAGTCCCAGCCCCAAAGCTAGCCCGAAAGCTAGCCCCAAAGCAGCAACAGGATCAGGTGTAGCCAGGTAGATAGTAAAAAAATGGAAAAATCCCAAATTGAAAAACTGATCATCATCGGTTCGGGTCCGGCTGGTTTAACAGCAGCAATTTATGCTGCCAGAGGTAGTCTAAATCCCGTGGTAATATCCGGCAGGGAAGCAGGCGGGCAATTAATGTTAACCACAGATGTGGATGATTTCCCAGGTTTTCCTGAGGGGGTCCAAGGCCCGGATTTGATGGATAAAATGCGTAAGCAGGCTGAAAGGTTTAATACCAAGTTTATTAATGAAGATGTTTTATCTGTAGATTTAAAATCAAGACCTTTTACGATCAAGTCTGAAAGCCGAACTCTGAAATCCGACAGTCTGATCATTGCTACCGGTGCTTCAGCCATGTGGCTTGGCTTGGAGTCTGAGAAGAGATTTATTGGTAAAGGTGTTTCTTCTTGCGCGATTTGTGACGGGTTTTTCTTTAAAGATAAAAATGTGGTAGTGGTAGGGGGAGGGGATACCGCCATGCGGGAGGCTCAATATCTATCGAAGCTTTGCAAGAGCGTCACTCTAGTTCACAGGAGAGATACTCTCAGGGCCCAGTCGGCCCTGGTGGAGTTAGTCAAATCAAAACCAAATGTAAAGTTTATCTGGAATACCATTATAGAAGAAATATTAGGACAGGATAAAGTGTCGGGAGTGAAGCTAAAAAATACCCAAAATGGGCAGATTAGTACTCTGGAGGTGGATGGAGCCTTTATTGCCATTGGTCATAAACCTAATACTGACTTTTTAAAAGGGCAACTGCCTTTAGATAAAAAAGGTTATGTGGTAGTGAAAAATGAGACGCACACTGAAGTAGATGGAGTATTTGTGGCAGGAGATGTGTCGGATTATCATTACAGACAGGCTGTCACCGCAGCCGGAGCCGGCTGCAAAGCCGCCTTTGACGCAGAAGAATATTTGGAAAATTTAAAATAAGTGGTATTATATTGTGTATGAGGTTGATAAACTTTTTAATTAAGCTTCTTCCTACAAAACCAGTTTTTGCTCATTGTGATATTCCTTGCGGGATTTATGATCCAAAGAGTGCCCAGTTGGCAGCTCAAACAGTTTTAAAGATGGTGAATTTAATAAATGAGCTTGAACCAAGCAGCGATGAACCGCCCTTTGATGAGAGAAAAAGGATCATCTCTCAAATATCCAGACTAACCAGAGTGAAAGAAGATCATGCTGAACTTTGTAAGAAAGAAATCCTCATATTATGGACAGATTATTTTAAAGCGGAACATTTGCAAACATTTCCAGAGCTTCATGATCTGGTTTGGAAAACCACAAAATTATGTAGTGATAATAAAAGAGCAGTAGATGAGGATAAAGCTCAAGAGTTAGAAAAAGCTGTGGATAAAATAGCTGATATATTTGCTCAAACCAAGAAATAGTCGTCATTCCGAGCCCCGCAGGGGCGTGGGAATCTTTATTAATCAAGATTGCCACGTCGCTTCGCTCCTCGCAATGACAATTAAATTTCCTCTGCAAAGATTCACAGTTTATGGTAACAGCATGCTCCCCACGCTAAAGCCTGGCCGGGATGTTTTGGTTTGGTGCTGGTTTATAAATCCAAAAGTGGGGGATTTGGTAGCTATAAAAGTTAATGGGAAAGAGATGGTTAAAAGAGTTAGACAAATATCCTCCGATCGTAGGATATTTGTCGAAGGTGACAATAAAAAGATGAGTACAGATAGCAGAAAATTTGGTTGGATCGATAGAAAGAATTTGCTCGGTAAAGTTATTGACGTTTTTTAATTGTACATTTTACATTGTCAATTTTACATTCTATTTATAACCGTCAAACCTGTCATATCTGATATTTAGCTCATCTACTCCAATTCCAAGTAGTATCCTTTCAAAGCTGTCTACCATTTTGGGAGGCCCAGCCAGGTAGTAGATAGGTAGTTGGTAGATAGTAGTTGGTAGTTTGGTCAGGTGACCAGATAAGCTAGAATTATGATAAATAATATGAAGATTTGGCAGGCTTTGTTTCCATGAGTCTAGCTCTTTTTTAAAAGGAAAATTAGCATCTGAATTTAGATAAATTAAAGTAATGGAGGCTTTGAGCTTTTGATCAAAAGCATACTTTATCATGGATCTAAAGGGAGTAATGCCAATCCCGCCGGCAATCATCGCAGCCGGGGATTTTTCATCCAAAGTAAAAGTCCCGGCAGGGTGAGAAGTTTTAATTTTATCCCCAACCTTTAATGCTACTAGATGTTTCTTAAAAGGAGTTATGCCATTTTTTGTGGAAAGCATTAAGAAATCCTCTGTAGGAGAGGCAGAGATAGTAAATGCCCTGGTTTTTCCGTTAGGATCATCCACGGGAAGCTCAACATCCAAATATTGCCCGGGATAAAAACTAAACCCCGCCGGCTTTTCAAATATGAAACTGGCAATACTATTTTCTGCCATTCTTATTTTTCTAATCTGAAGAGTCATGGTGATGAGTATTATACTCCAAGGATAAGGGGTGCTATACTAAGCACATGGACGATACTGCCAAAGGAAGTCTGACTTCCCGCAATCTAGTACATTTTATAGATGATCACGATCAAAAGATCACAGATGATTTGCATCAAAAAACCAGTGAGCAACTAAATAAAGCCGGATTTTCACTAACCCCCCAATCAGTTGATCCTCAGCAAAAATCTATGATAGAGAAGATCAAGATCCTGAGTGAAGAAGCCAGACATGATTTATCTAGATTGGCTGAACAAACCAAAGGGGAATTAACATCAGGTACCCACTACATCAGCGATATTAAATCAAGCGGACCTTTAGCTATCAAGGCCGAACTTGAGAGCAAAAAGCAGCAGATTAAAAAGTAATATTATGGAATATACGCCAACTGCTCAAACACCTAATCTGATTAATTTAATACCGATAATTTTCGCAGGTACTTTAGCCCTGTTTGTCTTTTTGGTTTTAGGATTTCTGTTTTTAAGATATCTGACTGGTTTCATCAAATATCGTCAAAGAGAAAAAGCTTCCTTGCAGTTTATTTTATTGCAGATTAAAGTCCCCAGAGGCAATGAGATTAAAATTGATGCTCAAGAACAGCTTTTTGCCACACTTGCTTCTTTGAGAAAATCCGGTGGTTTTCTATCCGGCTTCAATCTTCAGCCTCATCTGTCTTTTGAGATAGTGGCTTCGCATGAATCCATCAGATTTTTTGTCTCTTGCCATAAAGATCATCAGGATCTTGTGGAAAAACAAATTCACGGAGCTTATCCTGATGCAGAGATTAAAGAGATACCTGAGTATAACATCTTTTCTGAAAATGGCCATACAGCTTATGTATCTTTAAAGCTGAAAAATTCCAATTATTTTCCTCTAAAAACCTACCGCGACCTACCAACAGATCCTCTGTCTGCCCTCACTTCAGCCTTGGCCAAAATGCAGCTCGGGGAAGGGGCAGCCATTCAAATGATGATTTCTCCTGCGGATGATAAGTGGAAATCATCGGGCCAAAACTGGCTGAAGAAGGAAAAAGAACCGGGAAATGAGACAAACCCTAAACCTCCACCTGATGCCAAACAGCTGGAGGCTGTTGAAGGCAAAATTGTCCGAGCCGGTTTCGATACAGTGTTAAGAATTGTCACCTCCTCAACTTCACCTGAGGCTGCCCGAGCGCATTTAACTAATATCAGAACAGCTTTTGAACAATTTAGTGGCCCCTACAATTCATTAACCGGCGGCAAGGTTTACTCTGAAAAAGCCTTTATGACAGATTTTATCTACAGATACATGCCCAAATATGGTAAATTGCCGGTGCTGACTGCTGATGAGCTCTCATCAATTTTTCATTTTCCCAATAAGTCAGTTGAGACTCCCTATATTGACTGGCTTTCTTCCAAAAGAGCCCCTGCTCCGGAGAAAATTCCCTCCTCAGGTTTGTATTTGGGCCGCTCCCTTTTTAGAGGGATTGAGCGGCCGGTTTATCTATCTGAGGATGATAGAAGAAGACATATGTATGTGATTGGTAGAACCGGCACCGGCAAAACAGAATTTTTAAAAACTTTAATGCTGCAGGATGTTGTAGCGGGCAAAGGTTTGTGCTTTATAGATCCTCACGGTGATGCGGCAGAGGAAATGCTGCAGCTGATTCCGCCTCAGAGAGCTGAGGATGTGATCTATTTTGATCCTTCCGATATAATCAGGCCATTTGGTTTGAATATGCTGGAGGCTTACAATGAGGAACAGAAGCATTTTGTGGTTTCCTCAATCATCGGTCTGATGTATAAGCTGTTTGATCCCAACAAAACCGGTATTATCGGTCCCCGCTTTGAGCATGGTGTCAGAAATGCCATGCTGACAGCCATGTCAAAGGAAGGCTCAACTTTTGTGGAAGTGGTCAGGATCATGACTGATGCCAATTTTGTCAGAGAGCTGTTGCCTTTGGTTTCCGATCCGGTGGTTAGACGTTATTGGACAGATCAGATTGCCCAAACCTCCGATTTTCACAAATCCGAGGTTTTGGATTATACAGTGTCCAAGTTTGGTAGGTTTGTCACCAACAAGATGATGAGAAATATCATCGGTCAGTCCCAATCCTCGTTTGATCTAAGAAAGGTGATGGATGAGGGAAAAATTTTAATAATGAATTTGTCTAAAGGCCGGATTGGAGAGGAAAATTCCAATTTCTTAGGGTTAATTTTGGTGCCCAAGATTTTGGCAGCTGCCATGAGCCGATCTAATGTGTCGGAGGCCCAAAGACGGGATTTTTATCTGTATGTGGATGAGTTTCAAAACTTTGCCACCGAAACTTTTGCCGATATTTTATCCGAGGCCAGGAAATACCGGCTCAATTTGATAGTGGCTAACCAGTTTATAGGGCAAATAGGGGAGGATTTGAAAAATGCGGTTTTTGGTAATGTAGGTACAGTGATTGCCTTCAGGGTGGGGGTGACAGATGCCAACTATTTGCAGCATGAGTTTTCACCTATCTTTAGCGAAGCTGATCTGGTCAATATTGACTCACCCCATGCATATATTAAAACCATAGTTTCAGGTGAGCCGATGGTGCCTTTTTCTTTGGATACCACCAAAGATATGCTGGCCTGGAAAAAAAGACTGAACCCTCAAGTAGGACAGGCTATCAGAGAGCTGTCCAGACTAAAATACGGCCGGGATGCTGCATTAGTTGAAGCCTCAATTGTCCAAAGATCCAATCTTTAATTTAAAAAGAAAAAATTTGGTATAATCGTTACCACGCGCGGATAGCTCAACGGTAGAGCAGATGTCTTATACACATCTGGTTCCAGGTTCGAATCCTGGTCCGCGCACTATCACAGCTCTTCCAGCTTAACCTTGGCTTCAGAGGCGTGGTTTTGGACAAATTGGAGATATCTTTCGGTGGTAGTTAATCTCTTGTGCCCGGCCAGTTTAGATATCAAAGTTAAAGGTACCCCTGATTGTAACTGGTGGGCCACCCAGGTATGTCTTAAATCATTCACTTTAGCCTGTTTAATTCCGGCAATCCGGAAATATCTGTCTATGGCAGTCCTGATATTTCTGATAAGGAGAGGTCTGCCGGTTTTGGTGATAAAAAGCGATTGAGAAGGGGTTTTGGGCCTGATTTCTAAATACTTAGCCACAGCATCTGCAGCTGCCTTTAGTAAAGGAATAGTTCTTTCATTAGATCCTTCAAATTTGGGCACGTGCAAGCTGACAGGTTCTTGCAGGCTGATATCTTCCACTCTGAGTTTGGCCAACTCCCCAATTCTAATACCTGTTTGTAGTAGTACCTCAATCACAGCCAGCATTCTTATGTCAGCTCTGGCAGCATCTCTTAAGGCTCTATATTCCAGTTTGGTTAATATTCTGGGAGGTTTATTTTCAAATTTAGGGTGAGATAAGCTGGCAGCCGGATCATTCTGTGCATGACCTTGGGATCTTAAGAACTTAAAAAAGGTCTTGGTGGAGTTGGTTTTTCTGGAAACTGACTTGGGAGTGTAACTTTCTTTAGCTAATTTTTCCATGAAGAACTGCAAATCCAAAGTTTCCACCTGATTTGGCTCAGCCTTCCCCGCGCCTTCCAGAAAGACCACCAGTTGCTCAATATCTTTGCCATAAGCTAAGATAGTAGCAGAGGCTCTGGATTTGCCTCTAAGATGTTCAATGAACTCACGATGTGCATCACGTAATGTAACCATTTATAACATGTATTTTAAGTTTATAGGATACACTTTGTCAAGTGTCTCCTGCGATAACTAAAGTTATCTAAGGATAACTTTGTCAAGTATGAGGAAAAAAGTATTCATTACAGCCATCACTCTAATCGGTTTATTTATAGTATTTAATCTATTAAATCAGATCTTTAATGCTTTAAAATCAGAAGAAAGGTTATCTTTAGCCACAGAAACTTTACATAAGCTGGAAATTGAAAATAAACAGCTTAAACAAAGGCTTGGAGAAATTTCCTCCAGGGAATTTATCGAAGAACAGGCCAGAAATAAGCTGAGTTTGGGTAAGAAAGGGGAGACAGTGGTGATTATCCCGGAGGAAAAAATTAAGCAGGCTCTGGGATCAACAGAGTCTACTCAACCAAAAAGACTACCAAACTGGTTAGGCTGGCTAAGAGTATTCTGGCACTGAGGCAGCGAAGTCATGCACCGAATGGTGCGTGGTTGCGGGGTTTGCCGGATATTAGAAACTTTTATGTTTAGGAAATATCTTAAAGGAACTTTGAAGGGGTATCATAATAAGATAAAGGAGTCAAAAGATGTGGTTTAATTATATCTAAAAAACCAGCTGTTCTAGTTTTTCCTAACCTGATTCTTCTAGGAATATCTTCTAAGTTTTCAAAAGAGCCATCAAACATACTTTGTAAAGCTTGTAGCAACGGCTGACGGGGTGTGTCAATTACAATATTAGGATTATCTGTATCACGTAAACCAGAACGCCCACGCCGATAATATAAAAATCCTCTTGCCTCAAAGACCCCAGTTAAAAACAATGGGTTTAATAATAGTTTTAAATAGTCTTCTATACTAGGTAAAGTATCTTCTTCCTCAGGTGAACCCCAATTCTTAGCTATTTCAATTCTCTCTGCAGTGTCACTAGCCCCCTCTAATGCTCTAAAGGCTCTGTATTCTTTCTGTCTGCTTGGGAGGTAATCTCCGGATGCATCTGATATGTATAACGCTTTCTGCCCTCGTATTTCCCATCTCCATGAATTACTTGCAGGTAATGGTGTTACAAAACCACCAAACATGGTACTTAATCTGTATATCTTTGTTTCTCTGGAATCTGAATAATTCATAATAGCTCTGACAACAGAGTACCTGGTCACTCCACCAGAAGCTAACTTCTTTCGTGTATATCCTAATTCAATTG
>MFDM01000007.1:14578-21917 GCA_001776905.1 Candidatus Daviesbacteria bacterium RIFCSPLOWO2_01_FULL_39_12 | reverse complement strand
AGCCTTTTGCAGCACTCTGCGCGACCCCACCCGCGCAGAGAAATTCCAGCTCCAGCGTTGGGAACTCCTTTTCAGTGCGCTTATACGCTAAAATCCGAACGCATTTCCAATCGACGCAATCTGTTTCGGCGCCCAGCGCACGTTCGCTTCCTACCTAAATTTTAATTCCGACCTCGCTCGTAAAACTGTCGGCTGAACTAATTGCCTTAGGCAATTACAAAAAACGCAAAAATTTTAAAGAACTTTTGCCCCAAAATTTATATCACTGAGTGAGGTTAGAAACAAGATCTCAATATAACTCGATAATACTCTTTCTATACCAAAAATTTTCAAATGTTGAAATTAATAAAAAGTGCTATACTAATTTAATGAATAAGACCCTCAAAGTTTTATTTAAAATTATTTTAAGTGTCGTAGCTGTACCAGTATCTTTCAGTATATTAGGGGTTATATATGCCCTATATAAATCTCAAAGTGTTTCAGTTGGAACTAATCTTATATCAATGACACCAAATCCACTGGATTTTTTAATGAATATTATGTTTATAGTCGCTATATTTGCAGTTCCAGGTATTATTATTTGGCTAATTTGGAAGAAGATATGAAACAAAAAGGATTTTCTACAGTTTTAGTCTTGCTAATAATTGCCGTAGCAGTATTTGGAGGATATTTAGTTTATCAAAATCAAAATAAATCTAATACTTCTACTCCTACTGCTGAAAGTACTACGAACGTTGATAAAGTTTCTGATAGGAAAACTTTTAAAAGTGATAAATTTAATGTAAGTTTAAACTATCCCTCAAACTGGTCTGAAGCTGAGGTACAGGAACATAAAGACGGATTTAATTTAGCAATTGGAACATACTCAAAGGTTAATTCGTACAACATTACCTTTCAATATACAAAACGACCAAATGAAATACCTTTAGAAAGATATAAAAACATACAAGAAGCTGTACAAAGAGAACTAGGATTACGGGGAAGGACTGAAGGCGACACTATAACAAGTGCGATATATACATTAACGAAAATTAGAGATATCAGCCTACAGAATTATAAGGGAGTTGAATTTATTTCTTCAGTTCCTGAATCAGCAAGTTTAGGGTCACTTACTGATTGGAAATTTAACAGTACTGTTCGTAAAGTATTGTTTGTAAACGATAATTATGACATTATTTCAATTGTAGGTAGTCCGAATAATTTAGATCTTACTGGTGGATTGGATAAAAAGACCGTATCAAAAGAAATAGATGAAGACTATATCAATGAATTTCACAAGTTTATAGAATCTATCAAGATAGAAAACTAAAATCGGTTTTGGTGTAAAAATACTCATAATATGAATAGCGGTGTAGGTATAGAAGTATTTTATGGCCCTTACTTTTTACCAATTGTATCTTTTATATTAATAATTAGTGGTTTATATTCATTAATTACAAAAAAAGTTTTAACTCCTCCCCGAAATATTGACCCAAGATGGATGGCTGGAAGATGGGCTGTTGTATGGGGATTTTTACTAATTATGCTAGGCATCGCATTTATTGCTACTTATTTCCAAAGAGGTGAGATTTATCATCCCTAAGTCTGGGAGAGTTTCAGTATTTTTTGGTTTCAAATGGGAGTAAAAAGTTTTCCGCGGATGGGTGGGTTGGGCCAAGGAAAACATTTTCTTTTGACTTGTCCACACTAGTGGACTAAAATAATAAAAATTGCGCGCACAAAAAATACTAGAGCGAGACCGGAATTAAAATTTAGGTAGGAAGCGAACGTGCGCTGGGCGCCGAAACAGATTGCGTCGATTGGAAATGCGTTCGGATTTTAGCGTATAAGCGCACTGATATTCGTTTACCCGCTTAAAAGAGGAAAATTCCTTAAAACTACAAAAGGAAAACTACAATTAAGGAAACAAATAGAATAAATGGTAGCTTCAGAAAAAGGACACCCCTTAATTACCACTAATCCTGCCGAGAAGTTTGTCTCAAGTTGATCAAGTCTAGCCAGTATGTTAACATTCAGCCTATAATTTTATGAATAGAACAGAGGATTCCCTTTGGTCTGACACAAACATTGATTATTACGGAGTAGCAAGGGAGGGGAGACAAAAAGTAGTCCTTAAGACTTTACCTACAGCCTACTATTTTGTGCAGAATCAAGCAGATGCTCTTGGGATTTGGGAAAGGATAAAACAAGATCCTGGATTTCGGGCGGAAGAAATTTATAAAGTATCTGCACTGACTGCCTTTAGTTCTCACCACAATGCAGTATATCCTTATATGGGTGATTGTGTGCGGGGTGGAATTGAAAGTCTACATAATAATGAAGGATATAGGAGACTTTTTTTAGCTACAAGAGATGGTTATACTGCACTAGATAGAAAAGTAACTCGATATGTATTTGCTGGTGAAGAAGCTCTCGCGCAGCAAGATCCTGAAGCTGTAATTCCCCTTGAAGAACTTAATAGTTGGTTAGTTGCTCACTCTAGTAGACCAGACGGACTTATAGAGGGGGTTGGCCCTGAGGGAGTTTCAAACATAACCGCGATAACACAAATTGAAGATGGTTTAGATTTAGGCCGATATTTAGCGATTCATAGAATTAATGACAAAAATGGAGAATGGATAAAAGAGATGAATAGGGCTCTTTTTAATAGATTCCCCGAAGAATTGCTTAGACTTGCTGTATATAAATTAGCTTGCGGAATGGCAATTATTGACCAAGTAGCTCAAGAGTCGGCATATTTAGGAATACCTGTATCTACCAACTATCATCCTGATAATACAGCTGATAATGAAAACCAACCCACTTTACAAGAGTTATGGGGACAATCTCATCATTTAGTAACAACTTTATCTGTCCCTCATGATGACGTACTCGAAGGGCTCTTTGATGAAACCTCAAGCGATCTTCTTCGAGGCAGATGAATCCAAAATTATTCCTCACTATTTTCTTCCTTCGAAGATTCTTCCTCCGAAGCTTGATAAGCTTCCGTTAACTTGATAAAATGAATCAGAATTTCGGTGGAGCGTTCAAAATAACGGCCCTCCTCGGCACTTACCCAAATCTAGAAATGGCCATATGATGGGCCTGGTTTTCTAGGGAGTTATCTAAAGGTTTAAGCTCAATTGGTTTACCGTATTTAACCTCTAAAGCTTTTTTAATTAACCAATCAGTCAGTATGGGATTTTTAGGCAAAAGTGATCCATGCATATAACAACCTATGGCATTTTTATAAATGCAACCTTCTGTTTTGTCCTCTCCATTGTTACCAAACCCTTTCACCACCATCCCTAAAGGAGTAGCATCTCCCGGAAGATAAGTCTTACCTGAGTGGTTTTCAAACCCCACTAATTTGCCAAACATGGATTCAATCACGATATTTCCGATCATTCTCTTATCTGAGGCTACCGTGTATGCATTAAATAATTCAATCCCAGGCAATTCAGGACCTTCATGAGGTTTGTAATACTTTCCTAACAGCTGGTAACCTCCACAAATTGAAAGAAGTGGTACCCCTCTCTCTATTTCTGACTTAATCACTTTACCCTTTGCGCTTTTCCCTAAATCTTTTGCCACCAGCTCCTGCTGCTGATCCTGACCTCCTCCAAAAAAGAATAAATCAGCCTGTCCTTGTTTCAAACTGTTTCTGATCGTGAACATTTTGATTGCCGCCTTAATTCCTCTCCACTGGCAGCGTTTTTTTAAGGCAATAATATTGCCTGTATCGCCGTAAATGTTCATTAAATCACCATAAAGATAGCCAATAGTAAGTTTCATTCTTCCTCCCAGTAATGTTTCTTTAATCCACTTTTTGCAAGTATTTTCTGTAGCCCTAGCATGGCTGTATAGGTAGGTAGGATAAAAAGATTGCCTTTTAGGCCCTTTTTAGCCTGTTTGAGGGCATTTTCCAGCTCTGGTTGAACAACTATACTCTTAGGATCAAAGCCTGCATATTTTAACCTGACAGCTAAATCATAAGCTCTGGTACCTGAAACAAAAACAGAATCAAGATTGCCACGTCGCTTCGCTCCTCGCAATGACAACTCTTCAAAATCCCCATCCCAGATCCAGGAGACATCTGTTCCATCAGCAATATTATCATTTAAAGCTAAAAGTAATCTATCATGCTGTTTAAGATTAGGAGCTATAGTCTCAAAAACTTGGGTTGCTCCAGCAGGATTTTTAATTAAAAATATGTACCCAAAATCCAATTTTTCCACCCTGCCAAAAGCAGGTGAAAAATTTTTCAGAGATTTGATCATGCCTTTGGTGGAAAAACCTAATTCATGCCCCAAATAAAAAGCTGCCAGAAAATCATAAATGTGATAAATGCCTGGTAGGGGTAGAAAGACTGGCGTGGGTTTATCATGAATCACCACTGAAAAAGAGGAACCACTCAGTCCTTTTAACTTAACATTTATGGCTTCACACTCTAGTTTTTCTAGCTCTTTTTTATAACCAATAGATTCACCAGTGACTTTATAATCCTTCACTCCAAATTGATAAACAGTACCCTTAAAAGCTGCATTTAGCTTGGCACAGTTGACATCATCACCATTCACCAAAACCAAAGTTTGTTTGGGTAATTCTCTTAAAGTTTCAGACCACTTTTTCACTACACTATCCACTTCGCCATACCTGTCTAGTTGATCCCGGAAAACATTTAAAAATACCACAATATCCGGATTAAGTTTAGGAACCACGTTGTTAAACGCAGCCTCATCCAGCTCCCAAATACCAAGGTGTCTATTCAACACACCCCCAGGGTGTGTTAGCTGCACACCTTGGATGAGGGTGGAGGCTATGCCCCTTTCAAGATTAGATCCGGTATGGTTTCTGATTACTTTTAGACCATTAGCTTTGGCAAAGTGTGCCAGCATTCTGGCAGTAGTGGTCTTACCATTGGTGCCGGTAATGACAATATTTTTGGGAATTTTTTTGGATAATCGTTCGATAAGCTCAGGATCTATTCGTAAAGCAAACAGGCCAGGGGCAGCCGACCCTCCGCCTATCCTAAATTTCCTGGAAAGGTAGGCTATAAATTTTCCTAAAACGATGGCCGCGATCAAACGCATTTGGCAACAATTATATACCCTTTAGGGCTAGCATCCCAGAGTAGGCTGCAGTTTTAACACGTAATTCTGAAATATTTTCACTACTTTCCATCTGGTATTGTTTGGCAAAACTATCCAAATCATTCATAAAATAGACCACCTTACCTCCCCAGCTGGGAGATGCGGCATAGATTCTGTTCATAGCATAGGGATTTGTTAACCCCCGATTGACGTAATTTTCCTTTAAACCTTTTGAGATGATAAAAATCCCTTCTTTCCAAGATCTAAAACCTAAAGCCTGATTTCCGTAAACTCCCCATCCCCAGGCATTATAACCGCCGGGAATATGTTTACCAAAAGTGGATTCAACCCCGGCAATAGATGGCAACAGCTTCCAGTCTAGACCATTGGCATCAGCAGCGTCCACAAAATCCTGTGCGTGATACTGGAGGGGAGAATTATACTTTTCCAGATATTTTGCCAATATCAGAGCCTTCTTATCCACCTTTTTAACCTCGCTGACTCGTGTATTCTCTACCTTGCCCACCACAGAATTTTCCGTCAAAGGTAGATTTTGGATGGAAAGAAGCATTGCCACTATTAAGATAATTGCCACAA
Source organism: Candidatus Daviesbacteria bacterium RIFCSPLOWO2_01_FULL_39_12 (assembly GCA_001776905.1). Lineage (GTDB taxonomy): Bacteria > Patescibacteriota > Microgenomatia > Daviesbacterales > UBA10151 > MFDM01. The sequence continues at coordinate 16,248 of MFDM01000007.1, read as the reverse complement.
ATCGTACATTTCTCATAAAAAGAAAACCCTGTTCATTTAGAACAGGATTAGACCGATAGTTTATCAGAAAAAAGGAGGAAAGTCAAATCAGTTTAGCTCAAACATGAAGATATTGACACCTTTGGCCCAACTACCCCCATTAGATAATGAGGGCGGAGTATATTTGGTCATGATTTGCTCCACACTGGTAAAACCTTTATCCAGATAATCTTCTCTTAAAGCTTTCCCCACCCTTTCGATTCCTTCTTCCCAGGAAGTAAATCTGATTACCTTATTGCCATATATGCCGAAACCAAAAGGATTGTAGGAATTTTTAATGACTCTTTTGGCTCCGTTTGACTCCTGCATCGCAATTGCCGGTAAAAGTCTCCACTCCAGATGATATTTATCTGCTACCTGAATGAAATTATCAGAATATTTCATCAGAACTGAGTTATATTTTTTGAAAAATGATTCAATAACTTTGGATCGACCATCCGATGAGGTGATGTTGTCACTGACTACCCCAATTTGGTCAGGCAAGGCCGCATACAAGTGAAAATTTTGGTTAGTGACAGGAATATAAGATTCCCCTGATAGGTAAATATAGCCTCCGATTGCTGTAGTCAAAGTGATTAGTGAGGCGGTAAACCACCCCACGATAAGTGCGGTTTTGGTGTCCATCTGCTTTTAAAGATACATAGTAGAGAAAGGAGCAGATTTAGTCAAGAGTTTAAAATGGCCTCAGCCAACTTCTGCGGATCGTGCCTTAAAAGATGTTCCCTCAGATAATAAGAGGCCAAGGATTTTTTTATAATCTTGATTTTCGGTGCTAATTTTTTACAAACGTCCTCATCCAGCTTGACTGGTTCTTTTCCTTCTTTTTTATATGCTTTTAGAACCTGAGATGAGATAGTGTTGGAATTTACAAGCAGATAATTAATCCGGTCATGATCCTCCAAATAAAAAAGAAAAGCCTTTAAATAATCGGAAGCCTTAAACGAGTCGGTCTCACCTCTTTTGGTCATCAGATTTAAAACCAGTAGGACTTTGGCTTGGGAATTAACGATTGCCTCTTTGATGCCACTAACCAAAAGATGTGGCAGCAGGGAGGTGTATAAATCGCCAGGGGCAAAGATGATCTTATCAGCTTCTGCGATAGCCTCCAAAACCTCAAGATTGGGATCAGCAGTAGTATCAAAGTAAATTCTGGTAATTTTATCTTTGGGATTATAATTTCCCTTCTCCCCCCTTAAATCAATATTGGTTTCACCCTCTATCTCTCCACCTGTCTCAAGTTGAGCAATCAGTTGCAGGTCAGTTAGACTTACCGGTAATACTTTGGCTCTAATTCTGAAAAGCAGTCTTTCAGCCTCAGTGCCCCTGTCAGGCCCTTTATATATTTGTTCCAGCCTGGCGGTAATTAAATTACCGAGATTGTGCCCTTTTAAGGGACCTTTAACTTCGGTTAATCTGTCTTCGAATAGTTTGTGGGCCACTTGTCTTTGTTTGGGATCCTCCATTAAAGCTAGTAAGCATTGTCTTAAATCACCGGGAGGGAGGATACCCATTTCTGTACGCAACCTGCCTGATGAGCCGCCGGAGTCCCAGGTTCCTACCGCAGAGGTGATCATTCCCGGCTCATTTAAATCAACCAGTCCCCTCAACAGGGCAAAATGTCCAGTGCCCCC
>MFDM01000007.1:11440-14570 GCA_001776905.1 Candidatus Daviesbacteria bacterium RIFCSPLOWO2_01_FULL_39_12 | reverse complement strand
TTAAAATATGGTTACTTTCCATGCCGGGGTGGTGGAATGGTAGACACGCAACGTTCAGGACGTTGTGAGAGCAATCTCGTGGAGGTTCAACTCCTCTTCCCGGCACAAGTAGGTTTTAAGTTGTAGGCTGACTGAGTTCACTGTGTAAAGCTGAGATCATAGCTCTTCCAAGATTCAAATGTGAGCCTTTTTGTGGTAATAACGCAGTTTCTTTGCCTGTAGAGTTATCTTTAAAGAAAAAACCTATTCCTCTTGTTCTTAAACTGGGCAGAATTTCACCTCCAGTAAATAAAGCATAGCCGGTAATTATTTGACGAACTGTTCTTTCGCCTAGGGTTATCTCAACTATTCTTTCATCAGGAACATGGGGAACTTTAGGGTTTTGTTGAACGCGAAGCGTAACCGGAGTTGGTTCACTGCCAGCTTCACTGGATAACCAATTAGCAATTGCCGGGGGGAGCTTAGCTAGTCTGATGGCTACACCTACTTCATCCACAAAAGGTTCATGAAAGGGAGATTCTGGTAGGGGTTTGCCTGTCAGTCTGGCAACCTCTCTCATTATTGCTCCTGCCTCCACAAAAATAGCTTCAGCTCGAACTTGATTTTTAAGAAATCCTGGTAAAAATTTGAGCGTAAGCTGAGTCAGAGCAGCCAGGTATAATTCTTTCATAGTTATAGTTTATAAGACATAAGTTAGCTTTTGTCAATCATACGGTTTAAAATTGAGCAAGGTTTGGGTATAATTAACAGGCAAGCCGGGATGGGGAAATTGGTAAACCCATTACCTTGAGGTGGTAACGCTGTAAAAAGCTTGCAGGTTCGAGTCCTGTTCCCGGCACTATCCTTAGCTGATTGAAAGGATACTTCAATATGTACTTTTTATACATTCTGCGTAGCCACAAAGATCATAAGCTATACATAGGTATAACTGATGATTTGGAGCGTAGATTTAAACAGCATAACAATGGATACTCAAAATCTACTAGATTCCGAAGACCATTAATGCTAGTGTATAAAGAAACATTTGCTTCCAGAAGCGAAGCAGCCAAAAGAGAATGGTATTTTAAAAACACAGCAGAAGGTAATAAGCTTATGAGACAATTTGTGAAAGAGGGGGAGCGTGGAGGGCCCGAAGGGCCGCCTTCGGCGTTCAACTCCTCTTCCGCCCACCAAGGACGGTTAGCTCAGTTGGTAGAGCACCGCATTTACACTGCGGTTGTCGGGGGTTCAAGTCCCTCACCGTCCACTTGACATTGACATATTTGAATCTTCTTGTTAGAGTGTAGTGGTTCTTTGAAAAGTCCGCCTTCGTCCGATAAAAATCGGACTTCGGTGGGACAAGGAGTTTTATTAATAGAGCGTGTGGTCCCGATTTAATCGGGAATACGAGGAAGAGGGTCCTGAGAGAAATCGAAGGAAATCGAACTCGGCTTACTACAGTGCTGAGCGAGCGTAGCGAGTCGAAGCATCTGCGGAAACCCTCAGGTTTGTTGCAAACCTAAAGGTGATTTTGAAAAGAACTCACCAAGCAATCTCCTAATCTTCAAAGAATTTTTAACCATATGTGTGGAATATTTGGATACGTGGGTCACAAAAATGCCTCTGAGATGGTTTTAGAGGGTTTGAAACGACTTGAATACCGTGGATATGACTCCTGGGGAATAGCTGTTGCCGGAACTGAAATCACACTCAAAAAAAGAGTTGGAGCAATTGGTGATTTAGATGCTTTGGCTAGATTCCCCAAATCCCAAGTGGGAATAGGCCATACCAGATGGGCCACTCATGGAGGTATCTCCGAAACTAATGCTCATCCACATCTTTCTTCTGATAATTCTTTTGCTTTGGCCCAAAATGGCATTATGGAAAATTACCTTGCCCTAAAGGAAAAACTGGCTAAATTAGGTCATAAATTTATCACCCAGACAGATACCGAGGTGATAGTCAGATTAATTGAGGAGAAATTAAATAAAAACAAAGATCTAATGGAAGCCACCCGGGCTGCTTTTTTGGAATTAGAGGGAAGAAACACCATCATCCTACTTAGCAAAGATGGACAGATTATTTCAGCCAGAAACGGATCTCCTTTGGTGGTGGGAATAAACGACAAAGAAGTGTTTTTCTCATCAGATACCCTCTCCTTTGCTCCTTTTACGGACAGGGTTGTCATTGTTGACAATGGTCAAATGGTCTCTTTCAATGGCCATCTTAATTTAACAGCTATCAAATCCAAAAAGCCCCTACCCTACTCCCCCCAGAAAATAAATTTTAAAAGTAGTAAGGTAGACAAAGAAGGTTATGATCACTTCATGCTCAAGGAAATTGCGGAAAACCCCTATGTTATCAACCAAGTCATCCTCCAGGACGGAAAAGTCTACGACAGATTTATTAAAGCAATACAAAAAGCGGAAAATATTTATGTGATAGCTGTGGGAACTGCTGGTGGTGCTGCCAGCCAAATTGCCTTTTATTTGCGAATCCATGCCAAAATTAAGGCCATGGGTTTAACCGCCGCTGACTGCCTGGATTATGTGGATTTGTTTACTCCTAAAGATCTGATAATCACTCCTTCTCAAAGCGGTGAGTCAGCGGATGTTTTGGAGATTTTGGAAAAGGGTCAGAAAAAAGGTGTCAAGATTGCCACCTATGTCAATATGCCGGGATCTACCATGACCAGGATGTCCGATTTTAAATTTATGAGTAATGCGGGGCCGGAAATTTGCGTGATGTCAACCAAAGTTTACACATCCCAAATTGCCTGGGGATATTTGATTTCCAAAATGGTGGCCGGTAAAAAAGCTATGGGAAAGAAAAATCTCAAAAAACTCTCAGAGAAGATAAACGAATATTTGAATACAAAGACAAATCACCAGCTTATTAAAAAGTTGGCCAAAATTCTGATCAGAAAAAAAGATATTTTTTTACTGGGTAAATACCAAAATCTCAATATTATGAAAGAAGGCATGATTAAGCTGATCGAGGGAAGGTACATTCATGCTCACGGCATGCCGGCTGGAGATTTAAAGCATTATGCTATTACCCTGATGGAGAAAGGAGTGCCCGTAATTGTGGCTGTTTCTGATGACATAGCCAAGGCAGACACCATTAATGCTGTTAATGAGGTGAGAGCCAG
>MFDM01000007.1:11173-11394 GCA_001776905.1 Candidatus Daviesbacteria bacterium RIFCSPLOWO2_01_FULL_39_12 | reverse complement strand
GATTTTTATCTTCCGGTTCCGGATACAGGTGAAACCTCAGCCATCATGAATGTGGTACCTTTACAGCTTCTGGCATACTACATGGCCAAGTATTTAGGTCATAATGTAGATAAGCCCAGAAATATAGCCAAAAGCGTGACTGTAAAATAATCTGGTGTATAATATTTTTATGCCGAATTACAGTAAAGTTTTTGGGCTTTTGGTCATAATTTTTTTGATTT
>MFDM01000007.1:3649-11144 GCA_001776905.1 Candidatus Daviesbacteria bacterium RIFCSPLOWO2_01_FULL_39_12 | reverse complement strand
CCCAGAATGCCCAAGATCCCGGGAGATATCTATTTTAACAAGCCCGGCTTTTCCATTTACATCCCCTGGGTTTCAGCTATTGTGCTTTCAATCATCATAACTCTGACTGTGAATTTCTTTAGATAGACAATACAGGCTGAGTAGTGGTAAAATTCTCCGTGTATGCCGGAATTGCCAATGTGGTCAAGGCGTCCGCCTGAAGAGCGGATTATCTCAGTCCGATTCTGGGTTCCGGCACCATAAGCGGGCGTAGTTCAGTAGTAGAATGTCTCGTTGCCAACGAGAAGGTCGTGGGTGCGAGTCCCATCGCCCGCTCACTGAATTTTTAAATAAAAGGGGGTGAGAAATTTGGATAAAGCTATTGGTAAAGTAGTGCATTATTATGACAAGCTGGGCGTGGCCATAATTGATCTGGAGAAGGGTGGATTAAAAGTTGGAGATGAGTTGAAGTTCAAAAGAGGCGAGGATGAGTTTTCTCAAAAAATAGAGTCTTTGCAGGTAGACCACAAAGATGTGGATTCCGTAAAAAAAGGAGACTCTTTCGGAGTAAAGGTTGATAAGCCCACCAAAGTAGGAACTCAAGTTTTTTTAACTTAGAGTCATTGTCAATTTAAGGGATACAGAGGAATATTTTTAGGATTATCGTGTTACTGAAATTGGAGGATTTTCTGCACTTGGTGCATTTACAGTTACTCTATTATTTGCATCCTTTATCACCGTATAACCTGCGGTAAAAATAGGATCTGCTGTGCAATTAGTAATTCCAGCATCATTATCTAGGGTGGGATCTGCTGGTACAGCTGATATGTAATTAGGCATAATAGCTTCACAGATGCTGGTAGTAAGACCTACATCTGCTGCAGGGAGGGCATCAGGAATTCCCGCCGGAAGTGCGCCCTTGTTATCTGCTGCATATCCCCCAATTGCATTTAAAATAGCATTAACGTCACTTCTCCTTTTGGTATCATTTGCCTGACCAAACTGTCTACCGGGATTTATGGCAATTAAAACAATTGCCAAAAGCACGACTAAAATTCCAATCACTACCAGTAGCTCGATTAATGTAAACCCGGAATTTTTCCTTGTAATTTGTAAGAACCGTTTCATTCTCAGGCATATTAATACATAAAGTTACTACTTGTCAAGAGACCAAAAATTTAGTGAATAGTAAAACAGTTAAAACTATAATCAATACTAAAAAGATACTAATTAAGATTAAGATAATAACCCTGGTATTTAAGGAAGAACCCGCATTGAAAGGCTGGTTACTTTGATTATTTGAAGAAAGAAGGCTATATTGTTTTATTGTACCCAACTTTTTTAAAAGAAAGGGAAGATTCTGTTTAAGTTTCGGATTAATTTCCAGTAGAAGTGAAAAAGGAGTTATAGCAGCTATAGAAAACCTTTCTTTTTCAAAAACTTCACTTAATTCTTTGCAAAGGCTTTTGTTTGCCACATAAATCTTACCCTCTTTCTGAACCTTAAATGTTTTACTTAAGGTTTCCTCAAAAGGAATAATGTCCAAAAATTTTTGGGTTTCTGAGTTAAGCTCAAAAGATGAAATTCCGGTTATATCTTTCTCAAATGTTGTATCCGCCCCTAAAACTATAAAAAGTCTTGAAGGTTTGATATTATTTTTTTCCAAAAATTTGTGAATAAAATCTTCTAATTTTGACTTGTCTATTATTTCCAGATGAGATAAAATATCCTTGGGAAAATCTATCTCAATACCTTTCGGCTCACTACTGGTAAAAAAAATCCCCTTGTTTTTATCAATAAAAAAAATTGCTATATGATTTTTAGAAAAGTCCATTAATCTATTTCCTTCCAGGAAGTAACTGTAAATGCGCCGTTATTAAGTTGAGTTTGAACCTCAACTTTTCTCACAACACTGCCATTTAAAATTGAGCCCACAGATATAATATTACCATTTTCTATGGTGACTTTTGCCTGGCCTTCTCCTACTTCAAATGTCTGGTTAAAGGTTTCAGTTGATCCATAAGCAGGATGTCTGAGAAGGCGAAGAAAGCCTTCCTCTGCTCCGGATTCTGCCGCATAATAGGCCTTAAGTCCTACCTCGGCAGTAGCAGTTGAGAGTGTATTGGTAAAAAGTACTGAAACTGCAGCGGTAGTAATAGTTGTGGCAATAACTGTAAAAAATATTAACGTAATTAAAGCCTGTCCAGCTTGTTTTTTCATTTTCATCTTGTCCCTACAGTTGTTTGAAAAGTTTTTGTTTCAGGGTTACCCCCTTGTCTGATTGCTAAACTATTTAGTGTAACTTTAATCTGGACAGTTTCTTTCCCCCCGGGAGTACCAAGTTTTGTAAAGGTAGCTGAGGAGATTTTTGTGTCAGCACTATTTAGCTGTTCTTTCACTGAAGTTGTGTTATTTTGTAAAACTAAATTATTCGCAACTATTTTATAAGTATAATTTATGGATGGCCCGGTGATTGTAAGTTCTGGACCTGGAGTTCCAAAGGTGGGTGCAACAATATTAGAACTCCTTTTTACATCATAGGCAAATCTGGATAAAATATACCTGCCATCTTGCAAAACAGCAGATGTTGCCTCAGATTCTAAACGGACTGCCAAAATAGATCCAAAAAGCTGCATTAAGGAAACCAAAAGTATGGAAAAAAGCCCCATATATAAAAGCAGCTCAACCAAAGAAAATCCTGCCTGCCGGCAGACATGGCCTCTTTGTTTCATAACGAATAGTTAAAAGTAATGTCAAAAAGTGTTGGTGTTAAACTAAAATCCCCATTCGATGAAAGAGTTACCCTGTATTTAAAACACCGGCCGTTGGTACCAAATGGAACGCCATCATATGGGTAAAAGTCGCTGCTGAGAAATGTTTCGCTGCTGCAGCTTCCAGTAGTGAGTGGCTTTAATGCCACAAGAAAATCTATATTTGTAGGGTCGGGGCTATTTTTTGTAAAAGTAAAGCTGTTAAAAACAACATCTGATCCGGTGTCAAAAACTTGTGATTCAAAAACTCCAGAGGCAGCATATAACCCCCCTCCCCCACCAGTTCCACCTTCGATAATTTGAAACTCAAAATTAGAGTTGGCAGTAACTATATAAGAATAGGTGTGTTCATCAATACGGATTGAAGATACATTGTAAATGTCATCAATATCAGGATCGCTTGCTTTTGGTACAATAGCACACTGATTATAATCATCACCATCTACCCTAATCACCTGGTACTGAGGCCTATTAAGCCCTACAATTATCGCCCGGTTATCAATAACAGTTATTCCCTGAGGATCCATTGCTGCCGTATCATAACCAGTGCCGATTTTTGTTGGAGTTGATTTGTTTTCAGTATTAATAATGAAAAATTCTTCTTGGGAAGAAGATCTTCTTGTTACGAAATATACTCGATCGCCGCTAGTGCTGACAAATAAGCCTTGACCTACTTCATTATTACCTGTGGAGAGAGATCCGGCTGTCTGCAGAATATTTGGATCGTTTGCATTAATAATTTGAAGTTGATTTAAAGATGAATCCATAGCTATAAACACATAGTTATTTGAAACATAAATTGCATTTCCGTTTGCCGATAGGTTAAATGATCCTTTTTGCTGTGCACTTTTTCTGTCACTAGCTAGAAGATATCGATATAACTTCTTATCTCCGGTAGTCACAAAGAGGTAATCATTAGATACAAAGACGCTTTTCCCGTTAGTGTTGTTTGGTTGTATATCTAAATTAAGTAGTAGCTCGGGGGTGCTATTAGATACATCTAATATAACTACTTCACGATCGTTCTTATCTGTTGCAAGATATGCAAAATGTGATTCACCAAATACCTGATTTACTTTTACCCCATTTTGGTCATAAGTACCGGCCTCAGTGGGAATAGGAGGAAAAACAATGTTATCAATAGTGACATTCCAGAAATCTCGACCTGCATTATTTCCTCCGGATGAAACAAAAGCCCGGTTAACTCCTGCAACAACTGTCCTGGTTTCCCCGTTTCCAGTAAGGTCAAGTTTTGCTGTTGGATTTCCCGGACTGCACCAGTCTGCTCCACCACCGGGCCCTAAAATAACTTCTCCACCCAAGTTATTGATAATGGCAATAGTTGGACCAAATGTGCCTTGTAAAAATTGACTTTCAGCTGTTTCAATGTATGCCTCATTGGTAGTTCTGGTTAAATACTCTACTTCAGATACATTTGAGGGAATTGGACTTCCCCAACTAACTGTGGTGGTTACTTTTTTTGTTGACGGATCATTTATACCACCAGTTGTCACTATATTCCCATCAGCATCTCTAAAAACATCCTCAACTAAAATTACCCTTTCGAAATCTTCGAGGGTTGGGTCTGTTCCGCTTTGTAGGCCCCAGGTTGATCCTATAATTGCCGGGTAACATGGGCAAATAGCATCAACTAGTGAGGACCAATTAGAATCTTTAATCTCCCTGATTGCCTCTTGGGCCCCTTCAACTAAAAAAGTTGCCTGAATTCTTTGATCCTGCTGGGCTCTTCCTCCTCTGGCAGCTACAAAGCCAGTTAAGAGTGCAGGCAAAAGTACGGCAGCCAGGCCTATGGTAATAAGAAGCTCAATAATTGAAAATCCTGCCTGCCGGCAGGCATGGCCCCTTTGTTTAGTTAACATCAGTAATTACTCCAAATTTATTGATTGTTATAGTTTGCTCCTCACCTCCAGCTGTGTTAGTTAAAGTTATGGCGTTTGGACCATTTACTGCTTCTCCACTAACTTGGGAGAAAATAACAATATTATCCGGGTTTAAGGAAATTGTAATCGGCTCATCTAAAGAGACTGTAAAATTTTTAGGATCAGTGGGGTTATATACTGAACCGGAAAACAGAATATACTCATTAGAATTAGTAAAGTAAACCCCATATGCATTACCACCTGATCCATCCGGTGACGCTCCTTTCATGGCTTTAATCTGTTGAGACTTTAAATCTGCAATCAAAGTGTCCGAAACTGCAGTTAGGGTAGTTTTTTGTTGTACTTTAACCAAATTTATAGTGGACAATCCTAAAAGAATAGTTGTAATCCCGATAACTATTAAAAGCTCTATTAAGGTGAAGCCCTTCATATTCATATTATTTTGGGCTAACCTGTCCAATTAGACTATAAATTGGTGAAATAATTGAAAGCATAATTCCTCCAACTAACACTCCTACAATAAGCAACATGATTGGTTCTAAAACCGTGGTTAAGGTTTTGATTGAATTTGCCACTCTATATTCAAAATACTCTGAAATATCCTGCATTGATTTATCGAGGGTGCCTGTCTTTTCTCCTGCTTCTATAATTTTAACCATCACAGATGGAAAGATTTTCTTGTGTTTTTTAAAGGCAAAAGATAAATTATCTCCTGCCAGGATTGTTTCTTTGGTAAAGTTAATTGCTTTGGCAATTTCCGGTTTTAAAACAGTATCTTTTGTTAGCTCCAAAGCATTGGTAATACTTATCCCCGAGCTTAGGAGTAGATGAATACTTCTGGAAAAACGCGTCAGGTCAATTTCTGTAATAAGGTTTGAAAGTAAAGGTAGCGGATAAAGCAGCGAGATCAACCATTGTCTTTTTTCCTTATACAAAAACAAAAGTCCCAAGCAAAGAAGAATCACCGCAATTATAAAAGGAATTGTGTAGTTTAAGATAATATTTGATGAAAAGATTAAAATTTTAGTAGGGAGAGGTAATTCGATCCTTAACTTTGAAAAAACAGAGGCAATTTTTGGTACAGCCACTACCAGAATAAAAAATACCATACCAATTAAAACCAGTAACACCAAAGCAGGATAGGTTAAAGAGGCTTTTATTTTATCACTAAATTCAATGTCCTTTCTGATTTGTTCTCTTAAATCTTTCAGTATTGTTGTCAGTTGTCCTGCTTCCTCTGCCCCTTTAATTGTATTTACTAAAACCTTATTAAATACTCTGGGGAATTTGGCAAATGACGTATAAAGATGCTTGCCTTGTAATAAATCTGCCCGTGTTTCCTCCAAAATTATTTTCATGCCTCCTTTTGAATCTTCCAAAAGGGACTCAATGCTGGAAAGAATCGGTATACCTGCAGAAATTAATGTGGAAAGGTTGCTGATTAAAGTTAGTTTATCAGTATTGGAGACAGTGATCCTTTGATTGTTAATCTTTTTTGTGAATAATTTTTTCATTTTAGGATTCCACTTTAGTTACCCTTAATACCTCTTCGATTGTTGTAATACCTGAGACAACTTTTTGTAAACCATCATCCAGCATGGTAGTCATCCCTTCGGAAATTGTCTCTTTTTTAATAATGTCAGAGTCCTTTTTTTCAATTATTAATCTTCTTACCCTCTCCGTTATTTCCATTACCTCAAATATGCCAATCCTGCCAATATAGCCTGTAAAGTGACAAATTTCACAGCCCATACCCTTAAAAACACTCACGCTCTTTTTATTACCAAAATGAGCACTAATAATTTCAAGCGGTATATTTTTGGCAATTTCCTCTCTTTTTAAAACGATCTTATGTTTACAAGCCAGACATATTTTTCTGACCAATCTTTGGGCGATAATAATATTAACGGTTGCCGCAACTAAAAAAGATTCAACCTTCATATCAATAAGACGAGGAAGAGCAGTGGCTGAGTCATTGGTATGAAGCGTCGATAGAACTAAGTGGCCGGTTAGTGCTGCATTAACCGCAATACTAGCAGTTTCAGAGTCCCTAATTTCTCCCACAAATATAATGTTTGGATCTTGGCGCAAAATTGAGCGGAGTCCATTGGCAAAAGTCAGGTTTGTTTTGGTATTCAATTGAATTTGATTCACTCCTTTGATCCTATATTCAATAGGATCTTCAATGGTGGTAATATTTTTATCTCTGGTGTTTAAAATCCGGAGTATTGAATAAATTGTGGTTGTTTTTCCAGAACCTGTAGGGCCTGTTGACAAGACCATTCCGTATGATTTATTTATGGCATCAGTTACATTCTTAGAATCTAATTTATCCATCCCTAACTCTTCAAAAGAAAACGGGCGGAATTTGGAGGAAAGTAAACGTAGCACTACTTTTTCACCATCAGCAACCGGAATTATAGAGACCCTAATGTCTAAATTTTCATCATCAACCTTCATCCTCATCTTGCCATCCTGGGCAGATAAATGTTCATCTGTTGGTAAATTGGATAGGACCTTTATTCTTGTAACAATTCTTTGATGAAAGTCTTTGCTTAAATTTAAAACATCATGCAAAATACTATCAATTCTAAACCTGATTAAAAGATTTTCTTCTTCAGGCTCAATATGGATGTCTGAGGCCTTATCGCGGTGTGCATAAGTTATCAATAAATCAACAATATCAGCAATAGGAATATCACTTATTAGACCGGAGGGATCTACCTGCAGCATTTTTTGAATCATCTGCCTTAAATCTTTTCTGTATATTTGCAGAGATTGACTCATGTCCCGCTCAGTTGCCAAATATATTTCTACCTTTTGGGATGTTTTTTGGGATATCAT
>MFDM01000007.1:0-3565 GCA_001776905.1 Candidatus Daviesbacteria bacterium RIFCSPLOWO2_01_FULL_39_12 | reverse complement strand
GCAATTGTTAATTTTGAGAGAGTTACAAAAGGAAGGCCCAGCGATTTAGCAATAAGCAGACCTAGTTTTTCATCCGTGATAGCGCCGCTTTCTATTACAGCTTCCTGTAGAGAGATGCGGGTGCTAGTAGCTAAATTTAAAAGCTTTATGAGGACACTTTTATCAAGTATCTTAGTTTTTATTAAAAGCTCTTCTAGTTGAGAATCTGTTAACTGCATAAATTAGAAGTATGATAGCACAAAATCACATTTTGCGCGTCTTATATTTGAGGTATTTAATCTACTTAGGTATAATTAGAGATTATAGTAACCAAAATTATTGCCGGGTCGTCTAACGGTAGGACGATAGCCTTTGGAGCTATCTATCATGGTCCGAATCCATGCCCGGCAGCAACATCATAAGCACATAATAGATATGCTTAGTTTGGTTCTAATTGCCTTAACCTGGTATAATGAAAAAACATGCATAAAAAAAACCTGATAATAATTGCTGCTTTAGCGGTGATCTTTTTGTTAATTGGATTAGGTTTTCTGTTTTTATCAAAAACAACTCCTACTCCTCTTCCCTCTCCTACTCCCTCATCCACCCCCTCAAACCTTCAACCTGGTCAGAGTGCTTATCCCTCCTCTGTGGGTAGCGATTGGGAAACATACTCCAACAGCAAGTATAATTATTCCCTCAAGTATCCGGCTGGTTGGGCTACTATTATTAATACAACCCCCACCAGCAAGAGCGAGACTTTACCGGATGCCACCAGCCTGGACATTTTTGATAGCGCCGCCCAAAAAAGTTATCCTGAGGGAGTAATGACAATCCAATACTTTTCTCAAATGCCTGATTTTCCTGATATGACTAAAACTGATGTAAATATAGGAGGTAAAAATGGCCAAAAATTCGTCGGTATGGAACAAGGTTTTACCAAAGAAATTTATCTTATTACACAAGGTCAGGGTGTGATTGAAGTAGATATCAGGTATTCCCCCGGTGATTCTATCAAAGCCACCTTTGATGCCATGCTTTCTACCCTAAAGATTTCCTAGATGACATTTTTGACAGCTGCCAAAAGTTCAGGATATCTGAAATATTCCAGTAGCTGTTTTTCCCAGCCAGCACTTTGGATATTTATATCAGGTTCTACTCCCCGGCCTTCAATAGGCTGATTGTCATCCCTCAAGGTAATGGAGTGTACTAAAAATAGGGAATATTTTTCACTCTCCTCAATCTGGTTATCCAAGGGCATGACTTTCTCCACCGTCCCCCAACCTTTGGTGGGCACCCCCAAGACAATGCCAAAGTGATACCTTTTTAGGGCAGCTGCCAAAAGTTCGGCTGAAGATTGAGTCTGATTGTCCACTAAAATAACTACCTGTTTCATCCTACCCAGTCCGGCCAATTTATTACCAACACTTTTATATGGTTCAAGTTCCCCTTTTCTCATAAAGTCATATACGTATTGTTTATCCCCCAAAAAATTTCCCAAAAAGAAAGGTAGGGCATCAATGGCACCCCCAATATTACCTCTTAAATCAAATATTAAAGTTTTAGGCCCGCTTGGTTGATCATATGAGGTGACGATTTTGACAAACTCCTCATAGGTGGTGGGAGAAAATTTATCAAATTTTAAATAAGCAATATCGGAGGTGATTAATCTGGAGGCGGTGGTTGGTTCAACTCCCTTGGTATCATAATTTTTCTTTCTATCCTGATCTGTCAGGACATCTTTGGCGTAAGCTATTTTTTTTAGTTCCTCCTGAGCTTGGGGAGAATCTTCTTTTTTTAATTCCTGCTCTTTCTGCTGGTAAGACTGCTCAACTTCCTGCTCAGATGCTCCTTTGGCTAGTCCTAAATCTTTATATAAATCCTTTTCCGGATTGATATTTTGTACGGTATTTTTTAATTGGGTCTCCATTTTTTGGGTATAAAGCCCGGATCTGCCCGCAGGCTGTAAGGACTGTAAAACTTGAGAGATCAGCTGAATGGTGAAATCTTTCTTTTTAGTGGAATCAACTTCTTTTAAAACGGTCGAGGTCATCTGCTCCAAAGCCTGTCTTTGACTGGTGGTCTGCTGTTGATCGTTTTGGGGCAGTATTTTCAGATCAGTTACGGAAGAACCTCGTAAATTTATGGATGCCCCCAAATTACCTCCCGGTAACAGTTGGGTAGTTGGATTTTGCGGGCTGGGAGTATTTTTACCTTTGGTGTTTAATTTCTGCACCCGGCCGGTTAGTCTTTCCGCACTCTGCTTATAAAGGCTGACCAGTTGATCCTCTGACAGATTTTCCCAGTAATTTTGGTTGATTTTATCATAGCTTTCCAAAATAAAGGCAACATATTTATCTTGTGGGATCTCCTGCACCAGAGGTTTTGAGGCATAATTTTTAAATATGGCGTAGCCTGTTAAAATACCTAACGAGAAAATAACCAGAATTAGAATAAGGTTAGTTGGCAGGTGGGGAAACTTAAGTTTTGGCAGATTGGCGATGATACTTTTTAAATTTAGTTTCATGGCAGATTTTTACTATATTACAAATGATGAGTTATAATCAATAATATGGATTTTTTGTCAATTATTTTCATAGTGGCAGGTTTGACCCTTTTCGAGGCTGTCTCCTCGGTTGATAATGCCATTATTAATGCCCAAGTTCTTTCTACCATGGGGCAAAAAGCCAAAAAGTGGTTTTTAACCTGGGGGTTACTCTTTGCAGTATTTGTAATTAGGGGTATTTTGCCCTGGTTGATTGTCTGGGCGGTGTCTCCTTCTTTAGGTCCAATGGGCTCTTTGACTGCCACTTTCAGCGGGGATCCAAAAGTCACAGAGGCTATAGAATCTTCAGCTCCCACTTTGTTAATTGCCGGTGGAGTATTTATGGTCTTTTTATTCTTTTACTGGTTGTTTTTAGAGCCTAAATACTATGGCTTGCGGGGTGAACGTTTTTTCCATTCCCAGGGAGCTTGGTTTTACGCAATAGTTTCTATACTTTTGTCCGTAATTGTCTGGTTTGCCCTTCAGATAAATCCGTTAATGGCCTTTGGAGCGGTTGTTGGATCAACCTTGTTTTTCCTGACTCACGGTTTTAAAGAAAATGCGGAAAAGATGGAAAAACAAATTGAAAATCAAGCAGGCACTATTACAGATACCAGTAAGGTGTTTTATTTAATGGTAATTGATGCCACCTTTTCTTTGGATGGAGTGTTGGGTGCTTTTGCCTTTACCTTGTCAGTTCCTTTAATTTTACTTGGTAATGGAATAGGGGCGATAGTGGTCAGGCAATTCACAGTAAGTAATATTGAAAGAATCAAAAAATATGTTTTTTTGAAAAACGGGGCCATGTATTCAATCCTAGTTTTAGGAATGATAATGATTTTGGAAAGCTTTGGATTTAATATCCCAAGCGCTATATCACCTCTTGCCACAGCCATAATTGTAGGCTACTTCTTCCTAAAATCCAAATCAGCTATTACTTGATAAAATAAGGATCATATGAGCTTACGGTATGTTCCCGTAAATATCCGACACTAACTTCTTTCTAAAGGTGGCTTCATACCTAAGCCAATGTGTGGTCTA
>MFDM01000006.1:3995-16600 GCA_001776905.1 Candidatus Daviesbacteria bacterium RIFCSPLOWO2_01_FULL_39_12 | reverse complement strand
TAAACCGGTATCATTATCATAGACCACACATTGGCTTAGGTATGAAGCCACCTTTAGAAAGAAGTTAGTGTCGGATATTTACGGGAACATACCGCTAATCTTAAGAGTTTCTTGATCTCTTCTTCTGTATCGTTTTTCATTTCAGTAATTATAACAATTCCTAATTGACTCCTCTTATCATTATCTGTTAAAAACTAGTGAATATGACTCTTGTTATTGGTTTAGTTGGGGAAAAAGGGTCTGGCAAACAGACTTTTGTTAATTTTTTAAAAGGGATTACTTTGTTGAAGACTCCTCGCAATGGCAGGAGAGGACTATGCAGCAACCACCTCTTTAGCCTCAGTTTCCTCTTTGGCTGATCTGCCTCTGTGTTTTTCCATGCCATAAAATTTGGTTCGATCAGCCCGGAAAACCAGCTGAATCTCACCTGTTGGTCCATTTCGGTGTTTTTGAATATCCAAAGTCACCTGCTCCATTTTTTCCAAATCCTCCCGGTAAATAAACATCACCACATCAGCATCCTGCTCAATGGCTCCTGACTCCCTAAGATCTGCCAGCTGAGGTCTTCTGGTACCTCGCTGTTCAACAGCCCGGGACAGTTGAGAGATAGCCAAAATGGGAATCTTTAACTCCCTGGCCAAATTTTTTAAGTTTTGGGAGATTTCGGAAACTTCCTGGACCCTATTTTCCAAATTTCTGCCCTTGATAAGTTGCAGATAATCCACTATCATCAGCTTCAATCCGTGTTCAATCTGCAATCTTCTGGCTTTGGTCCTCATCTCAGAAATTGATGATCCGGGAGTGTCATCAATAAAAATAGGGGCCTCAGCCAACTCCCCCATGGCCAAAGCTAACCTATCAAAATCTTTCTCATCCAACCTGCCTGTTTTTAACTTCCAGGCATCAATATCAGCCTGTCCCACTAGCAACCTATCCACCAGCTCTTCCTGGGACATTTCCAAAGAAAAAATCCCCACCGGCAGCCCAGCCACCACAGCCACATATTGGGCAATATTTAAAGCCATAGAAGTTTTTCCCTGGCCAGGGCGTGAGGCCAAAATCAGCAAATTCGAATCCTGCATGCCGGCCAGCTTATTATCCAAATCCCGAAAACCTGTTGGCACACCCCGCAGCTTCCCCGAGGATTTCTGCAGCTCGTCAAGGCGGTCAAAAGACTGAGTCAGGGCATCCTTGATGGGAATAAAATCCCGGCTGATGTGAAGTTGGGACAGGGCAAAAATTCCGCTTTCTGCCCCCTCCAACAAATCATCTACTGACATGGACTCATCATAGGATTTCTCAATCAGTGTGGTGGCCTGAGAGATTAGGTTTCGTCTGACAGCATGCTCCTTGATAATTTTGGCATAATGTTCAATATGGGCGGCAGTCGGTACCACATTGACCAAACTGGTCAAGTAAGCAGAGCCTCCCACCCGATCATAAAAACCCCTTCTTTTCAACTCTTCTGTGACTGTGACCAAATCTATCGGCTCACGTCTTTCAAAAAGAGATTGGATGGCCTCAAAAATAGCCCCATGTTGTTCACTTCTGTAGAAATCAAAAGGACGGACAATTTCGGAAATTCTGACAATGGCGTCTTTGTCAATCAGAAGAGATCCCAGCAGGGATTGTTCAGCCTGTATATTTTGCGGCGGAAGCTTGGTAACTGATTGTGGCATATTAAATTTTACTTAAAACCACCACCATTGATTCTTCGGGTAGTTTGTCTTTAGTAATTGACAACTTGGGTTGCGCCACTATTCCTTCCGCTCCCATTTCCTTCAAGAATTTATCCACCCCATCTAATTCAAACTTTAATCCCTCTATTTTATAATGCATGGGGATGATGATTTTGGGTTCAAGTTGGGAGACTATATCTGAGGCCTGTTTACTATCAATTGTGAAAATAGCCCCCACCGGAATCAGTAAAATATCTGTCTGAGGAATTCGAGAAATTTGCTCTTCTGTCAGTTTATCCTGACCTAAATCACCTAAATGGACGATGTTTAACCCGTCTAAAACAACATGAAAAATGGTGTTTGATCCTCGCTGCGAACCTTGCGAATTGTCATGAAATGAAGAAATACCGGTGATGATAACCCCTGACACCTCATATTCTCCGCTATCTTTAAAAACCAAGGGGGGTGAATTAATGATACCCTTAACAGCTTCAGTATAGTTGTGATCTTGATGATCGTGGGTTGTCAAAACCACATCCGCACCTAAATCTTTAGGTAGCTTCAAACCGGTAAAATCCGGATCATAGGGATCTATTAAAACAGTGGCAGTTTTACCTTTGAGTCTAAAACAAGCTTGGCCCAGCCAGTAAATATCCATATTCCACCTCCAGTCTGCATCCTACCAAATAATTTTACATCAGACAATCCCTCAAATCGGGACAAGTATGTTAAAATAGCCTTTGATGAAACTAAATCAAAAAATCTCCACCAAATTTTTTGTTTTGGCCAATATTGTTATTGTTATATCAGCTCTAGTTTTTTTTGGCAGTATCTATTATATTTTATACTTATCTGATCAACCTCCTCAATCTTTGTTGGGAGAAAGACTGTTGACGCAAAAACCGAAAACCTTGATCATAGATTTGAATCAACCGGAAGCAGACAGTCTCAGTTTTGATTCCTCTATCTTACTGTCCGGAAAAACCTTGCCGAATGTGGAAGTGTTGGTCTTTTCTGATACTTCGGATTTTGTCATTAAATCAAAAAGCGATGGCACATTCACCCTTAATTTGGAATTGGAAGAGGGGGTCAACCAAATCTCTGTGGTAGTTTTTGATGCAAATGGTGAATCAAAAACTATTAAAAGAAGCGTTTATTACTCCAAGGAGAAAATGTGAGGAAATTTACAATTTACAATTTACAATTTACAATTTTTCTTTTGCTTTTTACATTTTACATTTTACATTCTACATTCTACATTCCAAGCGCTATAGCGCTTGAATCCACACCCTCAGCTACCATTAAAGCCAAGCTTGAGGAACTAAAAAAAGAGATCTCTTCAAAAGCAGCCAGTTTAAGACAGGAAATAGACAGAAAACTCCGAAACAGGGCCTACGTTGGTATTTTGAAAAATAAATCTAACTCTTCTCTGACATTGGCTGCTTTATCAGGACCTAAGTTGGTCAATATAAATCAGGACACAATTTTTCACTCAAAACTAAAAACCAAGCAAAAATTCTCCAAAGATACCCTCTCTTCCGAAGATTATATCGCTTCTTTGGGTGATGTGGATGAGACAGGAGTGTTAACTGCCAAAAAGGTGATCTTGCTACCTACTCCTTTAGCTTCACAAAAGAGCTATCTTTGGGGTCAAATCATCTCCTCATCTGAAACTTTATTTACTCTCAAGGACAAAGACGCCAATTTAGTGGCTGTTTCTCCACCCAAGGGTGCAAAATTTAGACTTAATGATTTTATTATTTTGACCGGAATTTTGGATAAGAATAAAGTTTTTCACTCGGAATTTTTGTATGTCATCCAGCAGGGAGTAAATTTAAAAACCAAAAAAGAAGCCTCATCAGGAGCAACACCAAAATCAGCCACTTCCTCCAGTAAAAAGAAATGATTAAGCTGTCTGGAAAATCTCTGTCACCTCTTTTTCAGCTTCTGTCAAATCTTTGACAGTATCCACCCCTCTCCAATAATCAGTACTTTTAAAAACTAAAAACCGTTCAGAAGGAAGCTTGGGGAAGGTTTCTATTTCATGGTCTCCTTCATCAGGTAAAAGCGGTTCAATTTCTTTTGAAAAAATATAGATTCCGGCATTGATCCAATGAGGCAAAATCGGCTTTTCTTTAAAGCCCAAAATTTCATCCTGGTCATTAAATTCCACTATGCCATACGGACTTCTTAGGGGCACTACCACAATGGTAGCAATAGCCTTTCTCTCCAGATGTTTTTTCATCAATCCCGCCAGATCTAATTTCCAGAGATTGTCACCATTGGTGATGACCACATCTTCAGCGTCCTTGAGCATTTGCATGGCTTTTTTGATCCCTCCGCCACGTCCAAGAGGGGTTTCTTCAACAGAGAACAAAGCTTTAATACCATATTTTTCACCGGAATCTAGATGTTTTTGTAAAGCTTCCCTTTGATAACTACAGGCAAAAACTACTTCTTCAATTCCTGCCTTTTTAAGTTGTTCCAGCTGGTAGGCCAAAATTGGTCTGCCAGCTACTTCCACCATGGGTTTGGGCCGGTCATTTGTATAGGGTCTTAACCTTTCCCCTTTCCCTCCTGCCAAAATAATTGCGCAATTTACCATTGGAAATTATATTACCATACTTTCTCAACAACCTATATATTTGCACACAACATTGTTATACACGTCTGGTGTGTGTTAGCTTCACAGTCTCAACTTGCTTTTATGTTAAACAAAACTTATAATACTATGGGTTTTTAATATGATTAAAGAATTTGAACTTCCAGATCTTAAGCTTGACTTTACTAAACTTTATACTGATCAAGGTATAGGAATAATTCCCGCAGTAATTTTGGATGCTCCAACAGACAAACTTCTGACTGTAGCGTTCATGAACCCCGAAGCGATTGCAATCTCAAGAGAAACAAGACTTGCCGCACTTTTGGCTAATAGTGAAACTTCAGGAAACAACTCAACAATCTTAGGTTAGTCAGCTGATTGTGATCATGACACTATAGCTGCTTGGGTTGAACGCAAGGATCCTGTTTGTAGCAGAGGTACTGTTTCTTGTTTTGACCAAATTTAACTTTACTAAATAGACCACCCATCCCCTACCACATTATTTATGGATTCCTGCTTTCGCAGGAATGACAAGGAGGGTATAATTAAACAATATGATTAAAGCACCGCCGACACCAAAAGGGTTTAGGGATATAAAGCCTGAACTCGCTAAAAAAAGACGTGAAGTAATCAATAAAATTGCCTCTGTGCTGGAGGAAGCCGGTTTTGTGCCCATTGAAACCCCCACCATTGAGTTTGCTGAAACTTTGGAGGGAAAATATGGAGAGGAAGAAAGACTTATTTATAAATTTACAGACAGAGGCGGCAGAAAACTGGCCTTGCGATACGATTTAACTGTGCCACTGGCTAGATATGTGGCCACTTACAATCCCCCACTGCCGTTTAGAAGATACCAGATTGGCCAGGTTTTCCGGGGAGAAAATCCCCAAAAAGGGCGGTTCAGGGAGTTTACCCAAGTTGATTTTGACAGTGTGGGATCGTCTAATGGTGAAGAAGATGCTTTAATTGTGGCAGTAACCATTAAATGCATGAGAGATTTAGGCTTTAAGGAAGCAATCATGCTTGTAAATGACAGAGCAAACTTTACCAATCTTCCGGTAGAAGTTGTCCGGGCAATAGATAAGATAAATAAAATCGGTGAAGAAGGAGTTTTACAGGAACTTGTGGATGGTGGCATACCAAAAACAGAGGCCCGGGATACAATTACTAAAATCAGATCACAAAAGCCCACTGAAAATCTGGAGCAAATTTTTAAGGTCTTGAAAGAAAATTTTGGTTTGGCAGAAGGGACTGATTTTATGTTTGATCCGACGCTCGCACGGGGTCTGGATTATTACACCGGAGCCATTTTTGAGCTTAAGGCTGATCAGGAACCTACTCCATTGTCAGTTGGAGGTGGCGGCAGGTATGATAACTTAATCGGAAGTTTTTCCAAAAAAGAACACCTGCCTGCCGGCAGGCAGGTTCCGGCTGTGGGTTTTTCTTTTGGACTTGATCGGCTTTTGGAAATCCTTTATCCTTAATTTATGTCCTCTCAAATCCTGTCCAAACCTCTACCCTACATTGCTCTCATTATCGCCCATCTTATTTGGGGAGCGAATTTTGTAGTGGCTAAAGTAACTTTAGAAGAATTCCCTCCGATGAGTTTAGCTTTTTTGCGTTTTTCTATTGCCTCTCTTTTGTTAATCCCCTTTTTGCTGACTGTTAATAAAAAAGGTGTCTATACCAAACCCAAAGCCAAGATTGATAAAAAAGATCTGCCCAAATTAATCCTGATCGGCATATTTGTGATCACTTTAAATATCACTTTTTTCTTTGAGGGCATCATCAAAACTTCGGCCACCAATGCTTCGGTTCTAACCTTGATCATTCCGCTTTTGAGTGTGGTCTTGGGCTGGCTGTTTCTGAAAGAAAAAATTTATCTGATAAATCTGGCCGGGATACTGGTGGCTTTTTTGGGAGCCATCGTGGTAATTCAACTGCCTGAAATATTGTTTGGTAACTATTCTCCCGGGGTGCTTTTTGGTAACATCTTGATAATTTTAGCCTCAATTTCTTGGGTTTTGGGAATTATTTTATCCCGGCAAATGCTTAAGAAATACCCTTCTTTGATCATCACGGCTGTGGCCTTTTTTGTGGGGACTGTCTCTTTTTTAATCCCATTTTTTATCGATTTAGCAAAAAATCCTGACTGGTTACAATCTATCACTATCTTGGGTATTCTGGGTCTAATTTATATGACCATGCTTTCCTCAATCTCAGCCTATTTTCTTTTTGAGTGGGGCTTGGCCAGAACTTCCGTGATAAAAGCCGATCTTTTTCAATATATTGAACCTTTTGTGGCTGCAGGATTGGCAGTTTGGGTGCTGGGGGAACAAATTACCATCCCCTTTATCATTGGCGGGATTTTGATTACTGCGGGAGTATACTTGGGGACACTGGCCAAAGAACCCCACCACAAAGCTTACAAAACCCACCGGATTTGAAAATTCTATCCACGGCTGATATACTATTCCTCGCTATGAAAACAGCTATTCACCCTAATTGGTTTCCTGAGGCCAAAGTAGCTTGTGCTTGCGGCAATACATTCATAACAGGCTCTACCTTGCCTGAGATTCGTGTGGAGATTTGTTCAAACTGCCATCCCCTGTTTAGCGGATCGCAAAAATTTGTTGACACCTTAGGACAAGTGGATAGATTCATCAAAAAAGTGGAAGTCTCCAAAGTTAAAAAGGAGCAAAGAAGAAAGATTGAAGAAGCCAGAAAAAGTAAAATTGTGCAAGCAAAAAAAGAAAGACCCTCTTTAAAAGAGCTACTGATGCAAGCCAGAAAACAAGCCACTTCCTAACTTTAGAAGGAATCCTGATGGATTATATTCAGCAACAATTAAAACAAATCGATCGGAAGATTGAGGAGCTTGAGAAGCTTTTGGATGATCCTGAGCTAAAAGAGCTGGCTCAATCAGAAATTGAGGAATTTAAAAAACAAAAAATCGAGCTGGAAAAATCTTCCTCTACTCCCATGGAGTCAGAAAATCTTCAGCCAGAGACTGGTGGTCCTCTGGACCAAAATGTGGCCATATTGGAAATCAGATCTGCTGCCGGAGGAGATGAGGCAGGCATCTTTGCCAATGACCTGCTTAGGATGTATACAAAATTTGCTCAAAAGGTAGGTTGGAAGTTGGAAGAGTTAGACAGATCAGAAGGAAAATTGAGTCAAATTAAAGAAATTATACTCAAAATCTCTGGTAAGGATTCTTATGACAACCTAAAGTACGAGTCCGGTGTCCATAGGGTACAAAGAGTACCCACCACTGAATCATCCGGCAGAATTCACACCTCAACAGCCACCGTGGCAGTTTTACCTCAAGTCTCAGCATCTGAGGCTAAAGTCAATCCACAAGATTTAGAATTTGAGGCTTTCCGCTCTGGGGGGGCAGGAGGACAAAATGTCAATAAAGTGTCTACAGCCGTACGATTAAAACACAAACCATCAGGCATTGTGGTGACCGCTCAAACAGAAAGGTCACAACTGCAGAACAGAGGGAATGCCATGGCGCTTTTAAGGGCTAAACTTTGGGAAGCAGAACAGCTTAAAAAAGTTGGCAACATTGATGCAAAAAGAGCAGCTCAAGTGGGAACTGGTGAAAGATCAGAAAAAATCAGAACCTACAATTTCCCCCAAAATAGGGTAACCGATCATAGAATCGGTAAATCCTGGCATAATTTGGAAAAAATTTTAGATGGCGAGCTGGATGAGATTATCAAAGCATTAAGGGTTCATGAACAGCAAGCCTAAGCAATATTTACAAGGGTATACTGAATTTTACAAGCTGAAATTCAAAGTCACTCCTGACGTTCTAATCCCCCGCCCGGAAACAGAATTATTAGTGGATGAGGTACTGAACTTTCTACAAACTACCAACCTGCCTGCCGGCAGGCAGGGCTACAAACTACCAACTATTCTTGATCTTGGTACCGGTTGTGGAAATATTGCCATCTCTATTGCCAAAAATGCATCTAATGTCAAAATTATGGCCACAGATATTTCAGCAAAAGCTCTAAAAGTGGCCAGGCAAAATGCCAAACTTCATGGAGTCTTGGATAAAATCACTTTTTTACACAGTAATTTACTCTCCTCATTTAACCTATCTGTTGTACGATCGCACACTAAGATCGTAGTGACTAATTTACCCTATATTCCCACCCAAAGAATCCCCTATTTGGATCCTCTAGTCAAAGATTTTGAACCACATATAGCACTTGATGGGGGTAATGATGGTTTTAAACTTTACAGAAAGTTATTTCGGCAAATTTCCAGCCTACAAACCGGGTTTGTAATCGAATCTACACACCGGGTTTGGCAGCCTAAATTAATTGTTTGTGAAATAGATTATACTCAAGGTGAATTATCTGCTGTTGAAGCACAAAAATATTTTCCTGATGCTCAAATTGAGGTTAAAACAGATCTTGCCCATAAACAAAGAATTTTACTCGTAAAATTTTAACTCACTTATTATTCTAACAGCTCCATTGCCTTATCCAGTTGCGGATCAGGTTGATCTTCCGTTACCACTTCCGTCTCGTTTTTTGGTGCTTCCACCAAAATATCCGGCTCCAACCCTTGCGTATCATTAACCCATCTACCGTTAGGTGTCAACCATTTGGCAATGGTGATGTGGACTCCGGCTCCTCCCTCCAGCTCCTCCGGAGCCTGAATGGTTCCTTTGCCAAAAGATTTTTCCCCCACCAGTCTGGCCCTTTTGCGATCCTGCAAGCTACCGGCCACAATCTCAGAGGCTGAGGCAGAACCCTTGTTGATTATCACAACCATCGGTATTTTGGTCAATTTTCCGTTTCTGTTAACTGAAGCTGAAACACGTTCTCCTTGATTATTTTCCTGAAGAACAACAACACCATTATCCAAAAACTCTGAAGCAATAAAGACAGCCCCGTCTAACAGTCCTCCCGGATTGTTTCTCAAATCCAAAATAACCGCTTGGGTATTTCTTGATAAAACATCTGCTATGGCTTCGTTCCATTCAGCAGTTGTCCTCTCTCCAAATCTGGACAACTTAATTAAGGCCACTAACTTAGACGAGCTGGTCTGTTTAAAAGAGACTTCCACGCTTTTGACCAGAATTGTCTCCCTTGTTAAAGCAACTTCCCGGCTTTCACCGTCCTCCTCCGATAAAATAGTCAGTTTAACCGTGGTACCTTTGGGGCCGCGAATCAACTTAACAGCATCCGCCAAACTCATTTGGATGGTGTCCTGATCTCCTATTTTGATAATTAAATCTGCGGGTTTAATGCCTGCTCTTTTGGCCGGGGTGCCTTCTAGGGGAGCAATCACAATCAGTCTTTTGTCTTTATTAAAACCCAGCTGAATTCCCACTCCTTCAAATGCACCATTTAACTCTTCCTTGGAAGTTTTTTGCACGTCCGGAGGCAGAAAGAAGGTGTAGGGATCACCTATTGCCGAAACCATGCCGGAAATTGCGCCATAGAAAAGTTTTTGGGGATCTAAAGCCTGCTTGTCGATATATTCTCGGGATACCAAATCCCAAACTTTCCAAAAAAGCTGGAAATCTACGTTAATATTTTGCGGAGGTTCTTGATTTTCTATAGTCAAAGAAGGTTTGTAGTTTGACCATTTGACTGCCAAATCCGCATGTCCTAGTTGCCAACCCACCAGAAAAGCCAGTATGGCAATCAGGACGGTCATGGGATTTATTTTTTGTACCAAATTTTTCATTGGATAATTTCTACATTTTTGAAAGAAGTTTGGATCTTTCTTCTGTTAGTTTCTACTGTGACCATAGTTGATCTGATTTGAGAAGGCATCAAACTTTCAGTTTTATCGGTAGCTATGATTTTGCCTTGTTCACCAGTAAAAGATGATCCGATGATTCTAACTCTGACACCTTCCACCAATTGAGCTTCCTCCTGTTGGCCGTCCGGTGTCAGATTCTCCCCAACTGGTGGCAGTCCGCTGCTTCGAACTTTAATCATACTACTCGATGAAAAAGATGGCAAGCTAATCGATGCGTTATTGCCATCCACCAAAACAAACCTCTCGTTATACTCTTTTAAAATATTGCCGATATCATCTCCCACTGCTATAACCCCAAATCCTTCACAAACAACTAAAGAAAGTCCAATATCCTCATCCAGTTTATGCTGGAGCGTTAAACTCCCTCCCATCATTACTTTATAGTCATCTGCATTGATGCCCCCAACTATTATGCCATTTATTCCGGCAGAGATAGCCGAATGTAATACTTCTTTGGAAAATAAACTCCCTCCGGCTAAGATATATTCATCATATTGGGGAGAAATCATATCTTTGGTAATCACACCATCCCTTTTGGTGAGAATGGCTAAGGTTCCTTCTCTTGTTTTGCCTATGCCAAACATACCATATATCCTGGTGACCTGAGCTCTGATTAAGCATAAATTTGATTTACTATCTACTTTTTCCACTACTCCATAAACTCCGGCTGCCAGATTGATTGTTTTAGGCAACAGGCTGATTCTGACCTCACCACTTAAACTATTGACAAAGTCAACCACCCCATCAGTTGGAGCGGTGATAATTTTATCTGGAGAGAAAAATTGGCCTTTCTTAAAAGCTAACAGTTCTCCTTTATAAATTTTTTGTCCCACCTCTCTTTTAATATATTTGATAACCTCAGATGGCCTGACTGAAAGAAGACTGGATAAATTAATAATTCTAAATCCGGTAAATTGAGTAGCTGTGCCAATAATATCCCCCGGAGAAACTTCCGTACCTACAGACACAAATATTTTACCCTCCCCTCTTAACAGTCTGGGTACTCTGGCAATGACATCTTTTTCCAATCGTAGTCTTTTGTTTACTGTCAGCTTCATTTCAGACTCTCCCGTCTACCACAATACCTAACTTACCACCGTAAACTTCTATCAGCAGGTCATTTTTACCCAACAGCAGGGACTCATTTGATTTAAATAAAAGTTGACATTTTTTCTTAAGACATGGGACAACTGTTAAGCTGCCCAACTTCAGAGTGTAGGTTTTTCCCAAAAGATCCAACTGAATCTCTCCTGCGGCAGATTTAAGTCTGGGCAAAATTATTGTACCCACCACATCATCCAAATCACCGGTGATAATGACTGTCCAAATATCTTCAAAATCTTTTTCTCTTTTCCTTTCCAATAATAAACCATCAATAAAAACCCAAACTAAAATCTGAAGGTCAGGCACAAAATCAAGAAAATGCCCGGGGATGAGGATTTTTTTTAAATTAAAATTTATAAAAGGAGATTCAGATAAAAATGGGTTAGATTTGTTAAAACTTTGCGCACTGTTAATCTTTAAAGCTTCTCTTAAGATGGCCAGCTCTATTTTTAAATCCAACTCCGAAACCGGCACAGACTGAGGGTAAAGTAATTTATTGGCAAGGTAGTTTTCTAAATACAGCGGAGGGGGAGCAGGAGTTAGCCAGGAAGCTATATCTTCCGGTTTGATTTTGTCCAGATTGTTAAAGCTATCAAAGATCCCTAATGGTTTAGACATAGGCAGACTCTTAATTCAGTTTACTAAACCTTTGGTGTAAAGGAAAGAAGTGCTAAATGACGGGCATATTTTATCTGAAGAGTCAAACCTCTCTGATGCTTGCTGCAACTGCCTGTTCTCAGTTTTGGCAAAATTTTATCCCTCTCAGAGATAAATTTTCTCAAAGATTGAATATCCGTATAAGCAGGGGTGGTTTCATTTTTACAAAAAAGGCATTTCTTTTTAATTGGCGCAGTCTGTGTGGGTTGTGCTAGCTGAGCAGATGAATCCTGCTCATCTATCTTGGGAGAGCTAATTTTTTTGGTAATCTTTTTGGGAATAATCTTTTTGGCCATGATGAGGATTATATGGGATTTGGCAAATGATTACAAGTTAATCCCAATTAACTCGGAATTAAAAAGGTAGATCATCCACGTCTTCCTTAGGAGCTTCTTTGGCAGTTTTGTCTTCTTTCTCTTCTGCTTCCTCAGATCCATCAGTTTCGTTTTTGGTTTTTTCGATTCTGCCTTCAGGCTCCTTGACCTGTTCTGTTTTAGCGCTACTTTGGATAGGTTTTTCTTTAGGCGGCTCATCCAAATTTACATCAGAGGTATAGGGAGTCTCTCCGTTCGTTGTTTTGGGAGTCAGAATAATCATATCCTCCACCACAATTTCAGTGGTCTGCCTTTGAGTTCCATCCTGGCTTTCCCAGGAACGGGTTTGTAATCTGCCGGAAATAAATACCCTCATGCCTTTTTTTAAAAGCTGATTACAAAGTTCGGCTAACTTATTCCAAGCCACCAGGCGGTGAAAATCCACCTCTTCTTTTT
>MFDM01000006.1:0-3989 GCA_001776905.1 Candidatus Daviesbacteria bacterium RIFCSPLOWO2_01_FULL_39_12 | reverse complement strand
CCTCGGAAATATAAGTCCGGTTGGTGGCTAAACCAAAAGTGCAAACTGCAGCGCCATTAGGGGTAAACCTGAGTTCCGGATCCCTTGTTAAATTTCCTATTAATTCAACCCTATTCCAAGATCTTGAGGCCATATTTGCTCTTACCCTAATTCTACATTGTACATTTTGAATTGTACATTCCGTTACCTTCTAATTAGAAGGTAACGGAGAATATCTTCTTCTACTTTTAATATTTTGTCAAGACCCTTGGCGTTTTTAGGATCAGCTACTAATTCATAATGGGCATAAAATCCTTTGGTTTGTTTTTTAATTGGATAAGCCAAATCTTTATTCCCCCAAAGGTCTTCCTTGGAAACCTTACCCTCCTCACCTAAAAGCTTCTTTACCATGGAATCCAAAAGGGATTTTCTCTCTTTCTCATCCAAATCCGCCCTTAAAACCAAAGTTAAATAATATGAATTCATAAAAGGTATTGTACTAGGAAGAATCTAGTAATTCAACAGGATCTTTGATAAAATTTGGGGATGATTCAGGAACAAGAACCAAGAACGTTGACCGTGGCAGAAAGTGATAGAACTGGCTCCGCTAAAAATAATCCTAGATTTTGTATAGAATGGATAAAAGCTGTGGGAGGATCTGGCGTTGGGATTGGAGGCTCCTTAGGATTGGCTCTTGTAACTTTCAATGAGGCACCCGCAGTTGCAATAGTTATGTTTATGACTGCAGGATTAGGAGCTTTCTCCAGTAAAATTCATCTAGAAAACCTCTTTCAAGGGGAGTAATCGCAGATTTACAATATCTGGCAATATTAGGCAAATCGTTCAACTCCCTATCAAAAATTCAACTACGTCCCCATCTCTCATAATATAATCTTTACCTTCTGTCTTAACTCTTTTCCATACTTCCACCCTTAGGGTGAATTTGTATTGACTTTATGAAGTTGTCTAATAAAAAACGTCAATTAAATTCATATGCGTTCGTACGTCAATCCAATATAAAATCAAATAGAATGGCCAGGTTAATAAAGTCTTCAAGTAAAGAATATCTGAATAAGATGATCCTGAAGGAAAATGATGTAATAGTCCAAAAATAAAATTATGAAAGAAATTATCCCACCCGGTGAAAAAACCTTGCGAAGCAATTACTAAAGAAAGAATCAAATGCCCTATTAGTAAATATGTCACAAAAAATAAGATAACTCGTTTAATTAATTTGATATTCAGTCTCTTCATATTAGCTTCCTATTAAAAATTCAACCACGTCTCCATCCTGCATAATATAATCCTTACCTTCTGTCCTGACCCAACCTTTAGATTTTGCTGAAATATGGGAGCCAGCCTCAATTAGTTTTCCATACTCCACCACTTCTGCTCTGATGAATTTTTTCTCAAAATCTGTATGAATTACCCCTGCGGCTTGGGGGGCTTTTGTGCCCGCAGTTATAGTCCAAGCCCGAACTTCTTTTTTCCCGGCAGTTAAAAAGGAAATTAAGCCTAAAAGTGCGTAAGCTTTCTTAATTAATCTTTCCAGTCCAGTCTCCTCAATTCCCACAGATTTCAGATATTCCATTCTTTCTGCTTCATCCAGATCAGCTAATTCCTCCTCCAATTTTGCACAAATAACTAATTTGTCATCCTGAGCGATTAGCGAAGGATCTCGCAGCTTATCTGCGTATTCTTCTTCCGAAACATTGTATACATATAGAACTGGCTTTATGGAAAGAAGGGGTAAGGTTTTAAACCAATTGGTTAATCGTTCATCGTTAATTGTTAATCGTCCCGGGATTCTTCCAGTATTTAAGTCATCCTGAACTCGATTCAGGATCTCTAATTTTTCTTTATCTAAAGTTTTATCCAAAACCAGTTTTTCCAAAACCTGTAAATCAGCCAGACCTAATTCTGTTTCCACTGTTAACCTATCAGAATCCGGATTTTCAGATCCTTCCCGAACAATACTTTCATCAGAAAAATCCCGTAAAACATGAGTAATGGCATCTACTTCTCTTATATGTGATAAAAACTGATTACCCAAGCCTGCTCCGGTTGAGGCTCCTTTAACCAATCCTGCTATATCCACAAACTCCACCACAGCAGGAACTAAGGGAGGCAGACTATCCATGTGTTCTTCATTTTTCACCAACTCCCCCAACTTCCCCAACCTCTCATCCGGTACCGCCACCACCCCTACATTCGGTTCAACTGTGGCAAATGGATAATTTGCACTCAAAGCCACCCTTTTTTTTAGTAGCGCATTGAATAATGTACTTTTTCCAACATTGGGTAATCCTATAATACCTACTCTTAAACTCATATTTGGAAATTATAACAGAGAAGCTTCAAATTCACCCACCTCCAAAAACTCTAAATTACTGATGCTATAATTAATTAGATGAAGCTCCCTTTTAAAGAAAAAGCATGTATTCCAAAAGAGAAATTAACCGATTATATACTTTCAGAAAGTCATCCGGTAGGAAGTTCTAAAGCTAAATTCTTTCGTGGACTGGGATTTGATGAGACAAATGTAGACCAATTAGCAAAATCTATATTAAAAGTAGCAAGAACGAATAATGTTAAGAGTGTAAGAAAATTTACCTATGGCACCAATTATATAGTAGAAGGGGTAATTGAAACACCTATTGGAAAAGCTGTTAAAATCACTACTGTTTGGTTTATGAAAACAGAAAAAAGCAGACCTAGTTTTGTAACAGCTTATCCTGTATAATATATTTAAGAGGAAATTTTATGCACAAATTTAGAGAATTGGAAACAGTCATACTTACACATGATATCAAGGAACATGACCTCCGGGCTGGAGATATGGGGGCTGTGGTAAATGTTTATGACGGCGGTAAAGCAGCAGAGGTAGAGTTTGTTACTGCGACAGGAAAAACAGTAGCATTAGTCACTCTCACCTCATCTGATGTTAGAGATATAAAACAAAACGATCTTCTTCATGTCCGCGGCTTTGCAACTGTTTAAATCTTAACTTACATTTTGCACTTTTCACTTTCTTCCCCCCCTCACCTCCAAAAACTCTAGTTCTGTTAAATGAACCTTTCTTTTATTCTGGATACTACTTTATCTACCATAAGAGGTGCCGGTTTTCCACCCTCATACAAAATCAGGTCTGGAATAATACTCCCTAAACTATAGAGTCTTCCTAAGACATCACTAAGATCTATCGTCGTATCCTTATTAATGTCCCAACAGATAGTAATCTCTTTACCTAATGCACCAGCCCATCCAATCTCAACACATACTCCCTGTGAAGTTTGAGGAAATGCCATTAACACATCAGACTTCTCTATTTCCCTATAATCGACTCTTGTAAGCACTTCAGGCATCATTGCTTTTTCACCCCATACTTCTCTTTCTAAAGAACAATGAACTAAAAAATTTGAGGAGCGAAGTTTACCTAAGAGTAACTCAACTTTATTTCTTGTAGAAGGATTAATAACTCCATCTGTTAACTCACTCGTAAATGCATGGGCCAAAAAAATTCCTTTTGGTACCCACGGCAAGAGCGAACTTCTTAAAGGATTACGACTATCTGTAAAATGAGGGTCATTTGCCCATTCCAACCATTGATTACATTCGGACTCTGGCATTCCTCTTGGGGGTTGTCTTTCTAAGACATACATATATCGGCTGATTTTACCATTTTTGAGGCTAATATGCTATACTTCCTCCCATGACTCAGGCAGAGCAAGGAAGCAGCGCTAATATAAAAGACATTTTGCAAACAGGTGGTATTCGAAGTGGATTTATAGAGATTATGATTGATGTGTTATCTCATGCATCAACTCGCGATAAATTACGTGATGAATTTGAAGCTCGTGGTATAACTCTGGGTGCAGATCAATTCTTTTTACCTTCATTTAGAATTCTGTATAGCCTAAACCCGCAAGTAAGTGACAGGTACCCCTTAAACTAAGACAAGATTCTCCTAAAATTGTTAGAATTTAAAGAATCTAGAAAGGAGTACTTGT
>MFDM01000005.1:7118-17516 GCA_001776905.1 Candidatus Daviesbacteria bacterium RIFCSPLOWO2_01_FULL_39_12 | reverse complement strand
AAGTACGGGAAGTGCTACTGGTGGGGCAGGCGGCGGCGGAATTAAGATTACCAGTAACGGCACAATTACTATTTCGGGCAACATAAATATTAACGGTAGCTCTGGCGAATCGAATACCGGAGGTGGAGGTGGAGGAGGCGGAGGTAGCGGAGGAGGAGTTACTTTAAAAGCTGTTAATTTAACTGTTTCAGGAACTATTACTGCAAATGGAGGTAACGGAGGTAACTTTGCCCCTAGCAGTTCATCGGATGGAGGTGGAGGTGGGGGTGGGGGTGGTATTATTAGCTTAGAGTACCAATCCAGTATATCTGTCACCGGGAGTACCAGTGTAACTCAGGGTAGTGGGGGCCTTGGTGATGGCTATAACGGGGCGGACGGCTCTACTGGTACAAATACTCAAACTTCTACCTCTCCTACTTTGTATGTCCTAGGTGGTAACAATAGTTCCGGAACAGCTCAATCTGCCATATATTATGCCACTATTACTGCTTCTGACGGGTCTGTCGGTTCATTTTCCACTTCCGGCACTTCCCTGCCGCAAACCCTTTATGGCCAGACTTCCACTGCAGCCACTGTAGGATCAAGCAATTACATTTATGTAATCGGGGGCAATAACGGCACCTCTGACCAGACTACTGTCTATAAAGCCTCTTTGGCCTCCGATGGTTCAATTTCCTCAATCACCACTACCAGTCAAACCCAACTGGGAACAGGCATTTCCTACCATGCTGTCACCAATGCCACCATTTCTTCCACCCAATATATTTGGGTGATCGGGGGATTAAATGGTTCCACTGCCCAAACATCTGTTTACAAAGGCACTATTGACTCAAGCGGCAATGTGACAGCTTTAACTACTTCCGGCCAGGGTACACTGCCTGTGGCATTGTACGGAGCTTCTGCTTTTGTGGGTACAGTTGGATCTAATAATTACCTGTTTGTTATAGGAGGCATGACCACCGGAGGAACCAGGCAAACTGTCGTTTACAAAGCTTTAATTGATTCTTCAGGTAATATTGGCTCATTTACCACTGTTGGCCAAACCCAGCTTTCCACAGCCACTGCCAACCATGCCTCATTCAGCTTTACAGATGACAGCTCCAACCAGTATACATACATGGTGGGTGGTAACACTGCCGCCTCATCAGGATTAACTTCGGTTACCAAAGCCACCTATTCACCAATAGACCAGACTGCCTATAATCTGTCAGAAACTATTACCTCAACTAGCTTGTCCAATAAAAATGACCTGCAGTTTAGGGTTTACTCCTCCAGGACCGGCTCATACATGAATTTGCAGTTTTATGATGCCACCGGCGGCTGGCAGACTTGTTCCTTTTCCGTTTCCTCTGCCAATACCTGGGAAACTAAAACCTGCGATATTACCGGAGTTTCTTCTGCCAACAGGGATGCTGTTACCCAGCTTAAGTTTGCTGTTTCTTCCTCTTCCTCATCCGAGTGGACTGCCTACTTTGACAATATCACCGGTTTAACCAATGCTTCCACCATTTCCAATACTGCCAGCGGAGGTTCGGCTGTTTTAGGTTCTGCTCATCTAACTCTAAATGCCCAGGGAGCAGGAGCAATACTTTTAAATTATGACACAGCCGGCCTGGCGGGAACAGGAGGGCTCAATTTATACAACGGCACCACCACCCCGCTTTTTAATGTCTCTTCAGCCGGCAATGTGGGGATAGGAGTAGGTACCACTGCTCCCTTTGCCAGATTACAGCTTCAGGGTACCGGTACCGGTTCCAGCCTGACATTCCTATCACAAGATTCTGCCGGTACTCAAAGATTTGCCATTCTGGATAATGGTAATATCGGCATCGGCACTACCTCCCCCCAAGCTGCTCTTTCTGTGACGGGAAACGTGGGTATTGGGGTATCTTTTGCCAACTCCTTCGTCCCCTCCAACGGCCTGGCTGTCCAGGGAAATGTAGGTATAGGCACTACCTCGGTTAATGCCTCATTGATAGTAGCCGGGAATGTAGGGATAGGCTGGACAGGGGTAAACCCATCCATGCCAGGCCTGGGGTTATCTGTCTTTGGCAATGTGGGAATAGGAACAACCTCACCTGCTTATGGATTACAGGTAGTTGGCAATGTAGGAATTGGCCAATCCTTAACAGTGACAGATTTAACCTTTGGCAGCGGAGGGTTGCGGGTTAATGGATTTTCCGATTTAACCGGTAATGTGGGAGTAGGATCCTCCTTAAGTGTTACTTCAGCAGCTATCTTAAATACCTTAAGGGTGACCGGACTTGCGGATTTAGCCGGTAATGTGGGGGTGGGAGGCACAGCCACCTTTAATTCCCTAATCCGGGGGACCTCCGGTTTAACCATCTCCTCCGGTAACGTGGGGATAGGCATAACCTCCCCCTTACAGCCCTTACATGTTCAGGGTAATGGAATCAATGCTGCAATATTTATGAATGGTAATGTGGGGATAGGGTTTAGTACCCCTCAAGCTACCTTACAGGTTCAGGGAAATATTGGAGCAGGAGTATCTGTAAATGGCTCCAGTTTAGTTAATATCCAGCCCACAGATGGCAATATCTCTGCCTTTTCTACTAACTCCAATGCTTTACCTGATATTAGAGCTTATCATTCTTCGGTGACGGCTAATGGATATGTATATGTGATAGGAGGGTGGAATAATTCTGATACCCAATCCACTGTTTACTATGCCAAATTAAACTCTGACGGATCAACCGGAGCCTGGAGTACCAATGCCAATGCTTTACCTGCTATCAGAGGTGAACACACCTCGGTGGCGGCTAATGGATATGTGTATGTGCTAGGAGGGTATAGTGATTCTTACCAGTCCACTGTTTACTATGCCAAATTAAACTCTGACGGGTCAACCGGGGCTTGGAGTACCAATGCCAATGCTTTACCTGATATCAGAGGCGGACATTCCTCTATTGTGGCTAATGGTTATGTATATGTGATAGGAGGATCTGGTACTTCTGGTAACTCGTCCACTGTTTACTATGCCAAATTAAACTCTGACGGGTCAACCGGGGCTTGGAGTACTAATGCCAATGCTTTACCTGATATCAGAAACTATTTTTCTTCGGTGGCGGCTAATGGTTATGTATATGTCATAGGAGGATATGGTACTTCTGGTAACTCGTCCACTGTTTACTATGCCAAATTAAACTCTGACGGGTCAACCGGAGCCTGGAGTACCAATGCCAATGCTTTACCTGATGTCAATAGTGAACACACCTCTATTGTGGCTAATGGATATGTGTATATCATAGGAGGGTTTGGTGCTTCTGATTACCAGTCCACTGTTTACTATGCCAGATTAAACTCTGATGGATCAACCTCCAGCTGGAGCACTAACTCTAATGCTTTACCCGCTATCAGAGGTGATCATACCTCGGTGGTGGCTAATGGATATGTATATGTAATTGGTGGGTATACTGGTTCTTACCAATCCACTGTTTACTATGCTTCTTTACCCAGAATATCCCTGCAGGGAGATTTAGATTTATTAGGATTATCCGGTGCTAATTTAGGAGATTCTACAGGAGATCTATCATCAGGATCAGTAGGTGGAACAGTCTATGCTGGAAATATATTTAGTGCCGGAGCCTTGGAAGTAGCAGGAAATACCCAGCTTTGGGGAGGATTAGGAGTTAATGGGCCTGTCTCAATTGGAATAGGAGCCACTTCTCCTTCATCACCTGTATTAACCATTACAGGAAGCAGTAGCTTAACTGCTCCTACCAATACATTATTTACTGTTACCTCATCCGGTAATGTGGGAATAGGGACAACACCTAATAATAGAATCCAGGTAGTAGATTTAATTAACTTTAATAACAGTATTTCCGGTACCTTCTTAGGTTATCAGGCTGGTAATTCTAATACAGGAGCAAGAAATACTTTTGCGGGTTATCAGGCCGGGTTATCCAATACCACAGGGTATGATAATGTCTTCTTAGGCAATGGTGCCGGATATTCCAATACCATAGGGTATAAAAATATCGGTATAGGCAGCAGCGCTTTATACAACGGTATTAATAATGGGGAAAATGTGGCCATAGGCACAGCTGCCCTTTTCTCCGCTGATAGTAGTCCCCTTGGTGGCGCCTGGTTTAATGTTGCCGTGGGTCAACACGCCCTTTTTTCCACTACCACAGGCTACAGCAACAATGCGGTGGGAGGTTATGCCCTTTCAGCCAATACCACCGGAGCGTTTAATGATGCTTTTGGATACCAGGCCCTCAATAACATGACCACAGGAAACTATAATGTTGCCCTGGGAGGTAATGCTCTACTTAGTAATATTTCCGGCAGTAATAATGTGGCGGTGGGTTACAATGCAGGAAATACAAATACCGGATCAGGCAATGTCTTTTTAGGCTACCAAGCCGGACTTAATGAAACAGGTTCTAACAAGTTATACATTGCCAACTCCAATACCTCTACTCCTCTGATTTGGGGAGACTTCAATTTGTCCCAACTGGAATTTAACGGCAATGTGGGAATAGGAGGAAGTGCCAATAATGTCGGTACAGCCAGATTTAGTGTCCTGGGAGGAAGTGTGGGTATTGGTACCACCTCCCCTTCAGCCCTGCTTCATGTTCAAGGTACCTCCAGTATGCCTTCTTTGCTCGTTACAACAGATGGAAATGTGGGTATTGGTACCTCTGTCACCAGTAATCCTTTGACTGTCGGCATAGACGGATCAACCGGTAACGGGGCCTTCCTTTCTGCCGGGGGAGATTGGACAAATGGCTCATCTTTTGAATTTAAGGAAAACTTTACTGATTTAAATCCGCAGGAGATTTTAACAAAGATTAATTCTTTATCCATCTCCCAATGGAACTATCTTAATGAAGATTCCTCCATCAAGCATATAGGCCCCATGGCAGAAGATTTTTATACCCTTTTTCAGGTGGGTAATGATCCCAAACATATTTCCACTGTGGACCCGGCCGGGGTGGCCTTGTTGGGTATCCAGGCCCTATCAACCAAAATTTCCGGGCTGGAGCTTAAGATTGATTCATCGGGCTCTCTGGAGGCATCCCCTTCCGCCACCACAGCAGATCCCAGTAAAGAAATTTTAGGCTTAAAACAACAAATTGCCACTATCTCGGCTGCATTGGCTGATCTCAAAGAACAAACCGCCTCTCTTTCTGCTGTCATTGCGAGCACTTCTACTTCGCTCAGTGTAAACTCCGCGAAGCAATCTTCCGCCTCAAGCAATGAGATCGCCACGTCGTCTTCGACTCCTCGCGATGACATTGCCACCCTAAATCTAACTCCCCCTGATATCCTTTTGGCTACCCAATCTGCCACCCTGGCTAATTTAACTGTTGCATCAGATGCCACCATTTCCGGCATGTTAACCGCCTACAAGACAGCGATACAGGATAACTTTAAAGTCTTCGGTCAAACTATTTTGGGTAAAACCAATATTGCTGGCTCCCTGACGGTAGATGGCACTTTATCTATCGAAAACGGCAGTGAAATTAATGCCTTGCCCACTCTTTTCTTACAAAAATCATCACTTTCGGAAGAGATAGATGTATTTAACGGCAAAGTTAAAATAGATAAATCAGGTAAATTAACTGTTCAAAAACTGGAGGTATCGGGAAAAGTTCTAGGCACTGCCATCTTACCTGCTGGTCAAATCTCCGTCCCCGTTTCCAATAATCAGATTGAGGAAAACTCCAAAATCTTTTTGACTGCCACCTCCCCCACCGGCGGCCAGGCTCTGTTTGTTTCCGAGCAAAAGATTAAGGAAGGTTTTAGTGTCTCTTTGGATCATCCCCACTCGTCCGATATCCGCTTTAACTGGTGGATTGTTGATGCAGAAGAAGATTAAATAAGCACCCTCTCGTAATGCAAGGCAGTTTCTTTCTCTAACTTTTCTAAATCCGGGATAATTATCAGATGATTTTTCTGCCTAATCAAACCCTTTTTGACCAGTTTCTGACATTCCCGGGAAACAGTTTCTCTGGTCATATTGATGGAGGAGGCAATCTCTTTATGAGTCAGTGGCAGATCAATAATCATCTGATTTTTCACCTTTTTGCCAAAACGCGCTGACAAAAAAAGCAAACGGGAAATCAGTCGTGGGTAGCTGGAGGTAATTTCCAGGTTGCGTACCCTGTTAACATGAATATCAAATATATCAATCAATCTTTCAATCAAAATCAAAAGAAGCAGGGGTTTTTGTTTGATAAAATTTAAAAATTTTTCCTTTGGCACCATTCTCAGAGTAATATCAGTTAACGCTTCGTAAAAAACCTCTTTGGTGGTATTTTTAAAAGCCCAGATTAAGGGAAAAATATCTTCCTTTTTATAAATAATGTGTAGTCTCTCATCCCCCTGTTCTGATAAAAAATATACTTTCACATACCCATTCTCAATACAATAAACTCCTGAGGGAATTCGATCCGGACGTAAAATAATCTCTCCTTTTTTAAAATATACGGGTGGGTAAGTTTGAAAAAAGGCCGTCAATAAATCCAGTAGCTGAGATGATAACTTTTCCATTTACTTGTATATCAACCCTTCAGTTGAAGTAATCATGGGGGCCAGATTAATTCTTCTTCTTTGAGAATCTATACTATCTACCAGCAGACTGATCTTGTCCCCTGCCTGATAAGTTTCTCCTGATGGAACCTTGGAAGCCGGCAGTAATCCTTCCACTCCATCCTCCAAATTTATTAACACTCCTTGATCTGTTAAAGCAGCCACCTCTCCCTTAACCACATCATCGGATTGAAACTTTTGGGAGATTTCCAAAAAGGGATCTTTACTCAGCTGTTTGATGGATAAATTGATTCTGCCGAGCTCTAAATCTATCCCGATCACCTTAGCTTCAACTTCCTGACCAATCTTAAAAAGTGAGCTTAAATCATCTATTTTTTCCCAGGCCACATCAGAGATAAACACCAAACCTTCTAATCCTTCCACATCAACCACTAATCCAAATGGCAAAATAGCCACAATTTTTCCTGAAACTTGATCTTTATTTTTATTTTTAAAAGCTGTCAGTTTATTTTTTAACTCATCTGATAACGTAGTACGCTGAGAAAAGATTAATCTATTATTCCCTTCATCAACCTCAATAACAGATAACTTGACATTTTTCCCAATTAAATCAGCTGAATTTTGGCCCAGTTTAGATAAAAGATCAAAACCAACCTGAGAATTGGGTAAAAATCCCATTTGTCCTGATACATCAACAATTAAACCACCTTTATTTGCCTCTACCACAAACCCTGATAATTCTCTCTTTTGTTTTTGGGCCTGGATAAAGCCATCATAAGATACCCCGCCTCTGTTTCTCCTTCTAGATACTTTGGAAACAGTGGGATGAAGAGACAAGATGGTTTGCCCGTTTTCATTTTCTATCTCTGCCACAAATGCTTTAAGTTTTTGTCCAACTTTTAGATTAGCTAACTGCTCCTTAGAAAACCCTTTTTTGGGTAGTACTCCTTCTGATTTAGAATTGAAGTCTAAAGTTATCTCATTTTGAGTAATAGAGACAATTTCACCCTCAACCTCCTGATTGCGAAAAGGTGTGATTAATTTTTTAGGAGCAGATGCTAGAAGCTGCTCCATGATGGAGTTAGTAGTTAGTAGTTGGTAGTTGGTAGATTTTTTTGCCAATCATTTTCACCTGACTTTCTTTATTAATGATGCAATTATACCACTGCTTTTAGAGAATTACCATGTACAGCTTCCTGAACATGATGGTGATGATGCACAGGAAGAATAAACCGCCCAAGACCAAATACCTGTTAGCGGACCATCTACAGTACAACCTAAGCTGCCGCCATCTCTGGCCGGATCAATCAAATTTCTCTGAGCTTTGTAATCAGCAGAAGAGTTTGCTCTCATTTCACCGACATCATGATCAAGTAGTTTATAATCTACACCATCGGACCTATATATATAACAAGCGGAATTATTTGCTTTATTCATAGACGGATCCGAAGGTAAATCTACCGTATAGTTGGGTACTAACCCCGGGATTACTTGATCAAGAGCATAGCTTCCCCACGCGGCACATTCAGACCTCCAAGCCCCACTAGTTGATGGATAAGAGTTATTTCTGGCATAATAAAGTTCCAGGGCAGTTTTGATGGCTCCTAAATCTTCAATCCGTTTGGTAATTCTGCCTTTTTTCAAACTACCGGTATAGATGGTTAATCCGACTGCAGATAAAATGGCAATAATGGAAATAACAACTAGGAGTTCAACTAATGTGTAGCCACGGGCAGATTTCATATATTTAGATACACCCATTATATAGCGTTGATATTTCTGTTTGAGTTAAGACCCGACTATAAACGCGGGCTTCGTCTATAGCGCCGTTGAAATATGTACCAAAGTCGCCAGGGTCTGCTCCAATATTCCAGTTTGTCGCATTAGGTGACAAAGTCCCCCCAACTGTAGGGACAGAGCTACAGGCTTGAGCACCATTGATATAACCCTTAAGCGTTGTACCGTCATATGTCACTGCCGCATGCGTCCACTGGTTAAGCGGTATTACCGCACTTTGACAGGTATACCAAGTGTTAGTGAAAACATGCGGCGTTAATCTTGCACTCCCTCCTTGGCTTGCCCTAAGAATCAACCCGCCGTTTGAATATGTAGTTCTTGAAATGATATTGTTATATCCGGACAACGTTGTCGGCTTTATCCATGCTACTAGTGTAGCGGTTGGCAGGTTCTGCAAACTTGCCGCATTCCCAGCAGCCACATAACCATTCGTGCCGTTAAAGTTTAAGGCATTGCCAACTTTTCCTGCAACTGAAGTAACACCTCCATTCCAAGTACCATCATTGAGAGTCTGATTCATATTCCAATATCCCACCAAATTTGATGTCGGACAAGCCAGAGTATCTGCGTTGGTTACAACTACAACACCACCAGATCCAGAAGTTACATCAGGCGGATCTGCTTGAGCCGACATTCTACAAAAACAAGTATCGGATGGCGCAAAACATGGCGAATTATCTCCTAGAGAAGCACACACTCTAAATCCGTTTGTTTGGGTATTTTTGATAACTGTATATTGAGTACCTTTAGGGTCAAAAGGTGCGCCATTTGCAAAATATTGTTTATTTTCATCGCTATACGGATCAACATTCCCATATGATGCTGCTTGCGAATATTTTACCTCAAAAGCTTTAGTAATTGCATCAATATCCACTCTTCTTTTGGCGTCCCGGGCAGACTTTAGGACACCGGTAAAAATAACAATTCCAACCACAGATAAAATAGCTATTATGGAGATAACAACCAGCAGTTCAATGAGGGTAAAACCAGATCTTTTGGGCATTAGATTTAAGGTATCACCGCTTCACTAAAAAAACAAGTGTTGGGCTGGCTTCAATCAAAAATCCCGGCAGTGAGGTATTTTCACTCGGCCAATGGCCGAATTATCGTCCCCGCTGAGCCGTTTAACTACTGAGTTCGGGATGGGATCAGGTGGAACCAGCTCGCACAAACCACCGAGGAACAAATTATACCATATTTTACTGCTGATTGTTACGGCAATATGTTTTTAAACCAATGATAATGGTGTCACCTAAGGACTACCTAGACCAGATTGTTGGTTGGATCTGCAATAATCTTGCTGGGTGCCATCCCAACCCCCCACAGATTCCAAATCAGCACACACTTTATAAATTGAGGAACTGCGATGCCCCAAGGGAATAATCCCAGGAATATATATATACCCGAATCCCTTACTATTCAAAACATCAGCATTATTTAGAGTAAGACTATCCCTGCTAATACTTGGGTCTATGGGAATACCTCCGCTAGAAAAATAGTTTTCTGGCAAAGCACAATACGAATTCGTTGTACTTGGACATGTGCCATAATTTACCTCCAAAGCATTA
Source organism: Candidatus Daviesbacteria bacterium RIFCSPLOWO2_01_FULL_39_12 (assembly GCA_001776905.1). Taxonomy (GTDB): domain Bacteria; phylum Patescibacteriota; class Microgenomatia; order Daviesbacterales; family UBA10151; genus MFDM01. The sequence goes on along the minus strand of MFDM01000005.1, from coordinate 7,629 downwards.
GCTATGGCATTTATATCCGCTCTTCTTTTGGCATCCCTGGCCCCTTTTTGGACATTGGTAAATATGGTAATACCAACCACAGATAAAATGGCAATAATGGAGATAACTACCAGAAGTTCGATTAAAGTAAAACCTTTCGGCTTACAACGTTTACTCAGGGCAGAATAGGACATGTGATTTTAATATACCACATCCTGTTTTTTGCGCTCTAAAATGTGAATACGTCCCGCACTACTCGCTTACGCTCGAGTACGGGATTAAGAAGGCCACGAACCATAACAGTACATGATGTACCGAATGGTACGTCACAAAAAATCTCAACGATGATCATTAGTATTGGTAGGCTAAATGCCTTACGGCACTTACACCGCCAACCTATCAACCAGGTAGTCTACCTGGGATCTTAAAAGATTCCTCATCTTGGGGCCTGCTTCGTGCTTAGATGCTTTCAGCACTTATCAGTTAGAAACGTAGCTACCCTGCGCTGCACTTTTGGTACAACAGGCACACT
>MFDM01000005.1:5701-7055 GCA_001776905.1 Candidatus Daviesbacteria bacterium RIFCSPLOWO2_01_FULL_39_12 | reverse complement strand
ATACTGGATAGAGTCCGACATTATTGTAACCACGTTCATGTAAACTGAACGTGGGCTTGCTAGTTTCTTTTTCCTGCAAGCTCTCCGATTCACATCAGAGGTCCGACCATATCTTCCTCGCCAAAGGCGGGTCTAGCGTATGGCCTGTGAGGATTCTAGTTTCATATAAGCTTCTAGAATTACTTGCTTTTCTACTCTTCTTTTTTGAGTATTCATTGAGTAAGCAATTTCTAAAATCTCTTTAATTCCTGCAGCGGTTAAATGCTGCTTTGTCTCAACAAGTTTTAGTACTTGTTTGAATTTTTCAAAGGCTTCTTTTTTAATAACTAATTTGCCTTCAAAAAAAGGAATTACTTTTTTCTTTAAACTCAGAAAATCTCTAACAACATAGGCTAAAGATTTATCTGTTTTATCAGTTTGGCTATTTTGTTTAATATAGCCACAACCTAAACGATCTTTAAATTGATTTAGAACTTCAATTCCGATTGGATTTTGTGATACTTTTAAAAAGTAAATCACCTGCCAGCCGGTTTTAGTTTCGAGAGATCGGACTATTCCTATATAGAACATTCCTTCTCCCTCTGTAAAACCAATTAAATAATCATCGCTTAAAAGTTTCATTGAAACTAGTCTTTCCTGCTGATTATCTTGCCTCATATCCATGAGTGAATAACCATTTTTACTAGTTACTAAATCATATACTAGTAGATTATTATTTACAAGACTTTCCAGCATATAGCTAGATTTTATATCTCTATATTATTTTTTGACAAAAAGATTTTAATATTCCTCGAAGGTTAAAACGCCGATAGAGAAAGACAGTTCATTGTCACCCGCCAAATGTTTAAAGGCGGGTTAGCTGTCTTACGACGCTCTGAACCCAGCTCGCGTACCGTTTTAACGGGCGAACAGCCCGACCCTTCCCACCTACTTCAGCAGGAGGATACGATGAGCCGACATCGAGGTGCCGAACCTTGCCGTCCTTGTGGACTGTAGGGCAAGACTAGCCTGTTATCCCCGGGGTAACTTTTATCCGTTAAGCCCTGGCGCATCCATGTGCCACCAGGGGATCATTAAGACCTACTTTCGTACTAGCTCGACTTGTGAGTCTTGCTATCAAGCACACTTTATACCTTTACGCTTAAATCCCGATTTCCTTACGGGATAAGTGTACCTTAGTACCCCTCCGTTACTTTTTTGGAGGGGACCGCCCCAGTCAAACTGCCCGCCAGACCTTGTCCCACTCCCTGTTTTTATAAGGGTGATGGTGAGACTTAAAGATTCAAAAGAGAGGTGTTTCATTGTCCCACGTTCAGTGCTTGCGCATGAACGTGGTCCCTCCTACACTACACAA
>MFDM01000005.1:5345-5668 GCA_001776905.1 Candidatus Daviesbacteria bacterium RIFCSPLOWO2_01_FULL_39_12 | reverse complement strand
GTCGTTCTACCTTTCGTGCGGGTCTGAACTCACCAGACAAGGAACTTCGCTACCATAGAACAGTTATAGTTACTGCTGCCGTTCACCAGATCTTAGGCCCCCACCTCATCCAAGCCTTGCGGCAAGGAGTCAGCGGAGACAGTAAATTACTGGCACTGGGCAGGTGTCAGCCCCTATACATCATCTTTCGATTTAGCAGGGACCTGTGTTTTTGATAAACAGTCGCTTAGCGTCTTTTGTTGTAGCCACGTTCATGTAACTGAACGTGGCAGGACATCTCCCAAAGGTTACGTCCAGCTTTCGTTGCCGAGTTCCTTAAGGAT
>MFDM01000005.1:0-5321 GCA_001776905.1 Candidatus Daviesbacteria bacterium RIFCSPLOWO2_01_FULL_39_12 | reverse complement strand
CAGCTTTCGTTGCCGAGTTCCTTAAGGATAGTTCTCCCGATCGCCTTTGTATACTCAACTCGCCCACCTGTGTCGGTTTTCGGTACGGTTAAAATTATTCTCCTTTACGGGTATTTTCTTGGAAACAGAAAATTATCTTATTGCTTCGTCATAACTCGCATAAACATATCAACGCTTTTGGCAATCAATACTTGCTTGTTACTTAAACCCTTCGATAAACTCAGGGCAAGATATTTCCCACTTCGTCAACCCTTAAAGGCTTCTGATATGTCCCGCCTTGCGGCGAGTTACATCAGAACTTGTCAAAATAACTTCAATACAGGAATTTTAACCTGTAATCCATCGGTTACGCCATATGGCCTCATCTTAGGACCGATTAACTCCACGCTGATTAACATTGCGTAGAAAACCTCGGGCATTCGGCGATAACGTTTCTCACGTTAATTCGCTACTCATACCGGCATTCTCACTGCCGCACCTTCCACCATGCCTTACAGCACAGCTTCACTAGGTGCGGTACGCTCCCCTACCACTGGATCGATTGCTCGATCCAATCCAAAGCTTCGGTTGTAAGTTTAGCCCCGGTTCATTGTCGGCGCTACAATCCGTAGTAGACCAGTGAGCTGTTACGCTATCTTTAAAAGGTGGCTGCTTCTAAGCCAACTTCCTGGCTGTATAAGGATTATAACTTCCTTTAACACTTAACTTACAATTAGGGACCTTAGCTATTGGTCTGGGTTGTTTCCCTCAGGACCGCTCCGCTTAGCCGGATCGGACTGACTCCTCAAATGTACGAAATGGTATTCGGAGTTTGATTGGTCCAACTTGCTTACGCTCATCGAACCATCCAGTGCTCTACCCCCACTTCTTAAATTTGAAGGCTATACCTAAATATATTTCGGGGAGAACCAGCTATCTCCGAGTTCGTTTGGCATATCACCTCTAACCACATCTCATCCCAAACTATTGCTAAAGTAACGGGTTCGGGCCTCCTCCCGCCTTTCGGCGGGGTTCGCCCTGGACATGGTTAGCTCACTCGGTTTCGGGTCTGCCGCACCTTTCTTAACGCACTATTAATGCTCGCTTTCACTGCGTCTCCGGAACATAATTCCTTAGACTAGTGAAAGGTACGGCAACTCACCGGTTCATTCTTCAATAGGCACGCGGTTGTCAGGATTGCTCCCAACTTCCACTGCTTGTCAACATACGGTTTCAGGTACTATTTCACTGAGCGTTCCGCTCTTCTTTTCACCTTTCCCTCACGGTACTAGTTCACTATCGGTCTGAAAGTATATTTAGCCTTAGGGCATGGTCGCCCCGGATTCACTCAGGATTTCACGTGTCCTGAGTTACTTGGGAATCCACTAGAGGTAGCTTGGATTTTACTTACAGGGTTATCACCTTCTTTGACTCCGCTTTCCAGCGGATTCGGCTATCCTGACTACTCCCACATTGTGGTCCCGCAACACCGTATACCAGATGGTACATGGTTTAGGCTGTTCCCTTTTCGCTCGCCGCTACTTAGGGAATCTCTGTTGATTTATTTTCCTGCGCTTAATTAGATGTTTCAGTTCGGCGCGTACCCCTCTTCTACCTATGTATTCAGCAGAAGATCCCGCCGAGGCGGGGGATTACTCCATTCGGAAATCTTGGGATCAAAGCTTCTTGGCAGCTCCCCCAAGCTTATCGCAACTATGTACGTCCTTCATCGGTACTTTCAACCAAGGCATCCACCGTATGCATTATTGTTGAGTATTTTTTGCTGCGCCACATTCATGTAACTGAACGTGGGCTAGCCTTCTCAAATTTACGTATTCACATTTCAAAGTGCAAAGTGGACCCGAGCGGGCTCGAACCGCTTACCTTCTCATTGCAAATGAGATGTTCTACCAGCTGAACTACGGGCCCAGTTGCTCGAATCCAAGTTAAAAGACAAAAGTATAGACTTTTGACCTTTGACTTTTGAGTTTTATTTTTTAGAGGGATACAACGCTAAGGCTTGATCTTCCGCACCAGGAAGATCCTTAGCGCGAAAGGGTTAAGTTTTTGGTGCGTTGCTTCTCATTGATGTGAAATTAATCACTAAAGGTAAGTTTACCAAAACTTATCTTGCCTTGTCAACTGACCACATTTTTATGGTCATCCTGAGCGACTCCGACGTTATGTCGGAGGAGTCGAAGGATCCCTAACTTTTTCGACTCTGTAAGATCATTTCAAATCTTTCTATTGAAACAAGTACTGCTGCGGGTTTACCATTAACTGTAATTACAAACTCATCCAGTCTCTTACTGGCTCTGTTAACAAGAGTAGTTAAGTTTTGTCTTGCTTCTGTAATAGGTAAAGTTTTGGTCATAAAAATATATTACAGAATTCTGTACAGAATGTAAAGATATCAAAATTTTGAGCCTATTTTTGACAATTAAGTGTGCGATCGTACAACGAAATGTTATAAAACGGAATAAATTTAGCCTGCTTTTAGTTCATTTAAAAAAACTTCTGCTTTTTCTAAAACAGCTTGCGTATTATACGGTACTGTATGTATTTCTGTAGACCCATATAAATCTGGTCCCTCATAACCAATATCCGATGATTGATCAAATCGTGAATTCTTCCCAGGAGCTGATATATATAAAGATTTTGAGCTTACCCTTCTTCTTCTTTCCCCATCTTCGGTCCATCCATCTTCCTCAAACCCTTCTGGTTTTTCCGCCCTAGTAATCTCTAAAGTACCTTCATTCGCTTGCACCTCATAACTAACTCCCCCTCTTGTAAAAACTACTGTGTTTTTAGGGTGAAACTTGTCATTTGTTAAAAAGAGATCTAACGCTGCCCCATTAAGCTCTGGCCAGCTTTTTAAAATATTTCTGAACTCACCATTCAATCTTAAAACATGAGGCGCTATTTCTTGTTGAGACAATTCTTGTTCAGCAGAAGAAGGTTGCTCTGTAGATCCTGTCTTTGTCTCCATGTATACATTTAACTCTCTCTCTGGTTGTCAAGGGTGGATTTTAAGAATTAGGATTTTCCCACATTTATAACTTGTTCTACCAATCTATTTGAGTACCCAAATTCATTATCATACCAGGTAAATACTTTAACCATCGTTATTTATATGCACCTTGTCTGTGTTCAATTTCAACTACAGTCACCACGCTATCTATAGTAGAAAAAAGATAAATTACCCTATAAGGCCAAGCATAAATTTTGTATTGTCCCTCAAACTCTCCTTTTAATTTTTCTCCTGCTAAAGGGTTTTGGATAAGTTTATCAATTGCCTTGGAAATTTTCTTTTGAGAAGATAATGGTAATTTTAGAAATGATTTCTCAGCTTGCTTGGTAACAATTACACTAGCCACATTTAAAGTCCTGCTTTTCTTTTAACCTCTTCCCAGGGAACAACCCTGCCTTTTTTAATATCTTCCATACCCTTTCTAATTCCCTTTACCAGTTCAGTGTTAGACATTACATCTATGGTGGCCTCCCAGGATGCCAGTTCGTCGCTGCTTATCAAAACAGCTTTTGTTTCCCCTTTTTTGGTAATACCAATCCTTTTCCCTAAAGAAGAAACTTCATCTATCAGGTCATATAATCTTGTTCTGGCATAAGTTGCAGAAACTGTAGTCATGTATGTATCGTACGCTTTTCCGTACGTCCTGTCAAGAGTTTATAGACTTCCCTACATTTATCACTTGCTCAACTAGTCTGCAGGAGTAACCGTATTCGTTATCATACCAGGCAAAGACTTTGACCATGTCTCCGTCAACCACTTGAGTTAAAGACAAATCTACTATGGCTGATTCGGAACGGCCCACTATATCTGAAGAAACCACCGGTTCATCTGTCACAACCAATATGCCACGTAAATGGGGACTGTCAGCAGCTTCTTTGAAAGCCTGATTAACTTCTTCAATGGTCACTTTTTTACTTAAAAGAAAAGTAAAGTCTGAAATTGACCCCACAGCCACCGGTACTCTGATGGCTACTCCGTCAAACTTACCTTTAAGCTCAGGAATAACTTCTGTGGTGGAGATGGCTGCCCCGGTGGTGGTGGGGACGATATTTTGAGCAGCCCCGCGAGCCCTCCGTAAATCTTTGTGAGGTCCATCTTGTAAGTTTTGATCCTGAGTATAGGCGTGGACAGTAGTCATCATGGCCTTTAAAATACCGAATTTATCATTCATTACTTTGGCAACAGGGGCTATACAATTGGTAGTACAGGATGAATTGGAAATTATCTCATCCCCAGAGTATTTTTCCCCGTTTACTCCTAAAAGAAGGGTGGGAACAGAACTACCATCCCCCTTGGTTGGAGCAGAAATAACCACTTTTTTAGCTCCAGCTTGAAGATGCAGTTTTGAACCCTCTTGATCAGTGAATCTGCCAGTTGATTCAATCACCACATCAACTGCTAAGTCTTTCCAGGGCAATTTATCAGGTTCTTTTTCAGCAAAAACAGGGTATTTGTTTCCATCAACTAGAATGTTTTTCTCATCGGATCCCACTTCATGCTGCCAGATTCCATAGTTGGAGTCATATTTTAATAGATGAGCTAAAGTTTTAGCATCTGTTAAGTCATTAATTCCTATAACTTCCACTTCATCAGCATGTTTATCCAAAGCTATCTTAAAAGCAGTCCTACCTATTCTTCCAAATCCATTAATGGCAACTCTAATCATACTGTACCTAACATACAACAAATTTACTGTTCAAAGCAATAACCTATCTTTGACTTCAAGGTTAAATAATGTACAATTTTAGAAATCTTATGGAAGAGGTTAAAAAATCAATTGTTGATATTTTAGATATTTGTAAAGAGAAAGTTTTTGAGAATCAAACTCTGGCAAATAAATCTCAAGTTAAACTGGAATTTTCTCAAGCCATTAACTTGGATAAAAAAGCTACAGAGGCAACCTTCACAGCTATAACAGATAAGAATTTACTGAGCTCACTCCTCCAAAACCTTTTGGAAATTTCCATTCATATATCCAGTCAAAAAGAAAAAGAGACAGAGATTTCCTTATATTGTATTAGAGCTGGAGATTTCATAGAGGTGGTCATAAATTTTGATTTCTATATTTCAGAGCCAAAAAAACAGCAAGAGCTTTTTACTAGTCCAGAAGGAGTTGATGCAGACAGAATCGCTGCCCGGCTTAATATACCTTTAAAAGTTATTCCTAAACCAGAAACAAAGCAGACCTCCTTCGTAATATATATACATATATAGTTATAGATTGATATATTTATTTTAAAGCCTCAATTGTTGGCAGGGTACCATCTGCTAAGAGCTTTAACATAGCCCCGCCACCTACAGATACAAACCC
>MFDM01000004.1 GCA_001776905.1 Candidatus Daviesbacteria bacterium RIFCSPLOWO2_01_FULL_39_12 | reverse complement strand
AAAAGGCTCGTCGTTTTAGGAAGATTTAGTTTGATTCATCAACTCTCGTTTCGGGAATATTCTTACGTGATGCATAACGTATTAAGTATATCTGGGTTTTGGTTGGCCTAAATACCTAACGCCAGATTGAACCTTGAGTTGTCTTATTTTTCTTCGAGATAGATTTTCTACTAAAGGACGCATTTCTACTTCATCTTGTAGCGCTGCTAATATCTCTCGTTCGGTAGCCAATCTATAACATCCTCTTTCCCAAACAAACCCTACTTTGGCGCCATTTTCACCATTTTTTGGAGGAATATACACCTCACCGATTCTGTGTCCTAAAGGACTAATTTTCTCTTTCATTTTTATCACCTTCCTTTCTTTTTCAACTCATAAAAAAACCTCCGCCTTATAAATTTAGCAAAGGTTAGTATTTAGTTGATTTTTATCTCACAAAAACCAACCTCCGCTTAAGCGAAGGTAAAGAAGAAACCAAAATTTCTTCTTAAGTTTTGCATATTAGTATGTAAGTTTAACAAACATTTCTTATCTTGTCAACTGTTTATCCCAACTGTTATGATGCTCTCATGACAAGAACCTTAATTTTAGATTGTATAAAAAAGATTGGGGAGGATGTAAAAATTTCTGGATTTGTACATGTCAGGCGTGACCATGGAAAAATTTTGTTTTTGGATGTTTATGATAGAACTGGAATAATCCAGGTTGTTTTAGGTGGGGGAGTAGGAAAAGATCTGAGACCACAAGATGTAGTAATAATAGAGGGTAAAGTTAACAAAAGGCCTGAGAGTTTAGTGAATAAAAATATCCCAACTGGTGAGATAGAAATTTATTCCGAAAAAGTTGAGGTTTTATCAAAAGCTTCGGAGCTACCCTTTGATATGGGAGGACCCCAGCTTCATTTGGAACTGCCCACCCTTTTAGACTTCAGATCACTGACGCTGAGACATCCCAAAGTAAAGGCTATTTTTAAGATCCAGGCAGCCATTTTGGAGGGTTTCAGGAAAGCAGCCAAAGATATAGACTGCAGTGAAATTGTGGTTCCCACCATAGCTGCCTCATCCACTGAAGGAGGAGCCCAAGTTTTTAAAGTTGATTATTATGGACACAAAGCATTTCTTACTCAAAGCCCCCAGCTTTATAAACAAATGTTGGTCCCTGTATACGAGCGGGTTTTTACCATCACCAAAGCTTACAGAGCAGAACCATCTGTCACCACCAGACATTTATCGGAAGTTACCCAGATGGATTGCGAAATAGGTTTTGTGGAATTTGCAGATTTACTGGATTTGTTGGAAAAAGTAGCTGTAGATACCATAAAGTATGCCCAGGAAAATTGCCAAAAGGCTCTGGAGGAGTTTGAGGTAGAACCGGTTGCTTTTGGAAAGATTCCACGTCTCACTTTAAGAGAGGCCCAACAAATTATTTTAAAAGAATTTAGTAAAGATAACACTAAAGAAAAAGACTTAATGCCACAAGATGAAGTAGATATTTGTAAATGGGCTTTTAAAAATCATCACAGTGATTTTGTGACCATCACCCACTTCCCCACTAAAGCCAAACCATTCTACACCCATCCTGACCTTAAAGATCCGGAGTACTCTTTAAGTTATGACCTACTTTTTAGAGGGGTGGAAATTTTATCTGGTTCGCAAAGAATTAATGACTACCAGCAATTGGTAGACTCCATTAAAGGAAGAGGGATGGATCCTAAAGATTTTGAGCTGTACCTACAAGCATTTAAATACGGCATGCCTCCTGAAGGTGGATTTTCCTTAGGTTTGGAAAGAGTCACCATGCACATGTTAAATTTATCAAACATCAGAGAAGCTTCCCTTTTCCCCAGAGATATGGAAAGGGTAGATACCAGGTTGAAATGAAGCCTTATCTTTATTCTTTATCACTGGTTTTAATTTCCATTCTTTTAGTAATATTAATCCCCCTTTTTATTTCCACTTTGGACCAAACTTTAACTGCTCCACTAATTCCTGAAAACAATCCCCAGGTTTTATCCGTCCAAAAAATCAATATCCCCCCCATGTCAAAAAATAAACCTTTCCCTCAAATTTTAGCCCGGGCCATTTTAATTAAAGATCTAAGTACCGACACCATCCTTTATCAAAAAGATATTTCTCTCCCGCTTCCACCGGCCTCAATCACCAAAGTGATGACTGCCTTAGTGGCATCAGAATATTTTAAACCCAACTCCCCTCTCACCATTAAAACCTCCATCAATATTCCGGGATCAAATGTAGGACTAAAACAGGGAGAAACTCTATCTTTTAGATCTTTACTTTACGGAATGCTATTGCCCTCCGGAAACGATGCAGCTTTTGCCATCGCCGAGAACTATCCGGGAGGAGCAGTTGGTTTTGTCTCTGCCATGAACAAAAAAGCAGCTGAGCTAAATTTGCAAAATACTCATTTCGATAACCCTGCCGGCTTTGACAATCCCAATCACTACTCCTCTGCCAAGGATTTGGCCAAAATTACCCAGGAAGCTTTAAAAAGTCCTCAGCTGGCCCGGATTTTCGCCACCAAGCAAACCGACATAGTATCTTTAGATAAAAAATATGAGCACAGACTTTATAATTTAAATAAGTTGCTCTCACAAATCCCGGGAGTGATGGGTATTAAAACCGGTAAAACTGAAGCTGCCAAAGAGAATTTAATCACTCTGGTGGAACGTGATGGGCACAAAGTTTTATATGTTTTATTGGGATCTGATGACAGATTTGGGGAAACCACTCTGATTATTGACTGGGCTTACTCGAACTTTGAGTGGACGGGAACTTAGAGGTATCCATTGCCCCCACATAAGCTATAAACTGCGGTCCCTCAAAAATATAGATTGGTTGCAAAAATGAGGTATATTTTTCCGGCAAGAAATAACCGGGGATAATATTGGTAATAGAAACATTAGCAGTACCTGGCTCTAAAATCACTGCTGCCTGGCCTGACTTTAACTCCTCAAACGCCTGATCTAAAGGTTTGGCCGCATAAGTGGCCAGTATTGTTGTATCAATAGACCAGTAGGTGTATTCAATCGAGTAATAATTTTCTATCCCATTTGAGGAACCTGTCACCAAAGCACTGATCAGCGACACATCGTATTTGGGAGAATAGATTAAATTCCCCACAATGGCTTTTGGCCACAAAGACACATTGGCAAAACGGGCTTCAGATCTGGCGTTGGTAGGCACTAATTTTCCTGCCTCTTCTTTAAGTAGGGTAATTTTAGCAGGGCCTTCCTGTAAGTCTTTTTGCAAAACACCCAAGTTTGAAAGAAGACCTCTAAAACCGTCAGATAAGTTTTTATCATTAGGCAAAATTTGATTAGACGCAGTTACTCCGGTATTGGCAAATTTAAAATTTTTCGTGTCCAACTCTAAAGTTAAAGTTTTGCCCTCCTGATAAAAACGGTATGCAGTTTCGGATAAAACCTGTGGCGGAGTGGTGATGTTAAATTTCTTGGCAAATTCTATACCTCTGTCTGGCGACAGTAAGGTGGCCACGGGTTTATTGATAAAATAAACTTTGACAATTTTGGGAAATTTTGGGTCTTGACCCAATCTGGGTAGATTTCCGGTGGCAGTGTCCAGCGAATAGCTAAATTTGGAACCGGATACTATACTTTGAGGAAAATCCAAAGCAGGCAACTGACCAAATTTGTTGTTGGGTCTTTCTTCAGGAGGAGGTCGGCGGGAGATGTAATAATTGTAGGCAGTCTGATAAGCGATAAAAGCAATGATACTTAAAATAACAAAGATGGCTGTAATAAAAATGATCTGTTTAACCAAAATGGCAGTCTGGGTTAAAGTCATATCTATATTATACAGAAATTATGCTTACTGATATAATGGGCACATGGAAGTTAAAACCAGATTTGCTCCTTCACCCACCGGAAACTTACACATTGGCGGTGTCAGAACCGCACTGTATGCTTATCTAATAGCCAAAAAAAACAAGGGTGTGTTTGCCTTAAGGATTGAAGATACTGACAGAGGAAGACTAGTTCCAGGCGCAGTAGAAGATATAGTAGAGACATTAAAATGGCTGGGCTTAAATTTTGATGGAGAAGTTATTCTCCAATCAGACAGAAAAAAGATCTATCAAGAGTATGCCCAAAAACTGTTGGAGCAAGGTGCGGCATACAAAGGCGAGGGGGCAGTCTGGTTTAAAACAGTCAAAGAGGGCAAGACCGCCACCTTTGATCTGGTGGGTAACCGCCAGATTGAATTTGACAACTCCACCCAGGATGATTTTGTGATCTTAAAATCAGACGGCTTCCCCACTTATCATCTGGCTCATGTGGTGGATGATCACTTAATGCAGACTAATCCGGTTATTCGCGGAGCTGAGTGGATATCATCTTTGCCAAAACACGTGATGTTATTTAATACTCTGGGATGGGAAATTCCAAATTATGCTCATTTGCCGGTCATTTTAGGTCCTGATAAATCAAAGCTGTCTAAAAGACACGGTGCCAAAGCAGTCTCAGAGTTTAGACAAGATGGTTTTTTAGCAGAGGCTATCTTAAATTATATGGCTCTTTTAGGCTGGACTCCCAAAAATAACCGGGAGATTTTATCACTTAATGAGATGATAAAAATGTTTGATTTGGCAGATGTTCATTTATCAAATCCTGTTTTTGATGTCACTAAATTGGAATGGATGAATGGAGAATATATTAGGAAAACTCAAAACTCAAAACTCAAAACTCAAATATTGGAATATTTAAAGTATTTGGCTGGTGGAGCAATACCGGATCATCCAACAGAAGGAGAAGTGGCAAAGCTTACCCCATTAGTTAAAGACCGGATTAAGAAACTATCTGATTTTATACCTTTGACTGATTTTATTTGGGAAAAATGTGAATATGATATGGCAGTTTTTGAAAAATTGGGCATTAAAAATCTCGGGGAAATTTTAGATAAAATTATCTATACTTTAGAGGAGATGAAACAGCCCTGGGAAGGAGAAACTTTCGAAAAAAAATTTAGAGGGTTGGCAGATGAAGTCAAGATTTCAGCCAAAGATATGTTCCAACTGTTAAGAGTGGCTGTTTCGGGACAGAGTGTCACCCCACCTCTTTTTGAAAGTATCCAGATTTTGGGAGAGGAAGAGACTATAAAAAGGGTCAAAGCAGCTTTAAGTTTCCTCATGGCTTAAAAATTGGTATAATTTCAACTACATTGCGGGATGGTGTAATGGTAGCACAGCAGGCTCTGAACCTGTTAATCTAGGTCCGACTCCTAGTCCCGCAGCCAAGCACGAAATTGATCTGAAATCCCTAGGTGTCAACCTAATCCACCTCCCAGGTGGGATTTGTCTGACGAAGTTTTTAACAATATGTTGATCATTGCCAACACCGAAGTGGATATCAGCGGTTACTGCTATTTTCATCTATAATTTCTCCTTCTACAATCTGACTTTTATCAAAATCAGATAGCTTCGATTTTCCCTCAAGTTGTCGTCCTTTGCCCATTTTTCTCAAAAAGTAGAAGAGAAAAATAGGTGCCAGGAATAAAAGCAGCTTTTTGATTATCAGTAGCGGAATCATTATTTTTTCGAAATTATTTTAACTTCTTTGGTAAATAGTTAGATCGGGTTATAGTTTTCTTACCAGTTTCTTGTTCTACTTTCTGCCTTGCCACCCGTGCTACACCGCCGCCGCGACGGGCGACTTTCCTGTTTTTATTAAAAGTATCAGGTTCTTCTTTCTTTGAAATTTCGGTTGTGCTAACTTCGGCTAACATATTTAAAACCAGCTCAAGATTAGTCATATTATCCCTCAGACTTTGCATTTTTAACCCTTTATAACGTTTATATTGTTTGGTGGTCAAGCCCGCCCAGGCAAATGTAATCTCATCAGTTAGAATCGCAAATTCGTCGCCTTTTTTGATGCCTCTATTTTCCCACTCATCAGTCAGGACTTTTCTAATTTCGATGCTTTTTAGCCGTTGATTGATCCACTCCCGCGAATAGCCCTTCTTGAGATAGGTTTGCATGGCCCGATTGATAGCGATTTCTGGGTCTTCTGTTTCCTCTACCCGCTCGTAACCCACGCGGGCAAGCCATAATTTGAACGGTTCGGCATTGGGAGAAGGAATGGACTGGATAATACGAAACGTTGTCTCGATATCCGCAACATCTGTAAGGCGCATTTTTCCGTCTGCAGCAAGCATTTTCAAAGCGTTACATTTTGTAACGGTTTCACTTGATCCCTCGTCAATAAGCCTTTTTTTAAGGACACGCCAGTATACTTGAGGGTTCGTACTATCAGTTAAAGCTGCTACCACATCAACCACTGAAAAATACCACTTTTCCAATTTTACATCCCACAGTCTTCTGATCCTTTTCCCCTTAAAAACCGCTATTTGTTTCCTGCTATTAATTTCTTTTTTCATTTTGAGCCTCAACCCAATTTATAAAGTTGTCTAAAAATTCACTTACAGTCATCTTTTTATATTATAAACGCTTATGGCGTTTTGGCTAAATATCATTTTTTCAATATCTGGTGATAATCCTAAACTTTTTACTAATTCTATATGGTAAGCAAAACCGCTTTTGCCATCAAAATCACACAGTGGCCAATCTGTGCCAAAAATAACTTTGTTGTATCTATCTTTTATGGTTTTCTTTAAAACTTCTTTTATTTTTTCTATACCTCCGCTAGCCTTAATAACTTCATCATCTGCTAGGCCAGCTATTTCAAAGTAAATATTAGGGACATCCTTAGTTACTTCATAACAATATTCAATCTTTGGCCAATAGTAGTGAGTAATAATCACCTTTAGTTTAGGGTATTTCTTTGCTATCTCAACAATATATTTTGGATCATTATATTTTAATGGGTCAGTTATATTAGGATTAGATGAATGGTCACCCGTATGAATCACTACTGGATAATCTAACTCCTGGAGCAGTTCATAGTAGGACAAACACCTATCGTCATTAGGATAATATGGATCATGTCCAGAGAATAACTTTAATCCTTTAATAGCGCCACCCTTCAAAAGTCTTCTATACTTATCTACTTCACTACTCCCTCTTTGGATAATTTGCGGACTGCCTAATGCAAATAATTTATTCGTTTTCTTAATGAGTTCTAAGGTATTTTCTAAATGAGCAATTTTAGGATCATCTTCAATGTTATCTGGAATAACAATTGCATAATCGATCCCATTTTGCTTCATCTCCCCCAAAAGTACATCCAAGCATCCTTCTAGAAAGTTTCCTTTACCTGTATACGTTGATAGGTGAACATGAGCATCAATAATCATATTCTTTTATAGTCATTTATTTTGTTCTCGGTTTAAAACTTCCTTGTCAGTATAGCAGAATTTTTAGCCTAGAATAACTGAAGTTAATATGCCAGAAAAAGCGACGGCAAGAAGCTAAGGAGTACAAGCGCTAGCGCAGCTTATTTAGGATTTCTCCTAAGCGTTTTATTTCCTCTCCATATCTCCCCCAATCTCCCTCCCGCTGCGCATTGATGGCAGATTGATACGCCTGACTAGCTTGTTGGAGGAGACCTTCTTTGGTCGTACCCGTTTCGCCGCTAGGCGAGTCTATAGGTGCACTCGGGGTAGGTGTTTCCCCGGATGGTTTGGTTTGACCTCCCTCGGCAGTGCCGAAGATTTTGGCAAGACCTGCTTCCAATGTCTCTTCCATGGCAATTTTGTTTTCGTATGCAACTATAACCCGCTTGAGTTCCGGGATTTTTCCTGTTGCTGCTTTAAGGTAAAGCGGACGGACATAGACTAAAGACTCCTCAATTGGAATGACCAGAAGCGGGCCTTGAATTACCTGAGAACCACCCTGATCCCACAGGGAAATCTGCTGACTGATCTGCGCATCCTGACTGATCCGGCCGATGATCTGTTTGGGGCCAAACACCAATTTATCCTTGGGAAAGCGGTAGACAACAAGCTTGCCATATTGCTCACCGTCATTTCTGGCAACCATCCAGGCAGAGAGGTTATCTTTAGCCTTGGGAGTAAATGGTAACATTAAAATAAACTCTTCTGTCTTTTCACCCGGGAGCTTCATAATCATGTGCCTAGGATCCATTGTTGGTATCTTACCACCGGTTTGTGCTTCGCCTCCTTGGGCAATAGCAGGGATTTCCCACTGATCCTCTTTATTGTAGAAAATCTGCGGATCATCCATATGGTAAGTTGTGTAGATTGCAGTTTGCAGCGTAAAGATATCTTCCGGATAGCGAAGATGGGAAGTCAAGCTCTTGGGCATTTCCTCAAGTTTTTGAAAAGTTTTGGGGAAAATCCTGGAATAGGTTTTTATAATTGGATCATCCTGATCGGTTAGATAAAGCTTGACCTCTCCGCCGTAAGCATCTACTACTGCCTTGACTGAATTTCTTATATAGTTTACTTTATCCCCATTTAATGGTAGTCGTTGGGAATATGGATAACGGTCGGTTGATGTATAGGCATCAAGGATCCAATACAATTTACCATCGGCAATCACCAAATACGGGTCGCGGTCAAGCTTAAGAAATGGAGCTATTTTTAAAACCCTCTCTTTTATATTGCGGTAATAAAGGATACGGCTTTCCTTTGTAACATCGCTCGATAAAAATAATTTGAGAGAACCAAAGCGCAAGGCGCAGAAAAAGCGCCGCAGCGGAGAGTTGATTTCTACTCCGCCCACCCCAGTATATGTGGTATAGACATTTTCTTCCCCTTTGGGATAATCGAATTCTTTAGATTTCGTTTTGACAATTACATAATCATTGGGAATTTCGCCGTAGTAAACTTCAGGCCGCTCAATAGATAATTCTTTAACTTCCGAGCGGGGAGGTAAGTCTTTGACAAATAACACCGGCAATCCTTCCGGAGTCACCTGATTCACCGGTCCGGCAGCCACCCCATAGCCGTGAGTAAAGGTCAGCCGCTCGTTAATCCAGTTTTTGTTCGGCAGGCTGTCGGAGGCCAATTCTCTGGGAGAAAGCATAATTTGGCGCAGTTCACTACCGATTGTATAACGATCGTTATCAACTTGAGTAAACTCGTAGTAGGTTCTAATCTCCTGGATTTGCGAAAAGGTGGAGAGAAGCGGCGCTCTGTCCCACAGCCGCACATTTTTAATTGTGAGATTGTTGGCTGCTATATCAGGAGCTGTAATCGGTTTATCCGCGGCTATTTCCCGCTCTTCCACCTTATCCAAGCCGTAAGCTTTATTGGTAGCCTCGATGTTATATTTGATAAATGGTGTTTCTTTAGTAAGTTCATTAGGCGCAACAACCAGTTTTTGAAAGATTGAAGGGATAACCGAAGAGGCAAACCCGACTATTACAGTTAAAAAGATTGCCCCGAAGAGAGGATCTATTTTTCCGCTAATACCATAAAATAGTGCTAAAATTGCAGCCAAACCATAAACAAAAACAGATACGTGAAGGAGCGGTACCATGACATTGGTATCGGTGAAGGTCGCACCAAACACTGGACCGCTCTGGCCGGTCAGCAAATTAAATAGAGACAGATAGGTACCAGCGGCAATTGTTGCAAGAAATAGAGACAATAGAATCCCAATGTGAAGTCTCGTTTTTCGGTCGGAACCTAAATCATTCACAACTTTTAACATCCGGCTTTTAGGTTTTCCGGTCAATTTAGAGAGGTCAAATTTAGGAAAGAAGCTTGACAAATTAAGGCTACCTCGCAGAATGTAGATTGCACCACAACCAATAAGCGATATCAGAATAACGGTTTTTATCAGACCAAGCCCTAAAGAATAAACAGGCAGGGAAAATACGTAAAAAGATACGTCAGCAGCAAATAACGGGTCTTTTTGACCAAACGGCACGGCTGAGAGAAATTTTAAGATGTCGTGCCAACTACTTGCGGCTAAAAGAGCGATAAAGATAGAAATAATGCAGCTTAAGATAATGCCAAGTTTTCCAAGCAAGCGGTTACTTAAGGTTAAGGGTTGACCAAGACCAATCAGGGCTTCAGGGATACTTGCCATCCAGGGTATTTTTGAACGGATGGCAATAGTTAAGTTGGTAAGAAGAAAGGCAGCTGCAAGAATTCCTGCTAGAGCTCCCACAATGATTTTTGCGCTGAGCGATTTGATAAAGATCTCGGTAAATCCTACTTCCTGGTACCACCACCAGTCGGTAATAATAGAAACAATGCTTGAGAAGAAGATAAAGGTAATAAAGGCTAGACCTAAGAATGTTAAGGAAAAAAATTTAGTGATGTTCACGATGTTAGACTAATGCTTAGTATAGCAGAAGCTTAAGTTTCTGCAACTAAAAGAAAAAGGCCCTTGGTCTATTTAACCTGTAGATAATTTCCATGAGGGTATATAATTTGTTGTAAGGTAACAAAAGTTAGATCAATTGGCTGGTATGGTTTTAACCACTCAAAGGTTCTAAACACATTGGTCAGAGCCAGCAATTCGACTTCGTTCGTAAACTCGTTTTGTTTATGGCTATCAGGTTTAATAAACTATGAATAATGTAATTACAGAAAAATTTAAAGGTTTTGAAATAAAATTTGAAACTCGGCCTGGGATATTTTCTGAAAAGGGTTTAGATAGTGGAACCAGGCTTTTAATAGATAATTTAGAAGTTGAGGATAAAACTTTAGTTGCAGATTTAGGTTCTGGTACTGGGATAGTGGGAATGGTAGCAGCCAAATTAAATCCTAACGGACATGTTCATTTATTAGATGACCATTTAAGGTCAATAGAACTTGCTAAAAAGAATGTGGAGTTAAATAATTTGAAAAATGTAGAAGTTTATTTAAGTGATCTATTCTCTGCCGTTTCAGATAGAACTTACCATCAAATTTTTTGTAACCCTCCCCAATCTCTTGGGAATGAATTCTTAAAAGAAATTATTACTGAATCTTTTAATCACCTAAAACCTAAAGGAGTTTTGCGGTTAGTTATTAAAAAGAATGTTAAAAGTTTTATTGAGAGAATTTTAAAAGATGTTTTTCCAAAGCATCAAATAGTAGCTTTAGGCAAAGAGCATGTTGTTATAAAGGCTGAAAGGAATTAAGTTTATGTATGTTTTTATAGGTGGAATTCCTGCATCGGGAAAAAGTTATCTTACTAAAAGAGTTGCAGAAAAAGAAATGTTAAAATTATTAGGATTATGAAAAATGTACTTATTCTTCATGGAGCAGGAAATAATTCTCAAGGTAACTGGTTTCCCTGGTTAAAAAAGACCCTCGAAGAAAAGGGTCATAAAGTTTGGTCTCCTGATTTACCTAACTCTGATACCCCGGTTTTAAAAGATTGGTTAGATATTATTTTTTCTAACAAAGGGTGGGAATTTAATGAAAAATCAATTATAGTAGGCCATTCATCAGGAGCAACTTTAATCCTTAAAATTTTAGAAAACTTACCAAAAGATATAAAAATAGATAAAGCAATTTTAGTTGCAGGATTTGTTGACAAAGGAAGTTTACCTCAATTCTATCAATATAAAATTGATTTATTAAAAACACCTTTCAGTTATGATAAGATAAAAAGTTCCTGCAAAAACTTTTATTTTATTACCTCTGATAATGATCCTTATGATTGCGAATTAAGGCATGGTGAAATAATGCAAAAATATTTAGGAGGTAAACTGACTACAATGCAGGGGGAAGGACATTTTAATTTAGAAATGGGCGGAAAATATAAACAATTTCCAGATCTTTTAGAATACATATATGAATAAACTATATATTTTAACTGGTCTACCATATTCAGGTAAAACAACTTTAAGAAAAGAGCTTGTTAAAAGATTAAACTTTGACTATGTATCTGTAGATGAAATAATGAAAGATAAAAATACGTGGAGAACTGGACATCTAACCCCAGATGACTGGAATACAGCTTACTCAGAAGCCTATGGAAAACTTAAGGATTTATTAAAACAGAACAGAAATGTGATTTTGGATATTGGAAATCTCGAGTTTCAGGAAAGAGAAACTGCCAGACAAATTGCTGAAGCACAAGGTGCTAAACATAAACTGATTTATATCAACACCCCGATGGAAGAAATTATGAGAAGAAGAAAGGAAAATAAGATAACAAAGACAAGAGGACATCTTGAGGATGATTTATTAAAATCAGCTATAGAAAAATTCGATGAACCAACTGCAGAAGAGAATCCTATTATTTATAATTCTGAAGAAGATTTAGACGAATGGATTAAACAAAATTTTTCAATTGACTAGGATTTATATGCTAAGACTAGCAAATGTAAACAGTTAAGTTCTGATATACTTTCCTAATGAAACTTCAAATTTATTATGATTCCTATTTGAAAAAAGAGGCTCGAATAGTATAAAACATGGGTCTAGACAACTTTAGAGCGGATTTTCTCTAAAGTTTTTCAGTAACT
>MFDM01000003.1:65838-69392 GCA_001776905.1 Candidatus Daviesbacteria bacterium RIFCSPLOWO2_01_FULL_39_12 | reverse complement strand
CCCCGACTGTTAAAGTGGGAAATACTCCCACTCCTACTAAAACTGCCACACTTACTCCCACCCCTTCCCCTACTCCGACAGCCACTGAAACTCCCACAGCCACTCCCACTCCACTACCTCTTATTGATATTTCAAACTTACTGATTGCTTATGGCACTAACCGTACAGGAAACCCCGAAGTATTTTTATCAAATTTAATAAACCTGACTAACCATCCGGCTAATGATCGAAATTATGTCTGGTCGCCAAATGGTCGATACATTTATTTCATCTCAAATCGATTTGGTAATGATGATGCCTGGAGAGTGAATGTATTTGATCCTCAAAGAACCCGGTTGAATATAACTAATCATCCGGCGCCTGAGTCGGAAGTAACTACTTTTAGAAATAAAATAGCCTTTGTTTCACAAAGAGATGGGGATCGTCGCCCAACTATATATACTGCAGATGAGGATGGTAACGATATCCGACGCTTAATAACTCCTTTTTCAGAAGGACTCAGTAATCCAAGATTGTTTTGGGACAATCAAAATCAAAAAGAGAAAATAAGTTTTGATTTACATGCCGAAGATTCTCGCAGACAGGAAGTAATGATGCAAAATCTGGACGGCTCTGACTTGTCAAATATCTCCAGAAGTAATAGTGAAGATTATCAGGGACTACCTTCACCTGATGGCAGCAAAATCCTTTTTCTATCAAATCGAACCGGTAGGACGCAAATCTTTTCTGCTCCAACCGACGGAAGTTTATCCCCAAAACAGCTGACTTTTGAGGGTAATAATAACAATACTAGGTGGTTTGGGGATGGTAGTAAAATTATCTTTCAATCTGACCGGACCGGCAGGAATCAGATATTCACCATGAATGCGGATGGCAGCAACCAGCAAAACCTCTCATTAAACCAATTTAATGAGCATAGTCCTTCCCTCTCACCTGACGGTAGAATGGTTACTTATGTATCAGATGCAAGCGGTAATGGTGATGTTTGGGTAAAGATGATAGATGGTAGCCTACAACCAACCAATGTTTCCAATGACCCTTCTAATGATTATGAGCCTAAATGGCAACCTGTAGGTTGAGTTTCAACAGAGTAATATACTGCTGTATAATATTTTGATGCAGCAGATTCTGCTGGTGAGTTTAATTATTGTTTTGGCTTTAGGGGGGGGTTCTATTTTAAACAGTCAAAATTTTACTTTTGAACAAAAACCTTCTCCCTCATCCTCAGACACCGACAGTCCAGAAGTAGCATCAATCAAGGTAATTGCTGAAAATTTAGAAGTGCCTTGGGCCCTAGCATTTTTACCCTTCGACTCCGCTCAGGGCGGGCCAGATGGCAGTATTCTGGTAACAGAAAGAGCCGGCAGAGTCCGCCTTATTAATAAAGAAGGTGAGTTAGAGGAAAAGCCAATTGCCACTCTTAATGTTAAACAGAGCGGAGAAAGTGGCTTACACGGAATCTCCCATTTTGCAAAGCGGATCACAAACCTGGGCACCGGCAGGTATAACTTTTGTTGATGGCTCATTATTTTTTGCAGGACTAAGAGGACAAACACTCTTTGAATATAATATTTCGGAGAATAAATTAACTGAACACTTTAAAGGCCAATTTGGCAGAATCAGGGATGTGGTCTTAGGCCCGGATAATATGCTTTATATTACTACCTCAAACAGGGACGGCCGCGGCTCTCCTTCCCCCAATGATGACAAAATCATCAAAGTTGATCCGAATCAGCTATAAAAGAATTTCCTCCAATTCCACTGCGTTTTTTGCGGCTTCTTTAACTAATAACCAGGTTGCAGCATCTTCTCTTAACTTATCATACGCTGGATTATCCGAGGTAAGTCCACTTAATTTTGTCTCACATTGTCCATACCACTCAAGAGTAAAAGTTGCAATATCTTGGCAAGTCAAATTTTTAACTATTCTCATTCTCTCTTGTGTTACCTCGGGTGATCTCTGCCAATGATAGGTTTTTTTCCAGTGCGGAAGAAATTTATGTATCTTTTTTCCCAGTTCCTCGGGTTTGTCAGAAAGATTAAACGTTGCATCAAAGATATGCTCATTTAGAAATTGAGCTATTAATGAGTTTCTTGTTTGAATTTGCCTGGAAAAACCTTCTTGATAAAAACCCTCAACCTCTTTTACCAAATCAGATATCATTTTAAGGTCTTCTAGTTGACTTGGTTGGTCCTGCTCTACCATGAGGCAATTATACTCCTGAAGTGCAAATTTGTGGTATATTTACAAAATGAAAAAGGCAAAAGCTATCATCTACTCTAAAGTTGGAGATAATTATGATACAAAAGATCCTATTAATAAACTCTCTCAAAAAGCCGCATTAACAACTGCCAAAAATCTTAAAAGGATTGGTTTTGAGGAAATCTCATCTTCCAGGGGCGAATCCTGCTTTGTCTGGAAACAGGGAAAATATTTTATGGCATCGGTCATTGAGTGTTTAGGAACCAAAAATTTGATTGCTGATGAGATGAGGAAAATCACGGGCGAGACTTATTATGATGTGATCGCTCAAGATACTGTGGCCACTTTCGTAAATGATTTATCTACCTCTGGGGCAAAGCCATTGGTGGTTCATGCTTTTTGGGCAGTTGAGGATAACTCGTTTTTACAAGATCAGCAGAGGATGAGGAATTTTGTAAAGGGCTGGACAGCTGCCTGCAATTTAGCCGGTGCCAGCTGGGGCGGCGGAGAAACTGCCACTTTAAAAGGAATCCTAAAAAAAGACACTATCAACTTGGCAGGTTCTTGTGTAGGAATTATCACCTCATACAAAAGATTGTTGACAGAAAATAAATTAAAGACGGGTGACAGAATCGTTTTAATAAAAAGTAACGGGATTAATGCTAATGGTATCTCTTTAGCCCGAGCTATAGCCAAAAAACTGCCACAAGGTTATAAAACAAAATTGGCAGATGGCACTTTGTATGGTACGGCTTTACTCACAAAAAGTAACATATATGCAAAGTTAGTTCAGGATCTTTTGGATGTTAAGTTGGATATTCACTATATCACCAATATCACCGGACACGGTTTAAGAAAAATTATGAGGGCCACTAAAAATTTTTCTTATATTTTGGAAAGGATTTTTCAACCGCAGGAAATTTTTCTATTTATTCAAAAACATGCCAATTTGGATGATTATGAGATGTATCAGACTTACAACATGGGACAGGATTATGCTATTTTCTTACCGGAAAAGCATGTAAAAAAGGCTCTACAAATTATTACCAAAAGTGGATTTGAAGGATTGGATGCCGGGTATGTTAAATCCGGACCAAGAAAAGTAATAATTGAACCAAAAAATATTACCTTCGAGGGGAAAAGTCTGGATCTTCGTTAGGGAATAAGTTTTTCAGAAATTGAATCACCATTATAAATACATTTGATAGCTTCTGCTAAAAGAGGGGCCACGCTCACCAGTTTAAATTTTGGGTTTTTTAATATCTCCCCCTTTAAAGAGACCGTATCCGTAATGAAAACATCATCTAAGTCAGATTTATTAATTCTTTCCAGTGCCGGATTAGAAAATAAT
>MFDM01000003.1:38607-65829 GCA_001776905.1 Candidatus Daviesbacteria bacterium RIFCSPLOWO2_01_FULL_39_12 | reverse complement strand
CCTCTCCTCTTTAGCAGATTGGCTGCCCCGACTATGGTGCCTGCCGTATCAATCATATCATCAACCAAAAGTACGTCCCTCCCTTTTACATCCCCAATCATATCCAAAGCTTCAGAAACATTTTCTCTGTAAACATCCCTTACCTTAAAGACAATTGCCAATCCATCTGCCTTTAAGTGATGTAGATAAAACGTGGCTTTGGTGACTCCCCCTTTGTCGGGAGATGCAACCACCAGATTTTTTTTGAATTTCTTTTTAAGTATCGGCAGTAGCGAGTAGCTGCCATACAAATTATCCCAGGGAATTTTGATAAAGCCGGGGGATTGCTCTGAATGAATATCGATAGTGAGGATGCGGTTGGCACCCGCATACTCGATCATTCCTGCCA
This sequence comes from Candidatus Daviesbacteria bacterium RIFCSPLOWO2_01_FULL_39_12, assembly GCA_001776905.1. Classification (GTDB taxonomy): domain Bacteria; phylum Patescibacteriota; class Microgenomatia; order Daviesbacterales; family UBA10151; genus MFDM01. The sequence continues at coordinate 65,441 of MFDM01000003.1, read as the reverse complement.
CCAATGATGCAGAAATGGGTACCCGGGGTCTGTCCTTCCGATCCTGTCTGGAATAACCAAAATATGGCACAATGGCGGTAACCTCAGTTGCAGAGGACCTTTTGGCGGCATCAATTATTAAGAGTAGTTCCATAATGTTATCATTAACAGGAGAAGAGGTAGGTTGGATAATAAACACATCTCTTTTGCGTAAATTGTGCGGGATGATGATTCTTTTTTCTCCGTCAGCAAACTGCGTGACTGTTTCAAAAACTTCCTTTTTCAAAAGTTTACCAACATCTTTGGCAAGATTAATATTGGCTGTCCCAGTCAAAAGCACAAAACCATTACTATTTGGCATAAACAAATTTTAGATTGTTCCTAATGCGTTTTTCAATAGGGTATTTGAATCCGGTAAATTTTTCTCCTGTAATTTTTTTATAAATTGAAATATATCTTTTCGAAACTGCTTTTTGTAAAGAGTTAGGCATTTTGGGAAGTTTACCATCTCCTTTGTATCCATGCTTTACATACCAAATCCTTAAAAATTCCTTATCAAAATTTTCCGGCTCTTCCTCTTTTCTAAAATTTTTAAGATAAGTTTTTTTAACCCAAAATCTGGAAGAATCTGGTGTATGAATCTCATCAATTAACATTAATATACCATTTTCATCTAACCCAAATTCATATTTTGTATCAACCAAAATTATGCCAGTTTTCGCACAAACTCTGGTGCCATATTTAAAAAGCGCCAAGCTAGCTTCTTTCATTTGTTTCCAAAGTTTTGGGGAAACAATCCGTCTTTGCAAAATTTCTTTTTCAGTTAATCTTTCATCATGTCCTTCTTCTGCCTTGGTGGTGGGAGTAATAGCCGGTTTTGGTAATTTTTGATTTTTTCTTAAACCTTGGGGAAATTTTATTCCATAAATAACCCTTTCTCCTTCCTCGTATGATCCCCAAATAGATGTACCAGTCACTCCGGTTATATAACCGCGAACCACCATCTCAATGGGAATTCCTTTGGTATTCTTAACAACCATTACATTCGGGTCTGGAACAGAAATCATGTGATTGCCCACAATTCTTTTGGTTTTCCCAAACCAAAAAGCAGAGAGTAAATTTAAAACAGTGCCTTTATATGGGATGTAACCTAAATTAACATCAAAAGCAGAAATTCTGTCCGTGGTAATAAGAATTCTTTTACCATCAACAATGTAGTAATCTCTCACCTTACCACTGTATTTTTTCCCAAAACCTTTTAAGCCTTGCCTGCCGGCAGGCAGGTTAACAGTTTTTAAAATACTCATTACGATGACCGTTCCTTCAGAAACTGTTCTAATCCAACTTTTTCCAATCCCTGAGATTTTTTCTCTACTCCCTCAGCCAAACTTTTTTTATACTCAATCATTTTTTTCTCCAACTTTTTATCGGAGGTGGCTAATATTTGGATGGCTAGAAGAGCCCCGTTTCTGACATTATCCACTCCTACTGTAGCCACCGGAACACCTGAGGGCATCTGGACTGTGGCATATAAAGCATCTAATCCAGACAAAGACCCGCCTTTTAGTGGAACTCCAATCACCGGTAAAGGAAAATGCGCTGCCACTACCCCTGCCAGATGTGCAGCCAACCCTGCACCGCAAATTATCACCTTCCCACCGCTTTTGTGGAATGTCTCCACCAACTTAACAGTTCTATCAGGAGATCTGTGAGCAGAAGAAATAGTCAACTCATGCTCCACCCCAAATTCTTCCAAAATTTCCGCAGCACCCTGCATTACTGGTAAATCAGAATCTGAAGCAGATATTATTAGAACTTTAGATTTTTTCATAATTTATGAATTTTGCTAACCAAATCTAATGCTTTCCTAGATGCATTCCCTGTATGATTTTTAGCATCTAAAAGTTCATCAATTTCTGTAGGTTTTAAATGTTTACCAATCTCCGGATTACTTGTTAACAGATCTTCCATTGGATTACTCTGTCCTTCTTGGATGGCTTCCCATGCTCCCATAGAAATTTCTCTTAAAACTTCATGTATTTTTTGTCTGTCAGCACCCTTTTTAACTACCTCTATAATAATCCCTTCAGATGCAGAAAATGGCCAATAGGTATTTAGGTTATTGGTTATTCGTTTATCGTTTATCGTTAACCCATCCACTATATTTGCAGCCGATGTTAACATCTCATCTATTGCCAAAAACATTTCAGGAATTGCTATCCTTCTGTTTGCAGAATCATCCAAAGTTCGCTCCAGCAGCATATGGGCTGCGTTATCCCAGGAAGCTCTGGATAAACTAATAACCAGTCTTGCAAGTGAACAAATCTGTTCAGATTTAATGGGATTTTTCTTAAATGGCATGGCAGATGAACCAACCTGGGATTTTCCAAATGGCTCCTGCCACTCCCCAAAGCCAGGTGATTGCATTACCCTCAAGTCAAAAGCAAACTTATAAAGAGACTGCGCAATAGAAGCAAGTAAATTTCCCAACCAAACCTCTATTTTTCTGGGTGCGGTTTGATTTGTTACTTCAAACGCTTCTAATCCCCCTAATCCTTCTAATACCTCCAGTTCCATCTTTGCTGCCTTTTCTCCCAAAAGCTTCACGAAACTTGCAGAAGTTCCCACTGCCCCTTTCATCCCTTTACCCTTTAAATTCTTTTTAACAAAATCTAAAAGCTCTAAATCCAAAAGCAGATCTTGGGCATAGAAAGCAAATCTATATCCTAATGTTGTTGGTTCCGCCGGCTGCAAGTGTGTATACCCCATACAAACAAAATCAGCGTATTTTTCAATTTTTTTGCCAAATACTTTCAAAAGAATCGCCAGTTCATTTTCTATAATATTCAGCGCCTCTTTCATCTTCAACACCTCTGCGTTGTCAGAAATATCCATTGAAGTTGCACCCAGATGAATTTTTCCGCCGCCAATTTTTGCTTTTTCTGCAAACTCTTTAATGGCAGCCACCACATCATGACGAGTATCTTTTTCAATTTCCCAGATTCTCTCAATATCTAAATTGTCTTGATGTTTCTCTAGATCCTCTAATTCTTCTTTTCCCACTAATCCTTCCTTGTGTTGTGCTCTCGCCAGTTCTACCCAAATCTTTCTCCAGATTTTGTATTTATTTTCTTCAGACCAGATAATTCTCATCTGTTCTGAACCATATCTCCAGGAAAATGGACTTTCATAATTTGAATGATTAGTGTTTTTCATATCTTAGTGACGGAATGCCCTTCTTTTTGCAAATACCATTGGTATCCCTGCTTTGTTAGCTGCATCTATTGACGCTGAATCATTAACAGACCCACCCTGCTCCAGTATTGCTCCTATATTATATTTTGCTGCTTCCTTAACTGAATCGTCAAATGGGAAAAATGAATCACTCATTAAAATTCCTCCCTGGCAATATTTACCTGCTTGTTCTAAGGCAATTTTGGTGGCCCCAATTCTGGATGTTTGACCGGAACCAATGCCCCGCGTCATTGGGACATCTTTATCAACCACTAAAACAGCATTGCTTCTGACAGCCTTAACTGCTTTAAAACCAAATTCCATTAACTCTAATTGTTTCTTTGTGGGTTTGCTTTTAGTGACCACTTTCCAATCTTTGAAACTCTGTTCCGAATAATCATCATAATCTTGCAAAAGTGCCGCTCCCGCAAACCACCTTAAATCATAACTTTCTGACCTCCTATTAGGAATATTTCCAAAAACATATACACCCATACTCTTTCTAACTTTTTTTAAAAGCTCTAAAGCATTTTTTTTAATTTTCGGCACCGCAATCACATCTATATTACCCGCTCGTTCATTTCTGAATTTGGCTATAATTTTGGCAGCTTCCAGATCTAAGGTCTCGTTTACAATTACTACCCCACCGAAAGCTGAAACCGGATCTGCCTCAATTGCTCTGTTCAAAGCTTCTCTGGCATTTTTACCAAGGGCAATACCGCAAGGACTTAAGTGTTTCACCACACATGCTGCACTCTCCTTAAATTGCCTGACTGTTTCGATACCAGTGAAAATGTCTCCGGTATTGGTACCTGAAAGTTCTCTACCCCAAAGATGATTTAAACTAGCCAGAGGTGATGAAGTTTTTGGCATCATATACAGCGAACCTCCCTGGTGGGGATTTTCCCCATAGCGCAAATCTTTTGTTTTTCTTAAGGGGATAGTAATTTCTTCGGGAAAGTGTTCTTTATTTAAAAACTGACCAATTTGTGCATCATATAATGATAAGCGATAAAAAGCTTTAGCTGCCAATTCTTTTCTTAATTTAACACTAACTTTCCCACTCTCTAAGGCTGATGTTACTTTTCCATAATCTGATGGATCCACCACTACAATTACATTCTCATAATTTTTGGCAGCTGCTCTGATCATGGTTGGCCCACCTACATCAATATTTTCTATTCCAGGTTTTTCCTCAAACGGATATAAATTGCAAACCACCACGTCTATTTGTGGGATACCCATTTCTTTTGCCTCACTCACATGTTTAGGATTCTTTCGGTCAAACAAAATTCCTGACTCTATCTTAAAACTGATACTTTTCATTCTGCTGTCAAACGAATCCCTCGGATTTCCCGTTATTTCATCGATTGGAGTTACACTCACTCCATCCTTTTTTAACTGATCATATGTTCCGCCAGTAGAAATAATCGTGTAACCATTTTTCACTAAAATTTTAGCAAAATCAGAAATACCCTCTTTTTTAAAAACAGATAGAAGCGCAAAACGTCTAGAGCTCTTCATGTTAGAACCTTGTCCAGGCAGTTTTGCTCGATAGCGTCTTTTATTTCCATAACCACTCTTTTACCCATAGATAAATTTTCTCCATATAAATATCCACTATATGGTGTTACAAAAATTCCGGGAGATCCCGGCATTCTGGGGGATACATCATACACCACAATTTCGAGTTCTGGAAAGATAGGTCTAATTAATGCTTGTAATGCAAATGGTCCAATCACTCCCGGTTTAACTTCCTTTTTTGTCACACTAACAAATCTTTCTCCTATATCATATACTTCCTCAAGTAATGATTCTGGTAAAGTCACTGCTGTGTGACCCATTTCTTTAAAAGTCACCTCCAAATATTTTAACGCCTCCATCTGTTGCGGTGCTGGTAACCTTAACACCCCATCCAGGTTAGTCTGTCTTCTTGTATCAGTTCCAATAAGTTCTACCCTTTTGGAAATAGGCGAATAGAAAAAATTAAAGTTAACACCTACTCCAACTACAAACTCCTCAATAACTGCATTGTCTAAACTTACTTTAGAAATTAGACCAGACTCGATTCTTTTTTTGGCCTCATCGTCAAATTGTTTGGGAGTTGATGCAAAAAAGAAGCCGCGCTCAAAGGAAACTTTTTTTTGTTGAACTTTTACAATCACCAATCTGTCAATCTCGGAGGGTCTTTTAAATATTTTGGGGAACTTTATTTTGGCTTTTTGTAAGAGATTATATTGATTAGGTTTCTGATTTCTTTCTTCATATCTTAAAAGTTTTCTGTTTCCAAATATTGGAACTTTAAATTTTTTTTCAATAGCATTGTAATCATTTATATATACTTCAAAAGATCTATGAGGAATAAAAATGGCATTCCGTGTCAGGAGTTTTTTTTGTATATGGTGTTTGAGAATATCTGAGAACTTATCCAACACTAAACATTCATCCACACACCCCAAACCACTATTTGACGCATAATATTTTTGGTAAGTTTTTTCTCTGCCCTTTTGACAAACTACCAAAGTCCTAAAACCCAAATCTTTTGCTCCACGACACACATCTAATGCAGAATGGGATCCTAAAACAGTAATAGTATAGTTGCTCACTTAATCCAAAACCTCCTTTAGTTTATTCTGTTTAACAGCGTTTTTAATTTCCCTGGCAATTCTTCTGCCGGTTGACATTGGCTCATCATATAAAAGATAGCTGTATGGCGAACCGTCAATAAAACAATTAGTTCCTGCCACAATTCTGGCGGAAATTTCAATCACAAAAATTTCCTCTTTAGAGGTGACGATTGTCTCCAAACAAAATGGACCAAAGAGACCTTTTGGTGGCATGAGCTTTTGCGACACATTGATCACTCTATCTGCCATAGACATGGCATCTGCCAACAGAGATTCTCTCACAGCCATGGGAATATTGGCTACCACCTCAAACGATGGTTCAATGTCCAAGCCTTTTTGATTTTTGGCAGGAATTCGCCCCAATGAATCCACATTAGTCTCATATCTTTTATCCACACTCATCACCTCTATTTTTTCTGTTAAAGGAGAGTAGAAGAAATGAAAATAAACGGGTACCCCAATGACGTATTCTTGAACAATAAACCGCGCTTCTTCAAAAGTCTTAAGTTTTTCATCCAGTTCTTTCTGATTGCGGGCCACAAAATATCCTTTACCCCCTGCTGCACCATATGATTTGACAATGACTGGTCTATCGATCTTATCTCCCCTTCTAAACCTGTGCGGCACTTTTACCTGTGCCTCTTCCATCCAAAGTCTCTGCATCTTTCTATTCTCTTCCCAATCTAAAACTAATTTATTACCAAAATAGGGAACTTTCATTTGTTTGTTTTGATCAAGTCCTAAATAGGCCACAAATGATCCGTGAGGAATAATAATGCAATTTCTTTTTAATAACTGTTTTTCTAGTCCAGGGAACTCTGTCCACTCTTCTATCTGAATAATCTCATCAATAAATTTATCATAGTATCTATAAAGAGTTGTTCTGTCCGGAGTGCAAACAAGAAGAGTTTTAAAACCCTCATCTTTGGCGCCTTTTAAAATCTGTAAAGCAGAGTGAGAACCAAAAGTAGCAATTGTGTAATTTCTAAATCCCATAAGGCATTATATTAAACATGATACAATACGTCAATGGTTTCAGTGGTAATCGGTACGCAATGGGGTGATGAAGGCAAAGGGAAAATTGTCGACCTTCTTTCTAAAAATGCGAATTTTGTTGTCAGGTTTCATGGCGGGAATAATGCCGGACATACAGTTATTGTTAATGATAAAAAATATCCCTTTCACTTAATCCCTTCCGGAATTTTACATAAAAAAACAGTTGGTGTAATTGCTAATGGTGTTATTGTCGACCTGAAAGTTTTAGTTTCGGAAATTAAAATGCTTGAGGAAGATGGCATCAAGTTAAAGGGAAAGTTATTTGTTTCAGACAGATGTCATTTAATTATGCCATATCATAAGGCATTGGATTTAGCCTATGAACACGCCAGAGGAAAAAATAAACTGGGAACTACCGGACGTGGCATTGGCCCATGTTTATCAGATAAGGTCAGTTACAACGGCTTAAGAATTTATGAGTTAAGAAATTGGAATTTATTTGTTGAAAAATTTACATTCCAGGCAAAAATTAAAAATAAGGTTTTAAAAACATTTGATGCTACTCCCGTAAATATTAAAAAAGAACTGGAAAAATTTTCTCAGTTAAGAAAAGTAATTTTGCCATTTGTAACAGATACCTATCTTTTATTAAATAAAACCATCAATAGTGGCAAAAGAGTTTTAATGGAAGGGGCTCATGGAGTAATGCTGGATACAGATTTTTCACCATATCCATATTCCACCGGATCTAATGTTATCCCAGGTGCTGTCAATACAGGCAGTGGAATTCCACCACAGAAGATTTCTAATATTATTGGAGTTATAAAGGCATATACCTCCAGAGTTGGAGGAGGACCGCTTCCCACAGAACTCCATGGAAAACTGGCAGATGAAATAAGAGAAAAAGGACAAGAGTATGGCACAACTACAGGTAGGCCAAGGAGAGTTGGTTGGCTGGATTTAGAAGCAGTCAAATTTGCCTGCCAAGTTTCTGGGGTAACAGAAATCACCATAACCAAAATTGATATTTTATCTGGTTTAAAAGAAATTAAAATTTGTGTGGGATACAAATTAAATGGAAAACAAATCTCCTATAGCAGTTGCGGGTATGAGGAATTAGCAAAACTTACCCCAGTTTATAAAGAATTACCCGGATGGAAAGAGGAAATAGCAGGAATTACCAAGTTCTCTGAATTACCAAAAAACTGTCAGGACTACATAAAATTTATAGAAAAATTTTTAGGAGTTAAAATCAGTATTATCTCCACCGGCCCTGCCAGAAATGAGTATATAAACATATGAATAAGATTGAGGCAATTATTTTTGATATGGAAGGAGTTGTAGTTGATACAGAACCACTTTGGGATGAGGTAGCAAAAATTTTTCTTAGTAGAAGGAATTTTATTTATGATAGAGCAACCCTTAAACCCCTAATGATGGGGAGAACCATGGAAGAAGGTATAAAGATATGGCAAGAGCATTATGATTTTAAAGGTGATATCAAGCAACAGGCAGAAGAAAGAAGGCAAATTGTTAGAAAAGTTTTTGCTTCTGGAAGTTCTTTTGTTGACGGATTTATAGATTTCTTTAATTCTATTAAAGATAACTATAAAACTGCAATTGCTACTTCTTCGGAAAGAGAGTTTTTGAAATTATTTAATGAGAGATTAAACCTTAATGGCTTATTTGGAAACCATATATATTCTATTGCTGATATTGGTCATATTTCAAAACCAAATCCTGATATTTATCTTCAGGCAGCTAAAAATTTAGGAGTCCCTCCGACTCTTTGTGTTGGAATAGAAGATGCCCCTAATGGAATTGAGGCATTAAGAAGAGCTGGCATGAAAAGTGTTGCAATAACAACGAGCACAACGAAAGAAAATTTATCTAGTGCGGATTTAATTGTAGATTCATTTTCTGAGATTGACCTCACAAGATTATAATAATTATTCCCATTCCATAGTGGCAGGGGGTTTGGTGGTGATGTCATAAACCACCCGATTTACTTCAGGTACCTCTGTCACAATCCTCACTGAAATTTTCTCTAAAACTTCATAAGGAAGATGAGCAAAGTTTGCTGACATGGCATCTTTTGCCTCAATTGCCCTAATTGCAATTGTCTCTCCATAAGCCCTTTGATCTCCCCTAACTCCAGTTGTTTTTATTCCAGTAAACACTGCAAAAGCCTGCCAAAGTTTTATGTCTTTTAATCCTTCTTGAACAATTGCATCAGCTTTTCTTAATATTTTAAGTTTTTCTGCAGTTACTTCTCCAATAATTCTGACTGCGAGTCCTGGCCCCGGGAAAGGTTGTCTTTGAGTAATTGATTTTGGCAATCCTAGAATTTCCCCAATAATTCTTACCTCATCTTTATAAAAATTTCGCAATGGTTCTATCAAAAATAAATTCATATTCTCCGGTAAACCACCAACATTATGATGGGACTTTATATTTTGGGCATGTTTAGTTCCCGCAGATTCTATAACATCCGGGTAAATTGTTCCTTGTACTAAAAACTTTGCTTTTATTTCTTTTGCTTCCTTTTCAAAGACTTCAATAAAAATTTTACCAATAACTTTTCTTTTCTGTTCCGGATCAGTAATTCCTTTTAATGCTTTTAGAAATTCTTTTTTTGCATCGATAATTTGTATATCCATTTTGTAATACTTCCCAAAGACTTCCCTTAAAGTATCTGTCTCACCTTGTCTCATCAGTCCTGAATCTACATATATGGAAATTAGACTTTTACCAACTGCTTTGTGAACCAAAAGTGCCGCAACTGAGGAATCCACTCCACCAGAAAGTGCACATATTGCCTTTTCATTTCCCAATGAATCTGCAATATCTTTGATTAAACTATCCACGAATTTTTTATCTATTTCACTTTTTTTAGGCGTCATTCCACATATTTTTAGAAAATTTTCTAAAAATTTCATTCCATATTCGGTATGTACAACTTCCGGATGAAATTGTATTCCGTAAATTTTTCTCTTTTCATCTGCAATAACTGCGTGGGGAATGGTTTTGGTTATTCCATATCTCTTAAATCCTGCTGGAATTTTAACTACCTCATCTCCATGTGACATCCAAACAGTAATTCTACTTGGCACATCTTTCGTTAACTGCCCACTGCCCCCTATAACTTGTACCCTCAATTCCGCTGGTCCATATTCTTTTTTTTCCCCCGGTTTCACCCTACCACCCAATAGGTGACACATTAATTGTTGCCCATAACAAATTCCCAAAATAGGAATTCCCAATTCAAATATTTTTTTATCAATAGTTGGCGAATCTTTTTCATAAACAGAAGCAGGTCCCCCGGAAAAAATTATTCCATCCGTCTGACTTTTCTTAATTTTTTCTAACGCATTATCTGAATTTATAATTTCACAAATTCCTCCCAATTCCCTTATTCTTCTGGAAATTAAATGCGCTGTCTGTGATCCAAAATCAACTAGAGTTACCATAAATTCTCCTTAACATAATTTATCATCTCTTCAAAAATAAATGCACCATGAGGCTTTATGATTTTTCCCTGCCTGCCGGTGGGCGGGTCACGACGCCAGTTTGGATATTGAGTAATATCCACAAATTTTTCCGGATGAGGCATTAAACCCAATATTCTACCTGATGGATCAGTTATTCCTGCTATGGCATTTAAAGAGCCATTTGGATTTTGAGGATATTTCTGTGTAGGACTTCCATTCTCGTCAACATATCTGAATACCACCAAATTCTGTGCTTCTATTTTTTCCAGTGTTTCTGTGTTGCAAAAGAGTTTTCCTTCCCCATGGTTAACAGCAAAATGTCCAACATCATAGTTACTCTTCAAAAATGCGCATTTACTCCTCTCAGATTTTAAATCAACCCACCTGCATTCAAAATGACCACTATCGTTTGGGACAAGCGTTGCATCCATTTTGCCCAAATTTCCAAAAGGCAAAAGTCCGGTTCTTATTAAAACTTGAAATCCATTACAAATACCAATAATCAGTCCCCCTTTTTTTCTAAAATTTTCTATTTCTTCCCTTAAGAAACTTACTAACTCCACCGCCCAAATTTTACCGGATGCCACATCATCTCCATAAGAAAATCCTCCCGGTAAAGCCAAAATATGAAAGTCTTTTAAGATTTTGGGGTTATCTCTCAGTTCATTAACGCGAACAAACTGAGGATTTCCCCCAAACTTTTTAAAAACATAGTGTAGCTCTACATCACAATTAGTCCCATCTGATTGTAAAATACAAACATTTGGTTTTTTCATCCAAAAACCTCCTTCATTGGCTTCTGCCATGCTTTTTGTAACTTATTCACATCAGCTGTGAACAAATCTTCAACTATTAACTTCTCATCTTTAATAGTTTTTCCTAATATTTTATAGGGAATCCCTTTAAATAATCTTTTGGCCATTTTTTCATTTTCTACTTCAACAATAAAACACCCTGCAGTTTCACTTAGTAACCTTTTACCATCGACTTTGATCTCTACTCCACAATTTCCTCCCACACACATTTCAAAGATTGTGATAATTAGCCCTCCTTCACTGACATCATGACATGCTAAAACTTTTCCACTAATAATTGCCTTATGCATTTTTTCCAAAACTCTTGGCAGCATTTTCAAATCTACCCTTGGTACACCTCCGAGGTGTGATCCAGGTAACGTCTTAGCTTCACCTCGGAGGTGAGCTTCTTGACCCACTAAAACTATTGTTGACCCAATATTTTTAAGATCAGAAGAAACTGTTTTTCTAACATCAGGAATTCTCCCAAAAGCTGAAATGCAAAGAGTAGGTGGACTATGTAGAACAAATCCATTTGACCCGCGGTAGGTGGCAGACAGACTATCTTTTCCTGAAATAACCGGAATCTTAAGCGCTTTCATAAAATTGCAAACAGCATCAACACATCTGTCTAATTTTCCCAACCACTCTTCATCTGGAAAAGGCCAAATGTAATTATTTATTAAAGATGCATTTTTATAGTCTCCACCTACTGCAACATAGTTTGAGATTGCCTCTGCCCCAGCCCAAATACTTCCCCAATATGGATCCATCATGGTAAATACTGGATTAAGCCCATGAGCAACAACTAGGCCATAAGGTTTATCCAGTAAAGGCCTAATTACAGCCGCATCATTTGGCCCATCCATTCCAACTCCTGTAAATGGGTGCAGGGCATTTGTGCCCTGCACATTATGATCATACATTCGCAGTATCGGCTCTTTAGAATTAATATTCCCATGACTTAAAATCTTTTCTAAATGGTTTATCCACCTCTTTTTTGTCTTTGGTATGTTCAGGTGCAACCTTGACGGAGATGTAACCTTAACATAAGTTGCACGCATTACACGTTGGGGCAATCCTCCATGCAAAAATGTCATTTCCAAATCTCCCACTTGTTTTTTATTGAAGTACACCTGTAATTTTCTACTTCCATCAAATTCGACAATTTCAGTTGCCTCCACATTGTATTTCTTGCAAATTTCTAAAAACTTTTTGAGATTTTTCGGAGGTAAAATTATTAACATCCTTTCTTGTGACTCTGACACCCAAATTTCCCAGGGAGACAAACCTTGATATTTAAGTGGGGCTTTTTCCAGATGAACCGCGACCCCAGTTTTCTCACCCATTTCCCCAATGGCTGATGAAAATCCTCCAGCTCCTAAATCCTGAACAGCTCTTATTAGATCCTGATCTCGAGCTTCAAGTATCGCATCAAATACTCTTTTTTCCTCAATAGCATTTCCTATCTGAACTGCTGTAGCATTAACTTTCATAGTTCTCTCAGACATTTCACCAGAAGAAAAAGTGGCTCCGTGTATACCATCCCTACCAATTCTTCCACCAATAACAACCCCCACATCCCCAACTTTAGGTTTACCTTTTTTAGCTTTTGTTTTTGGCAAAATTCCATATGACCCAACCAGAACAATTGGTTTTGCTCTAAAATCTTCATGGAAATGAAAAGAACCATTATTGGTGGGGATCCCCACCCTGTTACCATAATCCCTGACAGCAGAAACTACTCTTTTTAAGATATAGTCCGGAGGTAGTGTTCCCGAAGGTAGTTTATTTTTATCCATACCCGGAGGTGCCAGACAAAAAATATCGGTTGACACCACACACTTCGCCCCCTGTCCTGTGGCCACCACATCCCTGAAAACTCCACCACTACCCGTCATTGCTCCACCATAAGGTTCTATTGCTGATGGGGCATTGTGTGTTTCTGCTTTACCATTAATGGCCCAGCCATCATAAAAATCCATTACCCCGGCATTATCCACAAAAGCTGATACTACGTTCTTCTTATGTTTCAGCGCTTCCTTTTTAATTCTTTCAATTAGTGGTGCCTTACTTTTTCCATCAATTATTAGCTTTGCTTTAAAAGTTTTGTGGGCGCAATGTTCACTCCAAGTTTGGGCCAAAGTTTCCAGTTCCAAATCCGTAGGATCTCTTCTTATTTTTTGAAAATATTTCTGAATTGTTTTCATCTCATCCAAATTTAAGAAAAGTTTATCCTTTGATAATGAAAGTAACTCCTTATCTCCCATTTCTCTTATAGGAATAACTGCGGTTTTTCCTGCCTTTTCTTTTATTAGAAGTGTTGTTGGCTCTTTTTTAACAATGTGTTCAGTAAGTGGGTTAAAAATGGGCGCTTTATTTAAGTATTCCCGTGAGGAATCACATGCAATAAGATTTACTTTTAAATCTCTGGCAGCTTTAATAATTGAGGCGACCTCCGGGTTCATCACCCCCATCTTATAGGCAATTTCAATTGCATTGGGGAAAATCGGTTTATTAATAGTGTAGGTCTGATTCACGTTTTCACGGAATAGCTTTTCAGCCAAAATTTTAGCCTGTTTTTCTGTTATTCCTTCCAAACGGTAGACTCTTGCTGTTGGATTTTTATTTGTTCTAACTCTAATAGTCTGAATCATAATCTTTGCATATCCCTCCAACCAATATCTTTCCTGTAATGTAAGTTATTCCCTTCTATGCTTATTAAAGACATTGCATTATATACTTTTTTTCTTGCCTCTAAAATATCCTTTCCTTCTGCCATTAGATATAGCACTCTTCCCCCACTCACTATATAATTTCCATTATTTTCTTTAATACCGGCCCCATAGATTTTTATTCTCATTTTTTTTAACTTTTCTATGCCAAAAATTTTCCTACCTTTAGCAGCCAAGTAATCAACTGGGTAACCTCTAGAAGTTGCTGCCACAACAATTCTAACTTTCTTATCAAGTCTCAATTTTAAATCCTTAATCTTTCCGTTAGTCACGGCCAAGTCCACTTCGTAAAAATCATTTTTTATGGATGGAATAATCACTTCTGCTTCCGGATCTCCCCATCTGGCATTAAACTCGATAACATATACCTGCCTGCCGACAGGCAGGCCTTTTTTATTAACCACCATCCCACCTAAATAAAGAACTCCTTTATATGGTCTTTTCTCTTTTTTTAACCCATTTATGGTTTTTCTAAAAATTTCCTCCACTTGTTTTTTTATGTTTTGATTAACAATCAAAGGATTGGAAACACAACCCATTCCTCCGGTATTTGGACCTTTATCCCCATCAAAAACTCTTTTATGATCTTGGGCAAAGCCTACAGTTTTAAAAGTATTTCCATCAGATAAAGCAAATGCAGAAAACTCTTCACCTTCTAAAGCTTCTTCTAAAAGATAAGTTTCGCCTGCTTTACCAAATTTAGACATTTGTTTGATTGCATCAATTGCCTCACCTGTATTTTTGGCAGGAATTGCTCCTTTTCCTTCAGCCAGTCCTGAAGCTTTGGCAAACCATTTTTTACCGGGATTTTTCCTGGCAAAATTTATTCCATCTGCTTCTGTATTAAATATCCGGAATTTGGGGCTTGGAATTTGGTATTTCAGCATAAATTCCCTTGCCCATGCTTTATCCCACTCGATTCTTCCAGCAGCTTTTCTAGGTCCAATCACCACAATTCCCTTTTTTGAAAGTCTATCAACTAATCCTGCTTCCACTGCATTATCTTGTGCCACATCTACCAGATCCACTCTTTCTTTTTTACAAATATCTATGATTTCTTTAATTGATGTAGTTTTTAAGTTAGGATAAGTTACAACTTTTTTATTAGTATTTATCTGCATTAAATCATTTCCAGGGACAATTAAAATCCTACCAACATATTTTGACTGACCATATTTATCAACTAACGCTGCCCCTCTTCCTCCACCATCTGTAATTAGTATTGTTTTTAAATCATTCATTACAAAGCCTCTCCAAAACTTCTACATATAATCTGTTTTCTTTGACTTTAAGTCTCCTATATAAAGACTCTACAGTATCATTAGGTTGAATTTTTTCAAAGCATCTCCCTAAACTTACACCAAAGTCAAATTCATGGGATAAAAAGTGATTGGTGCAACCGGCATAAGTAGCTTTGTTGTCCAAAAAATTCTGAATGGCCTTTTCAGTCATTTTACCTTTATTCCATAAAGCATTTGTGCCATCTGGATTTTTAACTACCCCATCTAGGGCGTCCGGAATAAGTCCCGGATGAGTATTTAAAATTCTGTTGGGAAATGCATCTATCACTTCATCCAAGATAATCTGTTTCCAACCGGCGAGACAAATATAATCTGGATTTAACTTTTTTAGGGTTAGCAAAAGATCTTCTTTTTTTGAAACTATCTTAATGAGAAGTTTGTATTTTTTTGCTCTCTTAAGACCCAATGCATCTTTTGTATCAGAAATCACTGTCACAATTTGCCCGTTTATTTTGCCAGTTTCTACCCCATCAATAATAGCCTGTAAATTCGTCCCAGTTCCCTTGTTGGAAATTAAAACAGCCAGTCTTTTCATTAATCTATTCTTTTTATCTCTTTTGCCCTTTCTCCAATATCCACCGGATAAATCCCAGAAAAACAGGAGGTGCAAAGTTTGCTTTCTGGAAACCCTGTTGCTTTTATTAGTCCTTTATATGAAAGATAATGTAGAGAATCTACCCCAATTTCTTGTTCAATTTCTTTGACAGATTTTGTGGCGGCCACCAGTTCCGACTGGCGGGGAGTGTCAATTCCATAAAAATCGGGGTATTTTACAGGAGGTGATGAGATCATAAGATGCACTTTTTTTGCCCCTGCCTTTCTAATCATAGTGATTAGTTCTTTGGAGGTTGTCCCTCTAACAATTGAATCATCTACCACCACAACTCTTTTCCCTTTTAGGATGTGCTTCATTGGGTTAAGTTTAAGCTGCACTAAATGATTCCTGGTATGTTGTTCGGGCATAATAAAAGTTCTGTGGATATAGCGGTTTTTGATAAGTCCCAAATCAAAAGGAATTTTGGATTGCTTGGAGAAACCTATGGCAGCGGGAACTCCGGAATCCGGCACCGGTATTACCACATCTGCTTTCAGTTCATTTTCTTTTGCTAACTCGGCCCCTAAATTTTGTCTGACTTCATCAACACTTTTTCCTAAAAGATAAGAGTCCGGTCTGGCAAAATAAACAAACTCAAAAACATCTAATTTTTGTTGTCCTTTTTCAATCTGGATGCTTTTTAAACCCTGATCGGAAATTATTATCATCTCACCCGGTTTTACATCCCTTAAAAACTTTGCTCCCACCACATCCAAAGCACAGGTTTCAGAAGCTATCACAAAACCTCCATTTAATTTACCCAAGGATAAGGGTCTTATGCCGAAACTATCCCTTACTGCTACCATATTTTTTTCATCCATAACCAAAAGACAAAACACCCCAGTAAATAATGGATAGGCTTTTAAAATTGCATCTTCCAGCTGGTACCCCTGTCTGACATAGCATGCGATTGCTTTAGCCATCATCTCTGAATCATTGGCCTCATCGGCAGGAACCTTTTTTTCTTTTAAGAATGTTTCCAACTTTTTGGTAGATGGCAAATTACCGTTATGAGCAAGGGTGAGAATTATTTTGTTGCCGGACTTTTCTACAACAGGTTGGGTATGTTTATCCCAAGATCCACCAGATGTTGAATAGCGATTGTGGCCAATGGCTAAGTGCCCCTTTAAAAAACGCAGTGATTTTTCATCAAAAACATGCGCTACTAACCCTCCTCCTCTATAAACTCTAATCTGTTTGCCGTCTGATGATGTAATACCTGTTGATTCTTGTCCGCGGTGTTGCAGTGCCCAAAGACCAGGATGAACTAATCTAGCTGCCTCAAATCCTTTACCGAAAACTCCAAAAATTCCACATTTTTCTCCAAACCGCTTTGTCATAGTTTAATATAAACAGATTATTCTTTTAAGTCAACCCCATTTTTTAAAGTCTGGTATACTAATATTATGGATCAGGGGAAAATAAATCATAGAATTTTATCTTTTAAATATGCTCTTGAAGGATTAATGTCGGCAATTAAAGAGGAGCCGAACTTAAAAATTCACTTTTTTGTTGCCTCTTTAGTTTTGATTGTCTCATACCTTCTAAAAATTTCGAGAAGAGACTGGCTGATGATCATTATTTTAATTGGATTTGTCCTGGCAGTTGAATTAACCAATACTGCCATTGAAGCAATTGTTGATGGATTTACAAACCGGGAACACCCTAAAGCCAAACTGGCCAAAGATATTTCGGCTGGAGCAGTTTTGGTGGTGGCCGCAACATCAGCAGTGGTAGGAATTATCATCTTTCTTCCTTATCTGAGGTAATGAACAATATATCAGTTTTCTTTTTGATATTTAATTTAAGAAATCAATATCCATTTGTTGATGCTTTGATGATTTTTGGAGCAGAATATTTAATCTATCTTGTTTTTATCTTAATGATACTCTTAACTTTTAAGGGTAAGATTAATGAAAGGAAGGCCATAATTTTGGCTTTACTTTCATTACCGATTGCGGTGGTTTTAATAAAGATAATCCATCTTTTTATTCTTGAACCAAGACCTTATATCAGTTACCATATTACACCTTTAATTACCTACGGTGATGATGTTTCATTCCCGTCCAGACATGCATCAATTGTTTCTGCAATTGCTTTTTCATACCTACATTTTAAATCCAAGTGGTTTCCGCTTTTTTTATTTATGATGGTTTGGGTGGGATTTTCCAGAATTTATGTCGGCGTCCACTACCCAATAGATATTCTGGGAGGATTTTTGGTGGGAATAATTTCTCAAATAATCAGTTTGCAAATTATTAAGTTTTTAAAAGCTAGGTTTTTTTTGCCCTCAGCTTAAAATCTTTTCAAATTTCCCTTTTTCCTTAAATGGACCGATCACTTGTAGGTTAAATTTGCCTTTTTGGAAAAGTTCCCTGGCCACATCTTTTATATCTTCTGCGGTAACCAGATCAATATTTTTTAAATACTCTTCAAATGTTTCTATCTCTCTGTCTAAAACGAACTTTGTCCCAAAGTAACCTGCCAAAAAATTTGTTGATTCTGAAGATAAAGCCAGTCTGCCTCTGATCATTTCTTTAGCCTTTTTCAATTCATCAGAAGTTACCTTCTCGGAAACCACTCTTTCCAGTTCAGCTTTAATTACCTCCAGTCCTTCATAAACCTTCTCTAATTTTAAGCCGGCAAAAATAGCAAAATTACCAGTGTCCATATAAAACCCCGGTCCGCCACTGATATGATAAGCCAGTCCTCTTCTTTCCCTCACCTGTATAAACAGCCTTGATGACATACCTTCTCCCAAAATAGTCCCCAGCACGGCAGCTTGGTAACGTTTTTTATCATATCTTGAATATCCTGTAACTCCCAAAATTAAATTGGCCTGATCAGTCTCTTTATAAAAAATAGCCACTTCAGCTTTGTGTTGCTTTTTCTTTTTGTAAGGCACGAATTTAAATTGTTCTCTGTTAGGCAAATCAAGAAAGAATTTTTCTGCCAGTTTTAAAATATCGGTTGGCAGTTTGCCCGCATAAACCAAAACCATATTTTTGGGAGAATATAGTGAGTCAATATAACTAATAAGATTATCGCGTTTAAATTTTGTGACAATTCCCTCCTCTCCTCCAATATCCCAACCTAAAGGAGTATCACCAAATTGCAACTTTTCATATAAGCTGCCTATATATGAGGTCGGATTGTCACGAATCATCCTCAACTCCTCCACAATCACCCCTTTTTCTCTTTCAATCTCCTCCTCTGAAAAAAGGGATTCTTTAATCATTGAAGAGATGATGTCTGAGGAAAGCTCGATATGTTTGGACGATGATTTGATCCAATAGACAGTACATTCCTTATGGGTATAGGCATTATTGACAGCCCCAATTCCATCTACCAAAGTAGAAATTATCTCAGCAGTGGGGTATTTCCGGGAGCCTTTAAAAAACATATGCTCCAAAAAATGGGAGATGCCATTGATATTCTTACTCTCATATCTTGAGCCGGCACCAACCGCCACCAAAGTGGTGACAGAATTCAGGTGCGGCATATTAACTGTTATCAAAGTTAGACCGTTAGGTAAAGTGCTAATCTTGTACATGAATATGTTTTAACATCTGATCAACTGTTTGTTCAACACTCAACTTTGTGTTATCGACAACTATTGCATCTTTGGGAATTCTCATTGGTGAAGCCTCCCTTTGGGCATCATGACTATCTCTTTCCTTCATGTCCGCTAAAACTTGCTCATATGTTAGCTGGGGATTTTTTCCGACAAGTTGTTTGAATCTTCTTTTAGCTCTTTCTTCAACTTTGGCAGTCAGCCAAAATTTATACTTGGCATCCGGAAAAATTTCAGAACCAATATCCCTACCACTCACCACCACTTTACCATTTTGAGTTATTTTATGCTGAATATTTTTGATTATCTGACGAACCTCTGGTATGGCAGCAATTTGGTAAGTCGCCTTTGAAATCTGGGCAGCATGTAGAGTGTTTGTGACGTCCTCCCCATCCAAAAACATTTTCCATTCATTTCCCACTGTTGCAAACCTGACATTCAAATTTCGAAAAGCTTCTAGAATTTTTTCTTTATCGGTTAAAGGAATGTTTTTTTGGATAATCTTAAAGCTGCCGGCCCTATAGATCATCCCAGAATCAATATATTGATATCCTAATTTTTGGGCCAATAAAAATCCGACACTATTTTTGCCGGATGAGGTAGGACCATCTAATGTAATAATATCTTCCACAAGAAATTAGTTTACCAGATTAATCTTTGGTCCACCAGGGGTATCCTCAATCTCATATCCCAGTTTTTTAATTTTATGCCGGAGCTTATCAGATTCTTTAAAGTTACCTGACTTTCTGGCTGTTTCTCTTTTATTGACTAACTTCATCACCTCTGCTGGAATTTCTAGTGGTTTGCCTAAGATTTCATCTAGCTTTAATCCTAGAATCTTATCCATCATCAGAATAGATTCTGCTTTGGCGGAAGTTGGATAATCACTTTTGACCATTTCCCATAAAACTGCCAGAGCCTGGGGCATATTTAAGTCATTATTGACAGCTTCCATAAAATCCTGCTCATATTGAGCGCAACCAACCTTTGGTTGATCCCAATCCCTAATAGTTTCTCTTAAATTATTTA
Organism: Candidatus Daviesbacteria bacterium RIFCSPLOWO2_01_FULL_39_12; assembly: GCA_001776905.1. Lineage (GTDB taxonomy): Bacteria > Patescibacteriota > Microgenomatia > Daviesbacterales > UBA10151 > MFDM01. The sequence continues at coordinate 45,086 of MFDM01000003.1, read as the reverse complement.
AAGCATTCTGGGCAGCCTCTAATGATTTCCAGGTAAAATTCAGTTTATCTCTATAGTGGGCAGTTAAAAATAAATATCTTAAGGCCATCGGATCAAAACCTTTCTCCTTGATTTCTTCAACTTTATAAAAGTTCTTTTTGCTTTTTGACATTTTCTCTCCATCCACCAGTAAAAATTCATTATGAACCCAAAATCTGACAAATGGTCTGCCGCTTGCTGCCTCAGATTGGGCAATTTCGTTGGTATGATGAACTGAAATATGATCCACTCCGCCGGTGTGAATATCTATGGTATCTCCCAGATATTCCATGGCCATGGCAGAACACTCAATATGCCAACCAGGAAACCCCTCACCCCAAGGGGAAGACCATCTCATTATATGATCTTGAAAATGTCCGACAGTAAAAAACCACAAAGCAAAATCGTGTGGATTTTTTTTCTGCTTATCCACCACTACATCTGCTCTGGCTCCGACTTCTTTTTCCGCCAATTTTTGCCCTGATAATTTTGTATAACTGGGAAATTTGCTGATGTCAAAATAAATTGCCTGATCGCCTTTGTAAGTAAAACCGTTCTTTTCTAATCTATGGATCAGTTTAATTTGTTCCTCAACATGATCTGTGGCTTTTGCCACAATGTTCGGGCATTCCACATTAACGGCCGTTACAGATTTCCAAAAATAATCCTCGAAAAATTTGGCCACTTCCCAAACAGATCTGCCCAATTCTTTGGCCCCTTTTTCTATTTTATCTTCCCCGATATCTTCATCAGAAACCAAATGTCCAACATCAGTGATATTCATGACATGTTTGACTTCAAATCCCTCGTTCTCCAAAACTCTTCTTAAAATATCGTTGCCTATATAGGTACGTAGGTGGCCGATATGCGTATAATCATAAACTGTAGGACCACAGGTATAGAGACCAACCTTTGGTGGATCTATTGGTCTAAATTCTTCAATCTCTCTAGTCAGTGAATTATAAAGCCTAAACATCTTTATATAGAAAATTAATCTCAAAATAATCTGGGACCAGATATGGTCTACTATTTTTTGAATCAGGTTTAGTCTGTTCTTTAATAAAGGAATCCAACATTTCTATTCTATTTTCAAATTTACCTATTAAAGACCTATCTCCTTGTGTTCTATTATTTTTACCCTTAGCCCTATTATTTAATTCACTCATCATTGTTCTAATATTAGAAAGCCAAAGAGAGGCAATATACACCTCAAACTCATTAAGCGTACCAGTTGTATTAGCTCTATTTAGAATTTCTATGTAAGGATCTTTACCCTTTGCAGTTTGCCTAACAAGTGGAACAGGTAAAATTCTTATTCCGTAGAACATAAATTCATGAGCATTCAACATTAATATTCCATTTGCCAACAATCTGGCAACTCTACCGTTTCCATCATAGAAGGGATGAAGTTGTGGCGAAACCAAACCATAGTGGGCTTCACAGGCAACTCGAAGTGCACCTAACAAATCTTCCGGACGGTCCTTTAAGCCCTCAACCTCTTCTTCTAACCAAGTACCAAATTTATACATTCTATCCTTCAATACCTGTCCCCTTACCAGCCTATGTTTTCCCAACCTTACATCTTCATCTCCTCTGTAAACACCAGCAATTTGCGGCAGATAATAAGCTACTTTTCTATGTATCTCTTTAACTAGGCCTTCATTGAATTTATTTTTTCTGTCTTTTGCTGTCTCTGTTATGACAGTAATCCCTCGCTTTGTCCCCTCTTCAGCGACTTTTTTAGGATCATAAATAAATTCCCCATTTTCCTTAATTAATCCGGGTGCAATGACTTGTACCTCAGAATTACTCATCTGGCTTTTGCATCTCCAATTCTACCGCTCTTATGGCATCCTCCTTAGATAATCCAACCCCAAGTTCATTAGCTGCATCGATGTATGCCTGTATCTCAGATTTAACCTCCTGGTCTCGTAAAAAATCTATCATATTAGCTGATAATTCCGGCTCTTTTTTACCTTGTTCTTTTCCCATATTTATATACCTTATGCTGCCATTTTGTTTTTGTTTTCTATATTACTTATAGGGGTAGGGGCTAAAATTGTCTTTTTTTCCTGTTTCTTCTCTGTCAGGTTAACCTGCTCTTGCTGTTTTTGAACCTGATCTCCTTGCAGCCTTTGCATCTCTTTTTGCTTTTGTTCTTCTCTCGCTCTTCTTTGTGCTTCTTCAATATCCTTATACCACTTAATCTTTCTTCTTGTTTCAGCTAACTGCTTTTGGTCCTCCTGCTGTTTTTGCTGGGTTTGTTGGAGAGTTTGTTGCGGAGTGGTGGTAGTTTGTACTGCTTGTTCTATCATCTCACCTACAGCATCTTTAACATCACCGGCAACTTCTCTCCCAACTTGTGTTATCTCTTGGGTAACTTGTTTAATCCCACCATCAGCCATACTTATATCTTAACATATCAGTATTCCTTTCTACCCTCCAATGCTCTAGCTAAAGTGGTCTCGTCTGCATACTCCAAATCAGATCCAACAGGTAAACCCCTAGCTATCCTTGTTACTTTTACCCCTAAAGATTGTATCAATCTTTGGATGTACATGGCGGTGGCTTCTCCTTCCATGGTAGGGTTGGTTGCTAGAATTATTTCCTTGACAGATTCCTCCTTAAGGCGTGGTAAAAGTTGTCTGATATGGATTTCGTCAGGACCGATATTTTCCAATGGAGAAATCACTCCATGAAGCACATGATACAAACCCTTATAGTTTGCTTTCTCCAAAGCCAAAACATCCAAAGGATTTTCCACCACCATGATGATAGATTTATCACGAGACCCATCAGCACAAATATTACATGGGTCTTCTTCTCCAATATTAAAACAGGTTGAACAAAGAACAGTTTTTTCCTTCATCTCCAAGCTTGCTTTTGCCAAAGCAGCTGCCTCTTCTTTGGGAGCGTGGAGTAAATAAAAGGTCAGTCTTTGGGCAGTTTTAGGACCAATCCCCGGCAGCCTCTCAAAAGCCTCTATTAAATTTTGCACACTCTTGGGAACTTGAGCCATATTTTGGCCAATTGTAGCACAGAAAAAGCTTTATGTACCAGGTAAACCCATACCGCCCATTAAAGGTCTCATTTCTTCTGCAGCTACTTTTTGGGATTGTTTTAATGCCTCATTGACAGCCTCTGTTACTTTCTGAGGATCCATCTCACCGGAAATTGATTGGACTTTTTGATCAGCTGTCATAACAACAGTTACACCTCTGTGTTCCACAGTAATTTTAATGGCAGCCAGTTTTTTTTGCACCTCCATGGCCTGATCTCTCATTTTTTTGAGATCACCCAACTGCTTTAAATTATCCATTAAACCCATGAGCTGATTCTACAACATTCCGCAGTAAACATGCAATTGTTAAAGGACCAATTCCCCCAATGGTTGGACAATACAGTTTGGCTGTCTTTGCCACCTCTTCCTCCTTAATATCTCCATAGATTTTGGGTTGTCCATCAATAATTTCTTTTCCCACCCCCACCCCAATCACATATGACCCTTTCTTAATGTTAGATCCGTTAATGATGTTTTTTTTACCGGTAGCAGAGATAATAACATCAGCATTTTTAGTTATCTCATCTGGATTTTCCGTTTTAGAATCTATCACCGTAACTTCCAAACCCTTACCTTTTAACATTTTTATGGTTGGTCCACCGGCTGTCCTACCCTTTCCTAAAACTACAATTTTTTTACTTTGTAAGAAATCCTCTGTTGAAAAAAATCCTTCATGTTTTGCAAATGCTCCAATCATTTCCCAAACAGCCAGCGCAGTTGCCCCTCTAAATGGTGAGTTTTCTAAAAATCCATCAACATCTTTTGCGATAGGCACTTTTGATGAAATCTCATCAAAATCCCAGCCCTGATAGAGCGGATATTGAATAATGATTCCATGAACGTTATTATCATTGTTTAACTGATTCAGTGTTTCCAAACATTTATCCAATTCGTTAGGAGAAAATTCATATAAGTTAGCTTGAATCCCAATACTTTGGGCAGTTTTTACTTTATTATTTACATAAACTCTGGATGCCGGATTATCACCTGCCAATATGATAGCCAGACCGGGTTTTAAATTTTTTTCCTCTATTTCTTTTTGGAGATTTTGTAAAATTTCCTCAGCAACTAATTTCCCAGATACTTTCACTGTCATTATTGTATCCCAGGAACCGGGAATTTTCCAGCAAAAAATTTTACTTCTTCCTTTATTTCTTTTAAATTTTTATTTGCCCGAAGTTTTGTCTTCGCTTCTTTGAGAAAATCTTTTCGCCTGTCTTGATCTTTTGGCAAATCCAGACCTCTTATGTCTTCCAAAACCCTTTTAATCCAAGAAGCAATTTTTACCATGTCTTTTTCTTTCATCCCTCTGGTTGTGAGCGCTGCCGACCCTAACCTTATTCCTGACGGGTAAAAAGGAGAGGCCGGCTCTCCGGGGATGGTGTTTTTATTAACTGTGATCCCTGCCTCCTCCAGCGCATATTGGGCCTGATATCCTAAACCATATCCGAAACTGGCCAAACTCATCAGAAGCAAGTGGACTTCTGTAGGTATTCCCAGTTCTTCCCCCAATACCTTGGCATTTTTAACCACCTGTCCAATGTAGGTTTTGAATGAGGGTTTCAAAGCTTCCTCTAAGCTTACCGCAATTGCCGCTGTCTGATGGTCATGGGGCCCACCTTGTAATCCGGGCATCACGGATTTTTCCAATCTTTTTCCTAAATCTGGATCTTTTTCCAGTCCTTTTTTAGTAACTAAAATCATTCCGCCTCTTGGACCTCTTAAAGTTTTATGGGTAGTGGTGGTAATGACATGGGCATAGGGCACGGGGGAAGGATGATATCCGGTCACAATTAAACCCGATATGTGAGAAGTGTCTGCCACCAGGAAACACTCTATCTCATCTGCAATTTCGGCAAAACCTTTATAGTCTATTTGGTAAGGATAAGCAGTTGTCCCCACCCAAATAAATTTTGGCTGGTGTTTTTTAGCAAGAGTTCTTACTTCATTTAAATCTATATGCCACGTTTTCGGATCGACTCCGTATTGTATAGCATTAAAAAGTTTTCCTGTCCAGGAAGCTTGAGCTCCATAAGTTAAATGTCCCCCCGCAGTTAAACTTTGACCCAAAGTTGTTCCACCAGGTCCTGCCAGCTCCAAAGCCACTGCCAGATTGGCTGGAGATCCGCTGTGAGGTTGGACTATAGCATGAACTGTACCAAATAATTTATTGGCCAGACTTTGGCAGTATCTCTCTATTTTATCTATTATTTCATTCCCGCCATAATACCTGGCACCGGGGTGTCCTTCCGAGTATTTATTAGTTAAAATCGATCCTAAGACTTTTAAAACATCTTCTGAAACATAATTTTCAGAAGGAATCATCTCCAGTCCATATTTTTGTCTGTGAGCCTCTTCTTTTATAAGTGGAAAAATTTTTGATGCCATTTTTTTGATGGAAAGATGATATAACAGAACTTATTTTATGACAAGTAACAAATTAATTAACAGTATCCGAACTGAAGATTTCTGAGGCGATTCTGATGATTTCATCATCCTGGGCCACCTCAATATTGGCCACATCCTCTTTTCTTTGTGGTCTTTCCCCTAAAACCGTGGTAATTTTAATGCTTCTTCCTAAAATATCAGACAGAATTGATTCTAAAATTTCCCTATTTTTGGGAGCATCTATGATTCTTTGATGAAATGAGTACGGTACCTCCATTATCACTTCCGCTAAGGTACAATCATTTATCTTAATAGATCTCAAGAGTGCTTCTAGGGAAAAATTATAAGGCCTGACAGTTTCTAAAACAAAAGTCCATTTTTCCTTGAGCTTGGCTATGTCAGATGAATCGGAATTTGACGGCGGGTGATGGATTGTAGAGGATGGTTCTATTTTCAATTCTCTATCCTCTACCGTCTTACTTGAATCAGATTGCTTCGTCACTTCGTTCCTCGCAATGACAGTGGTGTGTGCTGATCCTAGACCACATATCTCCACCACTACCAACTCCAAAGGCAGTTGTGGAATAGAGGCAAACTTTAATTGCTCGTAAGCCTTTTGTAAAATTTCCAAAACTTTAATAAGTTTCCCGTTATCAAATTTTTCTGAAAGCTCAATTAACTGCCCATATTTTTCTTCCAAAAATAACGGCTCCACCAAAGACTGCCCTAACCCGTTTTTGATAAGCATTAAATTCCGGAAAATCTCCATCAAATACAAAATAACTTGTTTAAAATCTACTCCTGTCTCGGTCTGTTTTGAAATCAGCAATAAAGCATCCGCGGTAGCGGCGGTTGCTATATATCCTGTTAGATCCAACAAATCATCAAAATTGGCAGAAATGAAAATTTCTTCAATAATTTTTGGGGAAATTTTATTGCCAGATGAGGAGATCTGATCCAACAGTTTAATCCCATCTCTAAAGGAGCCGTCTGCTTTTTTAACCAGTAAATT
>MFDM01000003.1:26122-38590 GCA_001776905.1 Candidatus Daviesbacteria bacterium RIFCSPLOWO2_01_FULL_39_12 | reverse complement strand
TTTCTATTGCCTCTTCCCTGATTATTTTCGTTAAAGCATTGCGCAGCTCACCAGGTGAGGCCAATTTAAAATCCAATCTTTGCACCCGTGAGATGATGGTGGCAGGAATTTTGGTCATATCGGTAGTGGCCAAAATAAAAAGGGCATGTGAGGGAGGCTCTTCCAAGGTTTTCAGCAAAGCGTTAAAAGCCTCTTGGGTTAACATGTGTACCTCATCAATTATGTAAACTTTTTTCCTGGCAGAGGTGGGAGAAAGTTTGATCCGCTCCTTAAGCTGCCTAATATCTTCAATACCACGATTTGAGGCAGCATCTATTTCAATAAGATCCAGATTAGACCCATCGGTGATTGATAAACATGTAGCGCATTTATTGCAGGGCACTTCACTTTTATCCTCACAATTGACCATTTTGGCTAAAATTCTGGCTGTTGAGGTTTTACCGGTTCCTCTTGGTCCTACAAAAAGATATGCGTGGGATAATTTACTATTTTCAAAAGCTGAAATTAGATTTTTCTTAACTTGTTCCTGTCCCACTAAATCATTAAGGTGCTGGGGACGATACTTTAGGTAAAAAGGTAGGCTGTGGTCTGGCTTGGTCATACATCTTTAAATTATGCTTCGTGGTGTATCCCCAAAAGATGGCTGACACCGTGTTCAATCAGACTTCTGATCTCCTCATCAATGGAAATTCCCTCGACAGATGCATCTTCCAAAACCTGAGGATAGGAAATGACAATATCTCCCAACCTCAACCATTTATCCGGGGAAGAGACAAATCCGATTCTGGGGATATGTTGTAAACTGACCGGATTGGGATCTTCCAAAGCAAAAGACAGTATGTCAGTGGTGGAGTCGATGCCACAATACCTTTTATTAAGTTCATGCATCTTTCTATCGCCTATAATGTTAACTCCCAGCTCAATTTTGCCCAAGATGCGATGTTTCTGCAGCGCAGATAAAACAGCAGTTCTGACAGCTGTCTTGTTTATGTTGTATCTTGGGTCAGATGAAACAATAATGTTAATCATTTAGAAAGCCTCTCCTTCACCAAAGCGCTTACCGCTCCACCATCTGCTTGCCCCTTAACTTTGCCCATGACCATCCCCATCACTTTGCCTAAATCAGCCAAACTTTGGGCTCCTGCTTCATTTATAGTCTCATCCACCAGTTTAGTCAACTCCTCATTTGTCAGTTGAGCAGGTAAGTAAATTTGTAAAATAGTCAGCTCAGACTCTTCTTTTTGAGCTTGTTCTTCTCTGTCTCCTTTTCTAAATCCTTCAGCAGCCTCTTTTCTCTTTTTCACCTCACGTTGAATTACCCCCACTATATCCTCATCAGCCAAGGATCCTCCTTTGGCAATCTCGGCATTTTTTATCTCAGACAAAAGTAGCCTAAGGGTAGAAACTTTTACCTCATCTCTGGCCAACTGAGCATCTTTTAAATCTTGTTGTAACCTATCTAAAAAACTATCCCCCATATCTTCTGGCCCTCATAATCTTTCTTCTTTTTTCAGCCAAATATTCTTGCCTTTTTTCAGAAGGTTTTTTGTAGGCAGCTCTGTCTCTAATTTCCTGAACTAAACCCTCGGCTAAAACTTTCTTCTGGAATTTTCTAATCACCGAATCTGAACTATCTCCAGGTCCAGCTTTGACTACAATACTCAAATGAAAACACCTCCTTTAAACCATCTTTTTCCATTGTCCACCCAAAAGATGGAAATGTAAATGGGGTACGTGTTGGGCTTTACCCCCATTCACCACCACTCTATAAAAATTATCCTTGAGATTATTTTTGGCAACCAAACTACTGACTGTCTGATAAACTTCAAATAATAATCTGGCGTGTTCTTTCTCAATACTCTCAATCGCTTCGATATGCTGTTTTGGTACGATGAGAAGATGTATATCTGCAGAAGGGTTGATATCGGGAAAAACCACTAATACGTCGGATTCAAAGTCAAACTGTTTCGGTATCTCTCCCTTAATAATCCTGCAGAATATACAATCTTTCATGGCAGTTTAGCCTCCGACCATTTTTTTCAGAAGGTCCAAAGTTCTGGTTTGCCTTAAGGCATGTCTTAACTGTAGTCTTGGTTCCTGAGATTGGAATTGCTGCTTGATTCTTTGGTCTTGAATTTTATCAATTTCAGCTTGCAAATCGCTATCAGAAATGGTGACATTCTCCATCCTGGCAATATCAGCCAAACCCAGCTCCATCCTGACATTTTTTTCAGCCTGTCCTCTCCATTCTGATTTTATTTGCTCTAAAGTTTTACCCTGCCCCTTAAGATAATCTTCCAGCAAAAGCCCCATATCAGCCACTCTCCGCTGTAGGCTGACGAGCATTCTATTCAACTCGTCCTGAATTAAAATTTCCGGCAGTTCCACTGTGGTAATTTTCTCCACTTCCTGCAAAATAGCCTCTTCGTAGTCCAGTTCATTGTTGTATTTTACATTTGCTTCCAGATCTGACCTGATCTTAGTCCTTAAATCAGCAAGAGTTGTTGCTCCCATGGCTTTGGCAAAAGTATCATCAGCTACATCTGCCTGACCATTAGCACCACCGTCATTGCGAGGAGCCGAAGGCGACGTGGCAATCTGATTTCCTCCTTGAAAGTTTATAGAACCGGTTTGTCCTTGTGTCTGGCTACTTGACCCCTGACCCATGACACTTGACCCACTTCCCACCGGATTTCTTACCTTCCACCTTTTATAAAGATCGTCCACCACTTTTTGAACTTCATCCTCGGTAACGAGCTTAATTTGAGGTCTTGTCACCTTAATACTCTTATAATTTCCCACACTTACAGCCGGTCTGTTGGTAATAGTGGCCTTATATTGGAATTGTTGACCTTTTACAAAAGAAATAAGATCATATTTTGGGTAATCAATCGGCACAATATCACTGCCCTGGAGAGCCTGAATTAAAAAATTGGGCATGGCCACTTTTAAAACTTCATCCTGAAGCCTGGTTCCCAATTGCCCCTCAACCATATTAAGGGGGGCTGCCCCTTTTCTGAACCCGGCAATTTCCACATCCTGCGCCATCTTCTGCAGAGTCTGATCATATGTTGGCTGAAGATCCATCCACGGCACAGCCACAGTTACTTCAACTATAGATTTCTGTTGCTTTACAATATTTTTAGTAATCATAGCTGGCAGGTATTGTAGTAGAAACAAAGTTTAAAATCAATTAGGGGTTGGTACAGGTTTAGAGTCGGCAAACCGTGTTGTAGGAATTTTGCCCAAATCTTGTACTTGTATACGTCTATCATAAGTCTCAACAAGGGTTTCACAACCTAATGGTGGCAGTGTGAGAATATGAGGGAATGTATATGTTCGCCATTGTCTAACTTCTTGTTCGCTCGGAAGATTATCAAACCTAGAGAAATACCAACGTCTAAACTGTCTCTCAGATTCAGTAAAGAACGGATATTCTGGTACTTTTTCTGTAGCCATATCCTCTATTTTAACATTTTTATAAGTTCGTCAAGTGAAACAAAACTAGTTTCTTTTTCTGAACGCTTTTTAACTTCCAGCTTTTCTCCAGTTTTTTTGGAAATAACCACTCTGTAAGGAATTCCAATTAAATCACAATCTGCAAATTTTTCCCCTGCTGACAAATTCTGACGGTCATCAATTAGTGTCTCTATTCCTTCTGCTAACAATAACTTATAAACTTTTTCAGCTCGATCCGCCACCGACTTGTCATCCATATCCAATCCCACAATATGAACCATAAATGGTGCTACACTCTCCGGCCAAATAATGCCTTTATCGTCATGATGGACTTCCACAATGGTTCCCATAAGTCTGCTGATGCCGATCCCATAACAACCCATCACCACCAGCTGATCCTTGCCGTTTTTATCTTTGTAGGTCAGATCAAAGACCTCTGAAAATTTGGTTTTCAAAGGGAAAATGTTTCCCACCTCAATAACCTTTACCTTTTTAAGTGAGCCATGACCAAGTTCACACTGTTTACCTTCTTTGACTTCTGTAATTTCCACATTCTCACTAAAATCTCCACCCGGGCAATAGACAATCTCATCTTCTCCTGCCTCAGAAATTACCTGATACTCATGAGAAAACTGGGAAAAGGTTCCCCCTCCTGCTTTAGTTTCTATTGCTTCCAGAGAACATCTTTTAAAAACCTCTAGGTAAGTTTTTCTCATTACCTCATAATATTTTTCAAAATCTTCCTCATCTTGGTGGAATGAATATAAATCTTTCATTAAAAATTCCCGTCCCCTTAAAATTCCTGATTTCGCTCTGGGTTCATCCCTAAATTTGGTCTGAATTTGATAAAGAGACAAAGGTAGATCTTTATAGGAGGAGATTAACTGTTTTACCAAAGGCACCAATACTTCCTCGTGCGTTGGACCCAAGGCATACTCTACCTCATATCTGGACTTGACTTTAAAAAGTGCATCAAATGAGTTCCATCGCCCTGTTTTTTGCCAATTGTTCTTGGTTTGTAAAGCACTCAAGAGTATTTCTTGGCCACCAGCCTTATTCATTTCATCTCTAACTATGTTGGCAATCTTGGTAAGGACACGTAGTCCCAGAGGTAAAAAATTATACACACCTGCCAGCTCTTTTCTGATAAATCCAGCGCGGATTAACAGCTTGGCATTAACTGATATTTCATCCTTAGGATCTGTTTTAACTGTCTTTCCAAAAAGCTTTGAGTAGAACATATTTCTTAATTCTACCAAATTTCAGGGGAATTGTTTACGGATATCTGAAAGCGCAACCAACAGAGACAAAGCGATCAACAGAGCAAACCCGACATTATGAATCATTCTTTCTATCTCTACGTGAACTTTCTTCCTGGTGACTGCTTCAATAACAAGGAAAAACAACCTCCCTCCATCCAAAGCCGGGATTGGTAAAACATTAAAAATGGCCAAAGTCAGGGAAATTACCCCGGAAAACCAAAGATAGGGAATCACCGCCTCAACTCCGGCACTTAAAATATTGTTGGTGACTCTAGCCAAACCCACTGGGCCTGAAACTGAAGCAGAAGCTTTTTCAAAATTGCCTGTGATGGCATCAGCTAGGAGTCTGCCCAACCCTACAAATGTCAGTCTGGTTAAATCATAAGAATAAGTAACCCCGGAAAATATTCTTTCCCAAAAAGTCTCGTAAACTTTAAATCCCACCGGCGAAAATACCACTCCGATTAATTTTTCACCTTTAGTATTTTCCTTGGGAGTTAGACTAATTACTCTTTTAAAATTACCCTCCAAATCTGCCAGTTCTAATCTGAGGGGTTGACCGTTTGCTCCTTTAATTTCGGCAACGGCTTCTTCCACATCATCAACCTTTTTGCCGTTAATTGTCAAAAGTCGGTCTCCTATTTTAACTCCTGCTGTCTGGGCCGGGAAACCAGTCTCAGTTCTGGCAATAAATACTCCGGGATCGGCTGTGGGATAGATTATTCTGAAACCCTGTTGAATGATCACAAAATAAAACAGCACCCATGCCAACAACAAATTCATCACCACTCCCGCTAAAACAGTTACAATTCTTTTTTCCACCTTGGCTTTAGCAAAAGATCTGGAGTCATTCAATACTTTTTTGTCTGCTTCCTGCTTACCGGCAGGCAGGTCATCTTCCCCTAACAGTTTGACAAATCCCCCCAGCGGTAATAAATTTAGGGAAAATAAAGTTTCGCCTATTTTTTTACCCCAAACTCTGGGTGGTAAACCAAAACCAAATTCCAAAACTTTAATGCCGAACTTTTTGGCCATGATAAAGTGTCCAAATTCATGGACTAAAACTAGAATTAGTAAAGTGATAATGAAGATGACGATGGAAAATATCATAGTGACTCTATATTTGTACCAGTTCTTCCTCTTTAGCCTTTCCTAAACTTTCCACTTCTAATATCTTTTTATCTACCATCTCCTGCAAAAGTTTTTCCCTTCTGAAAAATTCATCTTCCCCATATTGACCTTCCTCTTGAGTTTTTTTCCATTCATTTCTAAAATCGTGTCTGATTTGTCTTATCTCAACGCGCGCATTTTCCATTTTTAGATGCAAAAGTTTGATAAACTCATCTCTTCTTTCAGCTGTCAAAGGTGGAATAGGCAAGCGGATTAAATTTCCCTCATTTGAGGGATTTAATCCCAAATTAGCCTCCTGGATAGCTTTAATAACATTTTGCAAAATTGATGCATCCCAAACTTGGATTGTTAAAAGGGTGGGCTGTGGGGCAGAAATATTACCTACCTCCATAAGTTTCATCTTTTCTCCGTAAGCTTCCACCGAAATATTTTCCACCAAAGCCGGATTAGCCCTGCCGGCCCTGATCCCGGCAATCTCCATCTTAAAATGGTGCAGAGCTTGCTCTATCTTTTGGCTGACGTCAGTTAGTACAGGATCCATCTAGGCCACCCTTCTAAAAATCCTAATGTGATGAATTCCAATATGAACTTCCCCAAGCCTGGGAGGTTGACCTGCCATTCTTAAACCTGGGGTACTAAAAGGTTTTAGTGGATCAAGTTTAGCTGGCCCCATTGGTATTTCCTCCCAACCCTTTCTTAATCTTCCGTCTTTCAAGAGTGGCGATCTGTACTTTTTAAGTCTTTCCATTACTTTTATTCTCCTAGTGCTATTCTCTCAAATCTGCCAACTTGTATATTCTCTCCCAGTTTACCACTAACTGACTTAACCAGCTGATCCACAGTCATTACGGCATCCCTAATATACTCCTGAGCTAATAATTCTTCAACAGAGGAAGGATTCATGGAGGCAATTTGCAAACTTAATTCATGTGCTAAATTTTTAAAGTCCTCTGTCCTGGCTACAAAATCCGTTTCACACAAAAGTTCCACCAAAACCCCCACCTTGCCGCTGTGGGAATACACATCTACCACTCCGGCCTTAACTTCCCTACCAGATTTAGCTTGAGCTTTATCTAAACCTTTTTTCTTTAACCACTCTGTGGCCTTTCCCATGTTTCCACCTGAAGCTTTTAAAGCCTCCCTACAATCAGCAATCCCAGCCCCAGTCTGTTCCCTTAGTTTTTTTATATCACTTATGTTCATATCAGGTCACCACCCTTTCCGACTCTTTAACTGCTTTTTTCTCCACCATTTCTTCTGCAGCTGCCACTTCTACTGCCAGCTCTTCATCCACTACCCCCTCATCCTGTTTACCCGAAGCGTTCGCAGCGAGTCGAAGGGCCTCTTTTTCCTCTTTCTTGGCAATTTTTGCAGCCACCTTTCCCGCGTCTTTCTTACCCTCATCATAGGCAGCAGCTACAGTCTCCACCAATATTTTAATAGATTTTATAGCATCATCATTTCCGGCAATCGGATAGTCTATCTTGGTTGGGTCACAGTTTGAATCAGCAATAGCCACCACTTTAATTCCGACTCTGTTTGCCTCCCTAACTGCAATTTCATCTGAGGCAGCATCAACCACAAACAAGGCATCAGGTAAAACAGGCATATCTACCACTCCACCCAGATCTTTTTCCAATTTGGCCACTTTTCTGTCAATCAAAAGCTGTTCTTTTTTAGTATATTGAGAAAGTTCCCCTTTCTCCTTTTTATCTTTATAATCTTTTAAAATTTTGACATTTTTTTTGATCTGCTCAAAATTGGTTAAAAATCCACCAATCCATCTTTGAATCAAATAAGGGGCACCTAATCTTTTAGCCGCTTCTTCCACAATGGCTCTGGCTTGTTTTTTGGTGCCGACGAAGAGTAGAATTTTTCCTTCTTTGCCTAAATTATAGACAAACTCACAGGCCTCCTTCAGTGTCTGGTCTGACTTGGTCAGATCTATAATATGCACTCCTTCCCTGACCCCATAAATATATGGTCTCATTCTGGGATGCCCACGCCTAACCTGGTGCCCAAAATGAACACCTGCTTCTAATAATTCCTGTAATGTAGGAAGTTTGTACATAAGTCTCTTTAGAGCGAAGCTCGCAAGCTCCGCTTATCCTCCCCAAAGCATGTGGTCAGAGACTAAACTTTGGGTGTGTAATGAATAGTATTCTACCAGAGGAAGGCTTATCTTTCAAGCTCCAAAAATTTATACCTTGTTCCTTCATGTACTTGCCAGTCTGATTCAGAGACTACCTTCTTGAACTCAGAATAATCAGGGAAAAAGGCATCTCCTTCTATTGCTTTATCTATATAAGTCAAATATAATTTATCTACCAAGGGCAAAGCTTGTTTGTAAATTTCCCCTCCACCAATGACGAATATTTCGTCATTGCCCGAAGCGTTCTTTGCGAGTCGAAGGGCTTCTTCCAAAGAATGAACAACAATTGTATCCTTTGCTGTAAAGGATGGGTCACGAGTGATCACAATATTTGTTCGTCCCGCCAGAGCTTTTCCAATAGATTCATGAGTTTTCCTACCCATAATAATTGGATGTCCCATGGTAATTTCTTTAAATCTTTTTAGCTCGGCCGGTATATACCAGGGCAAAGCCCCTTTTTTCCCAATCACTCTTTTTTCCCCAGCAACGGCAACTATGATACTTATCATTAAAATCCTCCTACAACCGTTACCTCGCCTTTTATTGGCGGGTAAGGATCGTAACCAGTCAGGATAAAATCTT
The DNA here is from genome assembly GCA_001776905.1 of Candidatus Daviesbacteria bacterium RIFCSPLOWO2_01_FULL_39_12. Lineage (GTDB taxonomy): Bacteria > Patescibacteriota > Microgenomatia > Daviesbacterales > UBA10151 > MFDM01. Next base: position 30,004 of record MFDM01000003.1, on the reverse strand, counting down.
CCATTGTAAAATCATCTATATTTTTAATTTTGGAATTTATCTTCATTTTAGGAAAAGGTCTTGGTTTTCTTTTTAGTTGCTCCTTAACCTGATCAATGTGGTTCGAGTAAATATGGACATCTCCAAAAGTAAGGATAAACTCTCCTGGCTTCAACCCTATCACTTGAGCAAGCATCATAGTGAGCAGAGCGTACGAGGCAATATTAAATGGCACTCCCAAAAAAATATCTGCTGATCTCATATAAAGATGCAGAGACAATCTGTCTTTTTGGGTATTAAGCTGGTAAAGAGTATGACAAGGAGGCAGAGCCATGGATTTTCCGGGGGAGGCCATTTCATAAATAAACTCCGGATTCCAGGCAGATACCACAATCGATTTTCTGAAAGGAGTGGTTTTGAGCTCATTTATGGCCCATCCCAGTTGATCAAGCACTCTTCTATCAGATGTTTTCCATCTTCTCCACTGAACACCATATACATTGCCCAAATCCCCCCACACTTTGACAAATTTATGGTTTTTCGGTAAATCCTTAATTTTTTTAATAAAATCTTCTTGTGAAAGATTGGGAACCATTCCAGATTCTGCGGCTTTCTTATACGGTTTATAGGCCCACTCATCCCAGATATGGACATCCTGATCCACCAGATATTTAATATTGGAATCCCCTTTTAAAAACCAAAGCAGTTCATGAATAATCCCTCTTAAAAAGACTTTTTTAGTGGTTAAAAGGGGAAAACCTTTTTCTAAATCAAATCTTAATTGTCTTCCAAAAACGCTTCTGATGGTCACCCCGGGATTATTAAAAACCGGCTTATCAATACCGTTTTTGAGGATATCTTTTAGCAAATCCAGATATTGATACTCTTCATTCTTATGTTTCGGCATTTTTCTTTCTGTCATTGCGAGAAGCGAAGCGACGTGGCAATCTTGATTAGTAAAGATTCCCACGGTCGCCAAAGGCGACCTCGGAATGACGACTAAACCTGTCTTTCTACTTTTTTTGGCGAAATTCTTCCACCTTGATGCTGACCTCTGTACTTAACAGTTTTCCCCTCTATTTTATGAAAAACTATATTACAAATGCGAGCCCCCAGTTGTAACTTGACAGGAAATGGAGACAGGTTGGTAAGTCCCATTGTTAATTGCCCCACATATCCCGGGTCTGTTTTGGAATTTAGAAGTAACAGTCCTGATCTGAAAAGGGAAGTTCTGGTGTGAACCAAAGGCATCAAATCCTTGGGGGTATTAATTTCTTCCACAGTCTGGACTAAATAATATTCCCCTGGCTTTATAACTATCCATGGATGATTCTCGTCACCATCCTTAAATTTTGCAACTTCTTTTGTCTCCACTCCCTTTCTACTGCCTAATGCCTGTTGCCTGTCGCCTTCTATAAAAGCTCCTCCTTTGACTATTTTGTGGACTGAACCAAGCCTTAGGTCTATTCCCACACCTTCAGGATGTTTTAACTCCCTTTGACCTAAATTTTTGATTAAGCCATGCTTTTTTATTCTTTTATGAATTTCATTTATACCTAGAACGGACATTTTTTCTTCTCCCCATGATATTTGATACTTCCGGCAGCCTGGATCCACCGTATCTATTATTGGGACTACTTTTATATGACCTTTTAACGGGTGCTGCCAGTTTTTCAAAAGAAAAAGCACAAATCGGGGCCCCCTCATAAATAACCACTCTTTTACCCTTTAAAAAAGTGCCAAATTCCAAAACCGGATGCCCGTCCCATCCGGGATCAAATCTGGCTGCTGTGGAATGAACTGCAATACCAAGACGGGCTAATGAACTCTTACCATGTAAATGTCCCACAATATCATTTGGTAAGGTTAACTTTTCTAAAGTTGTGGCTATCACAAAGTCTTTATCAGATAAGACAAAGGGCTGGCCGGGTTTCAGTTCTATCAGTTTCATCATAGATTCCATTTCCTGCTTGGTGGTGTATTTGGTATCAATGATGTCCCAGCCATCTCCGGTAAAAACCCGCAATTGATTTCCCAGATGAAAATCAATGGTCACCTCATCTACTGATCCCTCCCAATCTTTAGGAAGGGGGTCAATCTTGATAATTCTTTTCTTTATATAATCTTTTATTACCCAGTCAGGCAAAGTACCTACTATATTAGAAGTAACTTTTTTAGGCATAATTTTTCTTCTCTGTTATTTTAATCTTGATAACTTATTTAAGTAAATATCCAAATAATTAATATCATCCTCTAAATATTTATACTCCACATTATCGGTATTTTTTGGGTAAGAGACGTATAGATCATGTAAAATCTGTTTATGGTATAAAAATTGATTTTTTAAGGGCTCTGCCTGATCTTTTAAATTGTTGGCAATGATCAGCTCTGTTGTTTCCCCGGCCAGCGTTGAATATCTTAAGGATGTAGATAATAAATAATCATATTTCTTTCTGCTAAGTATATATTTAATCTCATCCAATCTGACATTTAGTAGAAAGGTCATGTATTCCACCTTAGATTCAGGACTAGGTTTGGTATTTAAAAAAACTTTTTCCTGAAGTCTTTTCAGATTAAAAAGAGGGACAAAATCCGGATTAACATATCTGGTTAGAATTAAAGAAAACGCGGCCAGTGCCAAAATCGCTATTAGAACTATTTCCGCTCTTGTTAATATTTTCGGATTAATTCCCAAAAACTTGTCCATGTAGAATTCTTAAAATTTGCTGATAAATTTCCTCTTTGGGCTTCATTTTACCATCCTTCATACAATTTACAACAGTCCAGTTTTTTTCCTTTTTTGAAAGTTCCAGATAAATTTGGGTTGCTTTTTGTTCATGCTCTAGGCTTTTTTCATGGATATCCACTTTGTGGTCTTTTTGGGAATTTTCTTGTCCCGCTTTTGGATCCACTTTTAAAAGAATGGTTAAATCCGGTTTTGGCATACCATTAGTCTGATACTCCAATTCATCAAGCCATTTAAAAAATTCCGCTCTTTTTTCTTTTGGCAAATTAGCACCTTGATGAGCTTTGTTTGATGAGATATACCTGTTGGAAATAACTAATTTTCCACTCTTAAGCCATCCCTTAATTAAATCCCTAACAGTTTTTCTATCAGAAGCATAAAGCTTTGCCATTTCATATGGATCGATATCAGATAATTTTCCTAACTTTCCGGAAAGATAATCCGAAATCCTATCCGCATATTCATTTTGGCCATATTGGGGAAAACTTATAACCTTCACTCCCCACGCACGCAAGGCCTGGCCTTGCGTGGCTAAATATTGGCTTAGGAATTCAATCTGGGTAGTTTTTCCTGAACCATCAATCCCCTCAAAAACAATCAGATAGCCTTTGCTCATTGCTTACTTTTTGCTTACTGCCTCTATAAAGGCCAGAAATATGGGGTGAGGTTTAAGGGGTCGGGATTTATATTCCGGATGACCTTGAGTAGCCATATAAAAAGGATGTGAATTTTGTGGCAGTTCTATTATTTCTACCAGATCCTCCGCAACAGACTTGGCTGAAAGTATCATACCCTTGCTTTCAAAATCCTGAGAAAATTGGTTATTAAACTCATATCTGTGTCTGTGTCTTTCTGATGTTAAGCCTTCGGCATTTTTCAGCTGCCCATACTTTTTGTATATTTCATAAGCTCTGGTACCTTTTTTAACCATGGCATCCCAAGAACCCAATCTCATGGTTCCTCCGTATGCTCTTTTGGCCATAAATTTCTTCTGTTTGGGCATCAGGTGTATTACCGGATGCTTGGTTTTTTTATCATTTTCCGTGGTATTGGCATCTTTCCACCCTATTACATCCCTGGCAAAGCCGATTACAGCGAGCTGCATTCCATAGCATAGCCCTAAATAAGGAATCTTTCTATCTCTGGCATATGAGGCT
>MFDM01000003.1:21047-26089 GCA_001776905.1 Candidatus Daviesbacteria bacterium RIFCSPLOWO2_01_FULL_39_12 | reverse complement strand
CTTCCGCCCCTCTTACTCCCCAGCCAATGGGCACAATTAACCCGTCAGGATTACCAATAATCTCCGTTCCTTCCTTCTCCACCTTTTCCGCATCTATCCATTTTGTTTTGATGCCAATTCCCACTCCCCAACTGGCATGATCAATGGCATCCAAAAGCGCAGCATAAGAATCCCTCAGCTGATAATCTCCTGTACCAAAATACTTGCCTACAATGGCAATTTCAATCCGCCGATCGGCGGACAGGCCTCTTACCATCTTTATTTTCTCAACCAATTTTTCCCAAGGCTCCAAATTGGGTTTTCTGACCTTCAACCCCAGCTTTTGCAGGATGCTTGCTTCCAGATTCTGTTTGTGTAAAACAACAGGTATCTCATAAACTGTGGTGAGGTCAGGATTGGAAATAATATCCTCCGGCCTCATGTTACAAAATAGGGCAAACCTTTCTCTTCTTCTTTGATCTAAATATTTTTCCGATCTGGCAATCACAAAGTCCGGCTGAATTCCCATGGAGTTTAAAGTTCGAACAGACAACTGGGTTGGTTTGGTTTTAGGTTCGCCCAGATGAGGAGGAGTGGGCACATAGGAAACATGGATATGCAAAACATCACCCGGCTTTTGCAAAGTCATAATCCTGGATGCCTCGTAGTAGAAAACATTTTGATACTCACCAGCTGTTCCCCCCAGTTCAATAATGACAATATCGGCATTCTTCACTCTGCCCGCATTATTAATCCTGTCAATAATTTCATTAGTAATATAGGGGATTGCTTCCACGTCTTCACCATCATATTCAAACCTTCTTTCCCGATCTATGACAGTCTGGTAAATTTGGCCCATGGTGACAAAGTTGGCTTTACCCATATCCTCATCCAAAAACTTCTCATAAGTGCCAATATCCATATCTGCTTCCGTACCGTCTTCACAAAGAAAGGGGTCACCGTGTTCTATTGGGTTGATGGTTCCGGCATCCAAATTAAGGTAATTTTCAAACTTGATGGGGGCAATCTTATAACCGGCGGATTTTAAAAGGAAGGCAATAGAGGCAGCTGTTGTGCCTTTACCAATACCACTAATCACTCCACCACTGACAAAAATGTATTTCATTTTTTTTGGGGGATCGATCCGTCCTGAGCGAAGTCGAAGGATTTTGAGGCCCCTAATATAATACCAGGAGTTTAATCTTTGTCAACGGCCATTTTTTCGCTCTTTGGCTTTGTCCAGCTGGCAAATTTACAGACCGGCCAGTTTTTGCAGCCGTAAAAGGTTTTTCCTCTTCTGGTATGCCTGACCACAATTTGCCCCCCATCCAAAGGACATTTGGCATCAATTTTTTCCTCAATTGCTTCCGTGTGTCTACACTTGGGAAAAGTTGAACAGGCCAAAAACTTACCAAATTTACCTATTCTGATAACTAATTCATTCCCGCACTCAGGGCACTTTTTCCCTGCCAATTCTACCTCCATTTTGATTTTTTCAGCATGGATGGCAGCTTTTTCCACCCTTTCTGCAAATGGGCTATAAAACTGCCGGATAATAGGCTGCCACTTGATCTCTCCTCTGGCAATTTCATCCAGATCATCCTCCATTTTGGCAGTAAATGAATAATCTACGATATTGGGAAAAAATTCTATTAAAAAATCCGTGACAGCAAATCCCAAAGAAGTGGGGATAAATTTTCTTTCCTGCCTTTCTACGTAAAACCTGTCCAAAATTGTAGAAATAATGGGAGCATAAGTTGAAGGACGGCCTATCCCCAGCTCCTCTAGTTTTTTAATGAGCGATGCTTCATTATATCTGGGAGGAGGCTCTGTAAAGTGTTGGTTGGGAATAAGCTGAAGAAGATTGAGCGGATCATTTTCGGAAAGATCAGGTAAGGCTTGTTTTTTATCGTCTTCACCCGCTTCGCGAGACGAGTTCTCATCAGCCTCTTTACCATATAACTTCAACCAACCCTCAAATCGAATCACGCTCCCAGTTGCTCTTAACAAATAAGCGGCGGCGGTCACATCCACAGTTGTTTGGTCTAAGAGAGCCTCAGACATCTGACAAGCTACAAATCTTTTCCAGATCAAGTCATATAATCTTTGGTGATCTCTGTTCAACCCCTTTCCCCTTAGCCCTTCACCTTTAACTTCAACATCTGTGGGTCTGATCGCCTCGTGAGCTTCTTGGGCATTTTTGGATCTTGATTTGTAAACTCTGGCCACTTTGGGTAGGTAAGCCTTACCGATATATTGCTCAATATAGGAGCGGGCAGAAGCTATGGCAGAAGGTGACAAATTAACTGAATCTGTTCTCATATAGCTAATAAAGCCTTGCTCGTATAAAGCCTGAGCCAACATCATGGTTTTTTTGGCAGAATAACCCAATCTATTGGAGGCTACCTGCTGCAATGTAGATGTGATAAAAGGAGGATATGGGTATCTCCTGAGCTCTTTTTGAGTAATTTTGGAAACAAAATATCTGGCTTTTTCCAAATTTTTAACATGCCCATCTGCTTCCTGCTTATTTTTAATTTCCACCTTTTTCCCATCTTTTTCAATCAGAGTGGCAATAAATGCATCCTTAGTCTCACCTCGGAGGTGTTTGCTTAGTTCTGCCTCGATTATCCAGTATTCAACTGGTTTAAATTTGCCTATCTCCCTTTCTCTTTCTACAATCAGTCTTAAAGTCACAGACTGAACTCTACCCGCAGATAAACCCTTCTTAACTTTCTGCCAAAGCAATGGAGACAATTTGTATCCAACAAGTCGATCTAAGATTCTTCTGGCTTGCTGAGCATCAACCAGTTTTAGATCTATTTCATGAGGGTGCTTAAAAGCTTCTTTAATTGCACCCTCAGTTATTTCATGAAAGACCACACGGTGAATTTCGTTTGGTACTTGGAGCTTGGAGCTTGGTTTTTCCGAATTACGCAGTAATTCGGAAATGTGCCAGGCTATTGCTTCACCTTCTCGATCTGGATCTGTGGCCAGATACAAAGTCTTGGCAGAGGAGGCTAATTTTTTCAATATATTGACATTTTTCCTTTTATCCTTAGGAATTACATATTCAGGTTTAAAATCATGCTCCACATCTACCCCAAACTCCGATTTTGGTAAATCCCGCACATGCCCCATCGAAGCTTCTATTTGAAACTCGGATCCCAGGAATCTTTGTAGCGTCCTGGCTTTGGTTGGACTTTCCACCACAACTAAATTTTGCATATTATTTAACTACTACAATGGGATAATTGTACTGGAGTTGTCAATACTTCAACTTTTAAATTGATTTTACTAGCGACTCAAGATCAGAAAAATCCTCATCCAAAACCTGGGGATTAACGCTTTCCAACTCCCCATTTAAATTCATTTTGTAATCAATTTTATATGGTGTTGGGATTGGAGTGGGGGTTGGTGTAACTTCTACCAGATCCTCTGAATAAACTTTGGAAGTTGGCGAACTTTTTTGGCTGATAAATTTGCCTTTAAAAAGTAAAAATAAGCCTGCACTTAGTATAATGGTTATAATTATTATAAAAATTATCTTACCCATAGATATTACTTGTCATACTGATCAACTGCCTTTTTAACCTCTGATTTGGCTCTTAAGATTTTATTTTTTAACACCCCTAAATCTCCTTTAAGGGAATTAATTTGAATTGTAAATGATCCTGATAAACTTGACAAATTAAGAGAAGGAGTATAATCCTGAATTTTTTGATAAGCTACAGCTTCTGCTGCATAGTTTAGCCAGTAAGCTGCAGTATCTAGCTGTGTATCCCCCTGTCCAAAAGCCACTACGGTTTCTGTCACTCCATTTCTTCTTTTCAGCTCCTCTAAAATTACGGAGAGCTTGTTTAAATCTTCATCAAATCTTGAGCAAACTTTTTGATTAATATCATAAAGCAGCTGATCAGCTTGTTTTACTTTATCCCTTTTCCCCACATCAGAAATCTTACTAAGTTGGGACTCAAAATTAGCCCTACTTTGTTGGTAATAATCATTAGGAGTAACTCTGGCAGAAACAACAGAGGGTAATACTAATAGGAAAATTAAAATTAAACTTAACTTCATGGGCAGATATATTTAATAATACACTATTCATTAAGCAACATGTACACACCCTGTTTGTAGCTTGTAATACATTTAAGTGTGCGATCGTACAACGAAATGGTATAAAATCAGATTGTTCATATTTTTGTGGTTATAACAATTCTAACCCTGCTTTAAATACTTCTCCTTTTATGAGTTTATTTTCCAAAATCATTCTGGAAAGTTTGGATTCTAGTGTATCTTGAAGTAACCTTCTTAAAGGTCTTGCTCCCAAGACCGGATCATAACCTTTTTTGGCTAACTCACTCACCAGCCCACCGTCAAACTCCACCAGATACCCTTTTTCTTTAAGCTGAGCTTGAAGCTGGGTCAGTTTCAGCTTCACAATTTTTTCCAGTTCACCTTCTGTTAAACTCCTAAACAAAACCACATCATCAAATCTGTTTATCAGCTCCGGCTTAAAAATTGTTAACAGCTCACCATTGACAGTTTTATCCAGATCATCCAGACTCTTTCCAGCTTCCAACCCTTTGGCAATAGTTAAAGAGGCAGCATTTGAGGTGGCTATAATAATGGTATTTGAAAAATCAACCACCCTTCCCATGCTGTCAGTCAACCTGGCATCTTCCAAAACCTGTAAAAATAAGGTTAAAATCTGAGAACTTGCTTTTTCAAACTCATCTAAAAGTAACAGCGCATAAGGCCTATTTCTGACAGACTCAGTCAAGTGTCCACCCTCTTCCTCAGTCCCCAACAGCCTACCCACAGCCTCAGGTGTTTGATATTCTGACATATCAAACCTTAAAAATGATTGTGGATCTTTAAAGAAAACTTCAGCCAAAGTTTTTGCTAGCTCTGTTTTACCCACCCCTGTTGGACCGACAAACAGGAATGAGCCAATCGGCCTGTTTTGTTCTCTGATGCCGGTGACAGAACGACGCAGACTGTCTGAGATCACCTTGACCGCAATTTCCTGCCCGATAAATCTTTGGTGGATCTCACTTTCT
>MFDM01000003.1:19687-20991 GCA_001776905.1 Candidatus Daviesbacteria bacterium RIFCSPLOWO2_01_FULL_39_12 | reverse complement strand
TATTGCTTAATCAGGCAGAACCCGATCATGGACTAATCTGGCTGCCAACCCTACCGCCTCTTTCAAAGCCAAATAGGATATTTTAACTCGAGTGTTTCTTTCTGCGGCAATGGCCTGATATTGCAGTATCTTCAGGGTCTCATTTATACCCACCGGCGGAATTTCTATTTTTCGAAAAATTCTGGCAAAACTGGCATTTCGTTCAATAATTTTGGCATAATTTTCAGCTTCTGTGGTGGCAATGAATTGGAAGGTGTCAGATTCCAAATAACTTTGCATCAATGAATACAAATTTAAACTGCCTCCCACCTCACCCATACCCATCTCATGAAACTCCTCAATCACCAAAATGACATTGCCGCTAAATTTAATCTCTTCAAAAATCTCCGAGACTCTGTCTGCCAAATCCCCCTGCGTTCTCATGCCCGATAACAGCTTGGCTAAATCCAAAACCACCACTCTTTTGGTGGCCAAGGCCGGTGGAGCATCCCCCGAGACAATCTGCCTGGACAGCTCTTGTATTAGTGAAGTTTTGCCCACTCCGGCCGGTCCCACCAAAACTACATTCTGGCTGCCTATCTGAGATAAAATATTGACTATCTCTGAGACCACTTCTTTTTTACTGATTAACTCCGGGAAGCCGACTCTGGCGGCAACTTTTGTCAAATCCTCAGATACCAAATCCAAAAGAGGGGTGGGCGCCCCCAGCCATCCCCTATTAACACCTTTGAGGTGACGAATGGAGAAATCCTCATCCCAAAGCCAAACTCTTCTCCAAAACCTACTCTTTAGCTCTAAATAATTCAGACAATCCTTAAAGTCGGACGGGGTAAGCTCAAATTTTAATAACAGGTTATCGATTTGGGGAATGTTCAAAACTGCTGCCACAAATAAATGGCTGGCTTTGATATAATCACTGCCGCTTTTTTTGGCCAAATCAAAAGCCTGCTTACTTACTTCCTGCCAATTATTAAAATCTGCCTGAGGCAGATCATCTTTTTTAAGCTCTAATAAATCCAACAGGTAGCTCACCTCAAATAAAGACACCAGCTTATTGAATGTCAGTTGCGTTTTCTTGACTTTGGCAGCAGCCCAAAAATCTTCCCCTTCCTTTATCTGCCAAACCTTTTTGTGAGGATGAGTGAAGGTATGAATTAGAAAAAGTCCTACCCCTGCAAAAAATAAACCAGCATGTATGAAAGGAGGCTTGTTTAAAACCACAAAAACAGGCAGGGTAAACCAGTACAGGCTTAATATCAAAATGATAACGGTGGCTAATGCAAAGGCAAAAAGTCCCATGACGA
>MFDM01000003.1:10601-19654 GCA_001776905.1 Candidatus Daviesbacteria bacterium RIFCSPLOWO2_01_FULL_39_12 | reverse complement strand
TGCCCACAACGGTGGCATCATGAAAAAGAGGAGCAAAAAGCAACTGCCACATCAGTCCCACTGCCAAATCCTCTTCCAAAAACAGGATGGTATTTTTCCAGCTTCTTAAAAATACTTCTACGGCTTCCGGATACCAGAATTTTATTAAATGCAGCGGCAGCTTGGGCATACAACTATTATCTCATTTCCGGCAATAATTTCCATTGCCCAGATTTTGTACAATCCCCTTAATCTCCATTTTAATAAGTAGGGCCGAAATAGTTGCTGCTTTAACATTTAACTTCCTGCCAATCTCATCGATGTGTAAAGTGTCATTTTCCAGACACTCCCAAACTAACCTCTCCTCCTTTGAAAGCTCCTCCACACTTTTTACTTTTAACTTTGAACTTTTAACTTTACCCATGCCCATTTCATCTAAAATCTCTTGGGCATCAAAGATCGCTTTTGCTCCCAGTTTAATAAGATCAATCGGCCCTTTGGACAAAGAGGAGGTGATTGGACCAGGCACAGCAAAAACCTCCCTACCTTGTTCCACGGCTAATTTGGCTGTAATTAAAGAACCGCTATCTTCAGCTGCCTCAGTCACCAACACTGCTTTAGATAAACCGGCTATAATTCTGTTTCTGGAGGGGAAATTACCTGGCAAAGAGGGATAATCTGGAGGAAATTCGGAAATTACTGCTCCATGACCATCTATTATTTTCTCAGCCAGCTGGCCATTTTCAGGCGGATAGATTTTATTTAATCCCCCACCCAAAATAGCGATAGTTCTACCATTATTTTCCAAGGCAGTAGAGTGAGCCTGGGCATCTACTCCTCTTGCCAAACCTGACACAATGGTTAATCCAGCCAAAACCAATTCTTCCACCAGTTGTTTTGTGACTGCCCTACCATAACCCGTCATTTTTCTGGTTCCCACCACCCCAACTGCATTTTCGTCATCTTTTAAAATTTCACCTTTATAATAAAAAATAACCGGCGGATCATAAATTTCTTTTAAAAGTTTAGGGTAGTCATCATCAAATATACTCATCCATTTTATGCCACTTTTTTTAATTTCATCTAAATATTTTTGAGGATCTAAACTATTTCTTGTTTCCATCAACAACTCTGCCACACTTTGTGGTACCCCGGCTTTTTTCAGTTCCCCACCACTGGCTTCCCAAGCCAGTTTGGGATCTTTAAAATAATCTAACAAGGCTTTAAGCCTGATTGGCCCTAAACCATTTATAGAGTGTAGTGCCAAAAGATAAGCAATATTATTCATTTTATGTTTTTTAGATGTTCTCTTGCTATGAAAAATGATGTTATTAAAACTATGATACCACCAACTATTTGGGTAGAGTTTAGACTTTCTCTGAATAAAAAATATGCAAAGGGGGCACCAACTAAAGGCCCTAAACTTCTTAAGGCTGACACAATCCAACCTTTAACAGTTTTTAAAGATGCAAACCAAAGAGTCAGGCTAAATATAAAGAAAATTATTGTGGCCAAAAGCAAATAAGTCCATCCTAAAGTTTGAGACCAAACAGTGGGGTTTGAGAAGACGATGGCAAAAGGCAAAATTACCAGTCCGCCTGTCAAAAGCATTAAACTATTGGTTTGAGTCGCTCCTAAATTTTTGGCGAGTTTGGTGGCAGGAAAATATGATAGAGCAAAAAAAATCATTGCCATGATAATAAACAGATCCCCTAGCTGAGCCCTTCCTAAACTTCCCAACTTACCTCCTGTTGAAAGCAGAATAGCACCGAAAATATGCAAACTAAGTAATGATAAGTGTTTTGGTCTTACTTTCTCTCTTGCAAAAACCCAATACCAAAAAAGCACAAAATATGGCTCGGCTTTGGTGAAAAAGATGGCCTTTATTGAATCTGTTAAGCTTAATCCTATGGAGAATGATAATTGCCCTAAAATTTGTCGGGAAATTATCAGAAAGATTAAGTCTTTATGATGTTTTTTTATTTGCTGAAGACTTAGTTTACTTCCTCTTATAAATAAAGTGGCAAACAGTATTACTGCTGCCAAAAGTGGGCCAAAACTTGCTGTGATAAATGGATTTAAAAGTTTGACCGCCCCTCCCCCGAAAACAGTGGCAATACTTGAGGCAATAGGTGAAACTGCGGCAAATATTAATCCCCAATGATGAGCTTTCATTTTGTTTCCGATCGTAAACACTTTGATTAAAAATCTACATTATCTGATTCAATTACCACTACCCAATCCTTTATTCCCATTTTTTTGATAAAATCCCTCAGAACTTGAGTGCAGTTTTTCTTGGTTATCCAAACACTTTTTTGTAGCTGCTTAAATCCTAACCATTTTAGCTTATACCTTAATAGGTCCCGCGCCACTCTTCGTTTCTCAGGGATATCCCATATCACTATCCTCCATTTTCCATCCCACGGCTCATCAATTAACCTCATTTTTGTCCAGATAGCCTTATCTCTTCCTGAGTCTGTAAGTCTGATAATCAACTCCTTATCATCAACCAGTTCAACTAACCCATTCTCTCTTAATCTTTTCATGGTTAGCGCTAAGGCTGATTTTCTCAAAGGTCTATCCCACCAACCATAATGCGCATAAAGATGTGGGTTATATGCAAAATGTTCAAATCTAATATAACCATCAACAGACTTCTCTAGAGTCAGCAGAACAAAATTAGTAAGGCTTTTTTTAGTAAACATTTGATCATAGTATTCACGATCGTAAATAGTTTGTCAACATGAAGATATGAAGAGAGTTAATGTTATTCCCCCAAACTCCTTCCGGAATCTGTAGCCGGGATGTAAACATCTTTTATTAAATTATTTTTATCCTCTGAAAGATAATACCTGAAAGCTTCCTTAACAACTGGGGCTGCCACAGATGATCCTTCTCCTCCTCCTTCTATTAGAACTGTCATGGCAATTTTGGGATCATCCGCGGGAGCATAAGCTGTATACCAGGCATGAGTTTTACCTTTTGGATCACCATATTCAGCAGTCCCGGTTTTACCTGCAGTTTTAATGGGAAATGTAAAAAACGGCCAGGCTGTACCACCTACCTGAGGAACTTTTTCCAAACCTGCCTGAACAGTTTGTATTTTATCCTGAGACACTAATTTAGATATTAGAGTTTTGGCACTAAAATTAGATATTACTCTGTCTCCATCGGTAACTTTAGAAACCAGCTGCGGCTTATACAAAGTGCCATTATTAGCAATAAAAGAGGTAGCTCCTAAAATTTGCAAAGGTGTGGTTAAAACAAAACCCTGTCCGATGGCCATATGCAGGGTGTCTCCGGGATACCAAACCTGGTTAATAGTTTTTTCCTTCCAATCTGGATCAGGCACCAGGCCTGGTTCCTCGGCCGGTAAATCAATATTAAGCTTTTTACCAAAGTTTAATTTTTTGGCCCAATCTATCAACTGTTTTTCGCCAATCTTTCTGGCCACCTCGTAAAAATAGATGTCATTTGACCTTTGAATAGCTTTTACCAAATCTAGGGCTCCCTCTGTTTTGCCATACTGGTTAAAATACCAGTTGGAAAACTTGTATGTATCCAGATATAAAACTCCATTATCTATAAAAATTGTCCCAGCTGTAATTTTGCCTGACTCCAAAGCAGCCAAAGCAGACACAATCTTAAAGGTGGAACCCGGCGGGTAGGTTCCGGAAATAGTCCTGTTTAAAATGGGAGCGGAGGCTTGAGAAAAAACCTCACTGATGGCAGATTCATCAAAGTTTTGGCTGAAAATATTAGGATCAAAAGAAGGCAAAGAAACCAAGGCCAAAATCTGGCCTGTTTGTGGATCAACAGCTATGGCTGCCGCACAACAACTGCCTACTCTGACAGTCTGTTCTTTTAACAGGTTATATAGCTTTTGCTGCAAATCTGCATCTATTGTCAAATAAATATTTTTTCCTGCCACAGCCGGCTCTTTTCTGAGCGTTCTCAGTTTTTTCCCAAAAGAGTCCACTTCTAAAATCTCTCCTCCGTCTTTACCGCGCAAAAGTTTTTCGTAAAAAGATTCAATCCCTTCTTGACCAATCCGATCACCCATTTTGTATCCTTGGTAATTGTTATCTTGCAGTTGGGAAGGCGAGATCTCGCCCGCCATTCCCACCACATGAGCTGTCATCTCACCTAACGGATACGTTCTGACATTATCCACTTCCAAATCTAAAGAAGCTGGGTCATTGTTAACCTCCAACTCTAAAGCCTCCTGTCTGGTAATGACCTTTGTTTTGTTGGTATTTTTATCAAGCAGTCTAAAGGCCGGAGAGTTGGCTGCCAAAACTGTACCGTTTCTGTCAAAAATTGCTCCTCTTTGAGCATGGATAATTTTGATCTGGATTCTGTTGCCATCAGCCAGCTCTCGGTTTAATTTACCCTCAATAATTTGCAGATGGAAAATTTTTAAAAATAAGATAAAGAAAGCTACTGCGCAAAAACTTATAAAAATAGTTATTCTCACTTCACTGAAAACTAAATTTGTGGGGAAATTACTGTCAAAATTGGGGATTAAGCTATCTTGCCACTCTCTCTCTTTTTTTTTAAAAGAGGTATTTTTGGAGGTAATTTTTGAGATCTCATCTATAAAGCCGAAGCCGAGATGTCTTCTTTTTTTAACCATAGTCTAGACTCTTAATTTAATATCTTTTTTGGGAATAAATCTTTCTTCCCAAATTCTTAATAAATGAAAGGCTGGCACAATTAACAAAGTTTCCCAAACTACTTTAGGAAACAGCTGAATAGATTGATTAGTCAAAACTGATAGTGTCGCAGTATTCAGAGAAAAAAATATCAAACTTAAGGGTATAATCAGTATCCAATTTTTGGCAAATCTGGATCTTTGGATAAGATGTGTTGCAAAAATAGTGACCAGGTAAATGATGCTTTGAGTTCCTATTAAATTACCATTAAGGTGAGCCACTAACAATCCAAAAGCAAAAGTCAGGTATAAATTTTTATCTTCTTCTTTTATAAAGCTGCGGCAGATTAAAATAATCAGCACTAAATCCACCGGCATGATGGTAGACTGCAAAAAAGATGCAATTATTAAGATAGCGATAAGCGTCTTCATTCTATAATCACAAACACCAGTTCCAAGTCTCTGATATCAAAAACCGGTACAACTTTGGCCTGTTTAAAAACCTCATTCTCTTCCCCTTTAACCTCAACCACTTTGCCCAAAATTAATCCTCTGGGTAAGTTTCCTTCAGTACCCTCGGAATAAACCAAATCTCCTGCTTTGATAGTTTCCTCATGCAGGATTTTATCCAGCAAACTTTCCGTTCCAAACTGACCCACCAGCACTCCCTTGGCTACTCCCTCCAAACCTTGAGAAAAAGCAGCCATTTTAGAATCAGGGTCAGAAATCAGCTGAACATTAGCAACTTTGGTAGATACCTCCACCGCTCTGCCTAAAAAGCTGTCCTGAAAAATTACTGCCTGTCCTACTTTAACTCCATCAGCTGAGCCTTTATCTATTCTCAAATATCTGGTCAAGCCGATTGGTCTGGCTGCCAAAAGATTGTAAGTTCTGGGGTCAATTTTTTTTTGCTGTAGCAGCAGTGATTTGGTTTCCGAAACTTCCCTTCTTAGCTTGGCATTTTCCGATAAAAGTTGGCCGATTTGTTCTTTTAGAGCGGAGTTTTGTTGAGCTGCAAACCTGGCTGCAAAAATAAAGAAAAGTTGTTTGGAAATAGTTTGATAACTGCTATATACCCTAAAAGAGACAGGATTGGTTAGATAAGCAGCCGCTTTTTTTGGTAAGTTCAAAAGATGGAAACTGTCAAAGGCCAAAAATAAAACAGACAAAAAAGTCAGTAGAAAAAAAAGCCTCAGGTACGGGATAGCCCTACTATTCATCGTGCTTGCAATATATCACAGCAATCTTGCTCTTGCAAAGGATTCGGCATTTAGGCTATCCTTAAAAAAATCCAATGACCAAATTAACTTTTTTAACAAAAATTTCCCAGAAATGGGCTGAGGGGAAATTTGTCTGTGTCGGATTAGACCAAGCTGATTTTAAATTTAATAAATTAATTGTCGATCAAACTTTTGACTTAGTTTGCGCATATAAACCAAATAGTGCTTTTTATGAAGCAGCAGGCTTAATTGGTAGGAAATCCTTGGAGCAAATTATCAAATATATTCAAAAAAATTATCCCCAAATTCCCGTGATTTTAGATGCCAAAAGGGCAGATATAGGCAATACCAATGAGGGCTACGCTAAAGAGGCATTTGATAATTTAGGGGCTGATGCAATCACTGTACATCCCTATTTGGGCAAAGAGGCAATTCAGCCATTTTTAGAAAGAAAAGGTAAAGGAGTACTGGTTTTAGTTAGAACCTCCAATCCAGGCGCTCAAGAATTTCAGGACTTGTTGGTTTGTGGAAAACCTTTATATCAGGTGGTTGCAGAACATGTGATGACATGGAATACAAATGGCAACGTCGGAGTAGTAGTTGGAGCAACATATCCTGAGGAGTTAAAAATTGTCAGAGGAATTATTGGGGACGACGTCCCCATACTTATTCCAGGTGTTGGCGCGCAGGGAGGAAATGTTGAGAAAACTGTATTAGCAGGGGTTAACAATAGAGGTCAAGGGATTATTGTATCCTCATCTCGGGCCATAATTTTTGCTCCTAATCCGAGAAAGACCACTTTAAAATTGCATCAGGAAATTGTAGACTCTCTTAAAAGATGAATACTTCACAAAAAGTTGCCAAGCAAAAAGAAAATTTAATCTTACTGCTTTATAAAATCGGTGCTATTAAATTTGGTAAATTTAAATTAAAGTCGGGGAAAATTTCACCTTATTATCTGGATCTGCGTTTCTTATGTTCCTATCCATCTATCCTAAAACAAGTAGCAAAAGCTTACTTTACCAATTTATCCGCCATTAAACATGACTTGATCGCTGGTATTCCTTACACGGGAATTCCTATTGCTACAGCCATCTCGGTAATATTTAATGAAAGAATGATTTATACCAGAAAAGAAGCTAAAAATCATGGTACAACAAAAATGATTGAAGGTGTCTTCAAACCCAAAGAAAGAGTTGTGTTAATTGATGATGTTATTTCTGATGGAGCGTCTAAATTGGAAACAATAAAACCCCTGGAAGATGAAGGGTTAGTTGTAAAAGATATTATTGTTCTTTTAGATCGGGGTCAGGGTGGACCTTTAGTAATGAAGCAAAAAGGCTATAAATGCTACTGCTTAGCTGACATATATGATATTATTTCTATTTTGAAAAAGCATCAAAAAATTACTTCATTACAAGTTAAAGAAGCAGAGAAATTTTTGGCCAAATAGTGAAAATAGTATGATAACTCTTCCAGGTCTTATTGATACCCATGTTCATTTAAGAGAACCAGGGGCAACTCAAAAAGAGGATTTTGAAACCGGCACTAAGGCTGCTATTGCCGGTGGATATACATGTATCCTGGACATGCCTAATAATCCTGAGCCCACAATTACTCCTGGGGCTTTGGAGAAAAAGATGACACTTACTCAAAGTGTCATCCTGAACTCGTTTCAGGATCCGCAACATAAGATGCCGAAACAAGTTCGGCATGACAACATGAGTTCTAGAATTTATTGTGATGTTGGGTTCCACTTTGGGGCAACTTCAAAGTCCACTCAATATTTTAAACAGGTTAAGGGTAAAGTCTTTGGTTTAAAAGTTTACATGAATCACACCACCGGTACACTCCTTATTGAAGACAAAATAATCCTCAAGGATATTTTTGTCCGCTGGCCCCAAGATAAAGTTTTAATGGTACACGCGGAAGGCCCTACCTTAAAAAAAGCTATTGATTTGGCCGGGCAATTTGGCAACAAATTACACGTTTGTCATGTTTCTCAAGCAAGTGAGCTTAGTTTGATAAGACAAGCGAAACAGGATAATTTGAGTATAACTTGCGAGGTGACTTGCCATCATCTTTTCTTAACAGAAAATGACCAAAAAACTCTGGGATCTTTTGGAATAATGAGACCTCCGCTGGCGACTAAAACAGACCAGGAGGCATTATGGACAGGCATAACTGATGGTACTGTAGACACCATTGCCTCAGATCACGCTCCTCACACCAAAGAGGAAAAAGCCAATACCCCACCCCCTAATGGCGTGCCTGGTTTGGAAACCACCCTGCCGCTTTTATTAACAGCAATAAGTGAAGGTAGATTGACCGTAGATAAATTAATCCAGCTAACTAACACTAATCCCAGGAAAATTTTTAATATTCCGCAACAGTTTGACAGCGTGGTAGAGGTAGACCCAACTAGAAACTATACACTAGACGCTAGACGCTTATTTACCAAATGCGCCTGGACTCCTTTTGAAGGGAAAAAGGTCACTGGAAAAATAAAAAGAGTGGTTTTAAATGGAAAAGTAGTTTGTAAAGACGGTGAAGTTTTGAATCCGCCTCAAGGAAAAGTCATTTATCCAACCAAATAGGTTTCTTTTTCTGCTAATTTTTCTATCAAAGTCTCTTTTTCTTTCTCCATTTTCTTAATCTCCTGTGCCAAATATGGGTTCCACATTGCTCCTGTTGCGGACTGGACCGCATCTGCCTCAACCTTTCTATACTCCATGTAATCTTCCACACTCATCACTCCTCCCACTCCTATTATGGCAAAATTTTCCCCCCATCTTTCGCGCAGCTGTTTTAACCTTTTAACCATATCCAACCCTGCCCACTTAATAGATGCTCCACAAATTCCGGCCACTAATCTGGCAGAGGAACCAGGTAACGCCTGTCCACCTTTTTCATTAACCACTGGAGCAGGGATAGTATTTATAGCTGAAATTCCATCAATAATGGGCAGAACTCTTTTCACAATATCTACCAACAGTCCTTGTTGTCCCTTTGAAAAATACCCTACTTTTATCAGAAGTTTTGTATCCCCTATTTTTGCTCTAGTTTTTTTACAAATACTTTCTACAGCATCAGCCGAGTAACATAAAATTCCTTCATTAGCCACATTTGGACAGGATAAATTTAGCTCAATTACCTTAACTCCGGTTTGTTTGGCAAACTCAGCAGTTTTGGCAAAATCA
>MFDM01000003.1:248-10595 GCA_001776905.1 Candidatus Daviesbacteria bacterium RIFCSPLOWO2_01_FULL_39_12 | reverse complement strand
TAATCTTCTTCAGAAAATCCCTCTTTAATTGTACCCACCACAGAGGCTATCAGAAGTTGCCCAATCCCTTCAGCCTCAACTGCCTTTTTCATATCCTCCATCCATTCCTGAGCATCAGGAGAAGGGTTACCAAAAGAATTGGTAATGCTAATTTGGGTAGGATCTTTATCTATTTTAGATGAACCGATCAGAGGCTTTTTGGCCCGCTGCAAAGTCAAATCTCCTTCCACATCAACAAATAAAACATTGGGCCACTCGTTAGTGGGGAATTTGGTTGATCTTCTGGTTTTATAATGGATAACATCAAACCCTTTTTTAAAAGCGGCTTGGCAAAATTTTGCATTAACCAGTGGTCCGGAAGGAATGCCGAAAGGGGTATTAATTTTAAAACCTAAAAAGTTAACTTTGGGCTGATCATTTATCCTTAAATCTTTCCCATCTGCAAAAGCCCCAAACGGCCCCTGCTCAGAATTTTCTTCATAACTTAAACTTGGATCGTAAAAAGGAGTTTGCATTGATGCTATACTAACATAAAAGATATATAAATTCTCCATGACAGAAAATTTAACACCACTCCATCTGGTTCAACTTATCAGGGGTGGCCAGTTGACCTCTCAGCAGATAGAAAATCTGCCTGCTACCGAGGACCAGGCAGGGCTAAGCAGATATTTGGATCAGTCACTTCAACTTCCACCGGATCAGTTAAAAACAGGCCTAGGAGAATATTGGCAAACTTTACCTGCAGAAGAAATAGCGCTGGCTTTGGATCAATCTGTCAAGATAGCCCTTTTAGCCTTAAAAGAGGCTAGCCTAAATCCGGAGAAAGCAGTCCAACTTCAGGCAGTCGCTGATACTTTTGTCAGTCTTTATGAACAATACTCAACTCCTCCCACCCCAACACCCGCAGCTCCACCAACTGAGATGCCTGCTCCTTCTGCTACTCCTGCCGAGCTTCCACCTCCATCTACCCCTATCCAAACAGCTCCTCTCCCACCCACTCCACCACCAGAAGCTGCAGTCGCTCCTTTACCTCAAGTTGAAACTCCTCCTCCACCTATACCTGAAATATCACCTTCTCCTGAAGCAGCACCAACACCCCAACCTTCTGCTGAAACCACCATACAGATTCCTGATAATGCAACCTGAGATCAAGTGCTTAAAGAGGCAGATTCTATATTAAGGGAGACTAAAGCTCAAACCGTCAGGTTCGCCATTAAGCCCGCCACTTTGGCAAGTTATCTGATTCAAACAATCGAATTACCTCGAGGCGTCAGTTTTAAACAAGTGCCTCAGGTTAATATTTATGAAATTCCGTCAAGAGGTAAAATTTTACAAATAAAAGGCTCCGTTACCGCCCCATTGAACGCCGGAGGGGCAGATTTTACTGTAGCTTTGGCCAATAAAGCCGAGGGGGGCGGAGTAGGAGTGATGAACAACTATCGCATTGACTTGTCAGGGCAGGCCGAAAATTACAGAGATCAAATAAACAGCCAAATTAGTCAGCTCAATGAGCTTTTATTATCCCGGACAAACCAAATAATTACTCCGGGATGGGCAGCCACCAATCTGGAAATCTCCAACGAAGGTGACATAATCTTAGTCTGTCAAAGAAAAACTCCTCCCGCTTAACGAAGTCCGCCCGTGACTTTAACCTTGGAAAGTAAATCCAAATTTTCCAAAACTTCCCCGCAGCCTCTGACAACTGTGGTCAGCGGATCATCTGAAATATAAACAGGCAGCTTTGTTTCCTCGGCTATTTTTTTATCCAGGCCACGCAGGAGCGCTCCTCCTCCGGCTAGATAGATTCCTCTTTCCACAATATCTGTTAAAAGCTCGGGAGGAACCTCTTCTAAAACTTCCTGGATGGCACCAATTATTTCCGAAATTACCGGTGCTAAAGCTTCCCTGATATCTGAGGCATTTACTTTGATGGATTTGGGCAACCCGGTAGACATATCCCTGCCTCTGACGACTGTAACCAGTTCTTTTTCTTTTTTGTCCAAAGGATAGGCCGAACCAATCTCAATTTTGACCTCCTCGGCCGATCTTTCCCCAATCAGCATGCCATATCTCATCCTCATATAATTTATGATGGCCTCATCCAACTCATCCCCGGCCACTCGCAGTGACTTATTGACCACCATCCCTCCCAACGAGATAACTGCAATCTCGCAAGTGCCACCGCCAATATCACAAACCATCACTCCTTCAGGTTGCTCGATTGGCAGCTTAGCTCCAATGGCTGCAGCCATCGGCTCCTCAATCAGGTACGCCTCCCTGGCTCCGGCTGACAAACAGGCATCCTGAACAGCCCTTCTTTCCACCTCAGTTACTCCCGAGGGAATTCCCACCGCCACTCTTGGTTTGGGGATTTTTGGTAGAGAAAACAGTTTTTCTTCGGGATTTTTGTGCACTTTTTGGATAAAATATCTCAGCATGGCCTCAGTGGTTTCGAAATCAGAAATTACTCCGTCTTTTAACGGTCTGACAGCCTCAATAGCTTGAGGAGTTCTACCTAGCATTCTTTTGGCTTCCCCTCCGATTGCCAAAACCTGTCTGGTTTTTCTGTGAAGGGCCACCACAGTTGGTTCCCGAATCACTATCCCTTTACCTTTTACCAAAACCAAGGTATTGACTGTACCCAAATCAATTCCCACATCATGAGCAAAATATTTCCAAAAGGGCCCTAACATACAAAGGGGAGTTTAACATATCAGGCTTTCAGATCACAACGGGCATTGACAGAAATTACCTTATAGTCCTATACTGCAAGCCATGAGCAGAGAAGCATTATTTGATGCGGAAGTTGCTACTAAGAAATGGCAGAAGAAAATTGATTCTGGCTCCAGCGTAAATCTTTTTCGCTTAACTGCCGATATTTTACAAATTCATCATGGATCTGATTGGCAAGCAAGTGAGCCTTTAGACCTTTGCTATGATGATTCAACCACAATTAGTCTGGGTTATAATCCGAAAACGCAAAGGGGCTTTGATGAAATTGTGATGGGTGTGGAATATGAAGATGGAAAAGTTGAGCAGTTCCATTTTCGCCACTATGTCTCGACAAAAGGTAAAAACAGATTTGCTGTCTGGGTTTGGGATCCCTCAAGGTATTTTCGCATCAGTGGCGGGACCAAACTGATTGATGAGCAACTCAGAAGAATTAATCCTTCTGATGAAGACCTGCAAGAAATAGCCTTCAGAGTTTGGGTTGCCCACCAGAATACTTTGGATTTGAAATATCAGCAACAGTTACTACTATTACATCCTTTAAGTCTGGGCGGACTCCCCTCCAATATAAGAAACTGAAAGTCATCTTGCTTGCTATTAATAGTTTCTGTTAGCATAAAGACTATCTATGTTAGATAAAATAATAACATACTCTTTTTATACCCTCTTTTTCCTCACCCCGCTTTTTTGGACTTCCAAAAATTATGAACTGTTTGAATTTAATAAGATGATGCTTACCTTTGGTTTAACCACCATCATTGTGGGAATCTGGGTTTTAAAAATGGTCCAGGAGAAGACTTTTATATTTAAAAGGACCCCTCTAGATTTACCTCTGCTTTTATTTTTAGGAGCAAATATTCTCTCTACCATCTTTTCAATTGATAATCATGTTTCAATCTGGGGTTATTATTCCAGGCAAAACGGAGGACTTTTATCTTTAATTTCCTACCTACTGCTCTATTGGGCCTTTGTTTCCAATATGGATAAATCCAAAGCCTTAACCACCTTAAAGTTCGGACTGGCATCAGGATTTTTGATTTCTTTATATGGGATTTTGGAACATTTTGGAGTTTCTCCTTCCTGTGTAATTTTAAGAGGGGAATTTAATGCTTCCTGTTGGGTACAGGATGTTTCTGCCAGAGTTTTTGCCACCTTAGGCCAGCCTAACTGGCTGGCTGCTTATTTAGCCATGCTGATTTTCCCTACTCTATATTTCTTTTTAACAGCAACCAGAAAATCATTGTACATTTTACATTTTACATTGTTAATTATCTTCTACCTGGCTTTTACCTTCACCTATTCTCGTGGCCCAACATTGGGACTGATTGGGGGAATGGTAGTGTTTTTTGCTTGTGTGTCATTCCTGCGAATGCAGGAATCCAAAAAACAGAATATTTATGGATCCCTGATCAAGTCAGGGATGACAGTGGTGGCCGGATTTTTACTTATTAATATCCTCTTTGGTTCAGCATTGACCAGTTTTAAGTTAGTTTCCCAATTTGCTGCTCCCAGCAGGCCGACCATAGCTTTACCTCCCACTTCTGTCACCCAGCTTGAGCAAGGCGGAACAGAATCCGGCCAAATCAGATTCATTGTCTGGCAAGGAGCTTGGGATATTTTTAAACATTATCCGCTTTTTGGATCTGGGGTGGAAACTTTTGCCTATTCTTATTACCAGTTTAGGCCGGCAGAGCATAACCTCACCTCTGAATGGGATTTTCTGTACAACAAAGCCCATAATGAATACCTAAATTATTTAGCTACGACCGGGATTCTGGGCCTTGGCGCTTATAGTATAATCATTATAACTTTTATAACTGTTATACTAAAAAAGCTCAGAACGGGGAACTTGCTAATCTGTACTCTCCTAGCTTCCTACGTCAGCTACTTAATCTATAATTTCTTCCTCTTTTCAGTTGTGATCATTGCCGTCTTTTTCTATCTTTTCCCGGCCCTTGCCTTCGTTGCCACTGATTCTGCCAAACCTGTGACTAAACTTCCCCGCATTCTACATTCTACATTCTACATTCTACATTTTCTTTACCGCCGCCCCATCTATACCAAATTTATCAAAGGCTTAATAATCTTGGTGACGCTTTATTTGCTTTTCTCTATTTTTAAAATCTGGTTGGCCGACACCTATTTTGCCAGTGGACAAAAATATGCTGAGGAGGGTGATGTGGGAGAGGCTTATAATTTACTAACTACAGCCACCAAGTTAAACAAAAGCGAACCCTTCTATCAAGCAGAGCTATCTTATGTAGCTGCGGCAGCGGCTGTGGTTTTGGAGAGTAAACAGGCCACCTCCTCAGCTTTAATTAAAGATGAAGCAACTAGCTTGATGGATCAGGTTTTAAGGGATAGTCCTAACAATGTTTCGTACTTACGAACAGCTGTCAGAACCTATTTTGAGCTGGCCTTTTTGGACAAAATTTATCTGGACAAAACTTTACAAGCTTTGGATCAGGCCATCAGTTTGGCTCCCACCGATCCCAAGCTTTACTACAATAAGGGCCTAATTTTGCTGTCTGAGAAAAAAACCGATGAGGCAGTCAAGATTTTACAAAAAGCCCTAGAGCTTAAGCCAAATTATCTGGAAGCCAAACAGCAGCTTGAAGAAGCCACCCGCTCGGGGTCACCATGAAGTCTATTAAGCAAGTCATAGCTGAAACTAAATTTAAAGACCGTCCCAAAAATATTGCTCATGAATTCCAATTTTATGGAGTATATCTTGCTGAAACCTTAAATGACACCAGACACTATTCTTTGTATATAAAAATGGCCAAAGAACTTCCCAGGGGAATGCTTGAAGAAGCCTTAAATTATACAAAAGGATATTATCATGCTAAAAACAAGGCCAAAGTATTTATGTGGAAGCTGGCTGAACTTAAAAAACTATCAAGCTGAATTAAAGTGGCATGTCTGCCGCTCTTTGTAGACCAAATGTACGTACCCCAAAGGATTAGTCAATCTCTAAAATCTCTACTTGCTGGGGGCCTTTGGGAGCTTCGTATGTGGTGTTAAAACCAACTGATTCCCCCCAAATGGCTAGAAGCATGGGTGAATTCGGTGTACATACTTGTCTATCCAGTAACTCAACCTTGGTACCCATAACTAATAGTTTCATTTCCCCTATACCATCAAGAGAAACCCTAAGTTGCGCGCCCATACCCACAGTATCCATTGGACCTGTTTGTTTAAGCTCTTCCAGAAAAACTCTTAAATTGCTGAGTTTTCCGTTTGTTCGAGTAGCCACTCCTTGCGCATCCCAAACACTGGCAGGATCTTCTCTGGGATATGAAGAGTCTACGGCCGCTCTTACGAGCCCTGCTGAATTGGAAACTGCTGCTTTTGTTTGTTGGATTTGTGCAGCCACGTGTGCCATCCAACGCTCTTTATCTTCCGGTTTCATAGGAAAAACTTAAGAGGGAGTATACAGATTCTTTTAACAGGTGTCAAGAGAGATCTGAAAATTGGGAAAACAACCCTGATTTCTGTTACAATCCCCTCATGTTGCAAGTTGTTAAGACTCCTGATCCAAAGCTAAGAATTCAAACTAAAGCTGTTAAAAAAATCACACCTGCTCTTATCCAGACTCTAAAAGAAATGATTAAACTAACCCAAACTTTTAAAGAACCGGAAGGTGTGGGTTTAGCAGCCACCCAGGTTGGTCTGGATGAATCCTTTTTTGTGGCAAAACACGGTAATCCGCCAGCTGGCGGATTTATTTCTGTGATAAATCCAAAAATTCTATCCCTGGGTAAACGCACCAAAAAATATTTTGAGGGCTGTTTATCCACTCCCAATATTTGGGGTGAGGTTAAAAGATATACCCTTATTAAGGTTTCATACCAGAATGAAAAGGGTCAACAGATTACCACCGCTTTAAAAGGTGCTTTGGCTTGGATTTTCCAGCATGAAATAGATCATCTAAATGGTATTCTCTTCCAAGATCGAGTCCTGCAGCAAAAAGGCAAGTTTTATAAATTTACCGGTAAAGATAAAGCAGGAACGGATTTGTTTGAAGAAATCGCAATATAGACGTGGACTATAATTCTCGCTATGCTCAAATTATGAAAATAGTTTTTTTAGGCACACCATCATTCGTTCAACCAATCAAACAGGAATTAGCCAAACATTTTACTTTGGTGGACTCTCTTAATGAGGCTGATCTCTGCGTGGTGGCAGCATACGGCAGGATCTTGACCAAAAAGGAACTTAATACTCCAAAGTATGGTTGCATAAATGTCCATCCATCTTTACTACCTAAATACAGAGGGCCATCACCCATCCAGCAAGCTATTTTAAATGGAGACAAAGTAACTGGCATCACCATCATTAAAATGGATGAGGAGGTGGATCACGGACCTATTATTTATCAAGAAAGATTGGATCTTTCTGATATGGATAATTTTGATATTTTGAGTAAAAAAATGTTTCAGCGGGCAGCCGATATTCTGCCCAATATTATTAGGAATTTTATTTCGGGAAAGCTAAAACCGCATAGACAAAATCATCCCAAAGGATCTTTTTGTCCGAGATTAACCAGGGACAGTGGTTACTTCCCTATTGATAACCTGCCTGCCGGCAGGCAGGTCCCCCATTTTCAAAAGAAACTGGATAAAATGATCCGGGCATATTACCCCTGGCCGGGAGTTTGGACTAGATGGCAGGGTAAAATAGTCAAATTTCTGCCGGGAGGACTGCTGCAAATGGAAGGCAAAAAGCCCATATCTTACAAAGACTTCCAAAACGGCTACCCAGATTTCCCTCTAAGATACTCCAGTTAGCTGCTGTTTTCGAGCTTTTTTAACTCTGAAAACCCAAACTCTGATAGCGGAACTTGCAAATCTTCTATAACCCTCCAATTCAAGAATTTTTGCTATATCGGTGCTGGAAAAATCAGGGTATTGAAAACGCAACTCCAAAGCTCTTTGCCTATATCGAGGTAATCTCCCTACATACTCTGGCCTCATCACTGCATCAGGATTTTGTAAATCTGCCAGCAACGACTCCATAGCTTTTTCTACCTTTGTTTGCTCCTCGCTTAACCTGAACAAAGTTGGCTGAAAACCTTCCGCTCTATTTGTTCCTGCTCCTCTTGGCAGTTGATTATCAGGTTTCTTGACATCTTCGAGGTGTCTTAAGCTACTGCGGTGGTGGTCAATAACCATGTGTTCCAACATACTCATAAACATCCTATTTTTAAAATGAAAAAAACTTTCAAAATTTCCTCTTTCGCCTTGTAAATATGGCAACGCTTTCTTTAAAGCTTGACCCACTAGTAAATCCAACTCATACCCCTCTGCGTTGCTTTGCCTCCCCAGATTGTGATATGAACTAGCAAGGAGGGATGATAAGGCTGAATCAAACGAAATTGGACGGAATCTTTTCTCCTTTCTCCACTCGATATCGCCGCCTTTGATTACGCTTCTTAGGATAGTACTTCTATAGAGCTCAATTTCTTCTGCGCTACGTTCGCTAGGCATAAATCTAGGATCTAATTCAAGTTGTAACATACAAATATTTTAGCACACCTGAGAATAAAATAAAACTATGGGGTAACTACAGCAGTTGTAGTGGGCACTTGGAAAGGCTTTTTTATAACCCTTAAACACTTGGTACAGTATTTTTTACCTAAATATGTATGTAAATTAGGTCTTTGCACTCTTTTATGTATTGGGGCTCTTAAAGCCCAGACTCCCCCTGCTCCTGATGAACCTTTCTTGTGCCTGGAGAAAGCTTGAATATTTTTTCCTCTTCCGCACCTTGTGCAAACTAACATATGTGATAATATAACATAATGATTCCTGAATTTCTAGCTTTATCTATAGTAATCCTGTTATTTTCCGTCATCGTCCATGAAGTGATGCACGGAGTTGTGGCCAAAAAATTTGGGGATCATACGGCTGAGCGGGCCGGCAGACTGACTCTAAACCCCCTACCTCATATTGATCCAGTGGGCACCATTTTACTACCCGGCCTTTTAATTTTAACCGGCTCCCCCATTCTTTTTGGCTGGGCCAAACCGGTGCCTGTTAATCCTTTAAATTTTTCCAACTTAAGGCGCGGCGAGTTTCTGGTATCTGCTGCAGGTATTTTAGCAAATTTTGGTTTGGCAGTTGCTGCAGCTTTAATCTACCACTTTTTAAATGCTCTCCCCCAAACTTTTCCAGCTCTTTTGGGAGCACTGCTGAAGTTTACCGTCACCATCAACTTAGTTTTGGGGATATTTAATTTATTCCCCATTCCACCATTGGATGGATCAAAAGTGTTACTTTCACAGCTACCATATAACCTGGCAAAGCAATATCAGAAACTGGAACCTTATGGCATTGTGATACTTTTAATTCTTTTGATGGTACCATTCGGTCAATCATCCCTACTACAGGGAGTTTTGGGCTTTTTTGTGAGATTTTTTAGCGGGATTTTGGGGTTTTAAGAAGACTCGCGAGAGCAGATAACCCTTTTCCCCTACTTTCCTTAATATCTTCTGTGAGTTCATCGAAGGTAACTTCGGGATATTGTTCCAAAAGCTGACATGCTGACTTTACGACCGCAACAAACCTGGAAAAAGGCATCTCCTTCTCGTCTCGCGTCACGGCAACACGATTATCTACCCTTTTTAAGTCGGCTGGCAATTCGCAAAGTCTACTAAAAACTGCAGTGGACATTTCTATTCCAACTCTGGCTAACAAAGCAGCGCTTACCTCCTCCATTCGCATGCTGCTTGGAACTTTTCCCAGCGTTACTGCCCATTCTTGAAACTCACCTACTGTCACAGATTTTAGCGCTCTTTCGATTTCTTCATTAGCTGTCTCTTTTTGAGAAGTTTCAGAATCTGTTTCCTTTTTCAGGTAGCCTGTTAGTAAATGCTCTTCACCCAATCTTTCTCTGGTTTTTTTAAGCCAGGTTGCATGTGCTTTATAATTTCCTCCAGTTTCGTATTCATCATCTCTGGTGTGAAGAAAAGCTAAATAAGCACAAAATGGTTCTATAGGATACACTTTTGGATGACCCTTGGTCTTAAGTCTCGTGGGAACGGTGGTAGCATTAAGCACAGATGTATTGTCAAAATGACTTAAGATAGACCTTTCCGGGAGTGGTCCATGTTTAAATGGTAACTTCTGGTAATTCTTAGCCATGTCTGCTACCTTCATGGACCATTTCCAACCTAAACCTATACCTATTCCTATATCAACGGCCAGAATTTTACCTAAATTAGTATCTGCTGTATGATCTAAATCAAGCTTGGCTACAATGTGCGCAACCAGTATATCGGGAGGTAGTCCATCGCTATTAGGTTCAAGCTCTTGCAACATAGTATGTTATGCTAGCTGATTTGGAATCAAAATTCAAATCAAACGGGATCGGAATGCTATAATACTGTTTTCAACCCGTGTATTAAGCTAACTCTTCCTATGATTCTTTTCCCCCAGATTCTTAAAATACGCTAACGAGATTCTTTTTGCATGATCTCTACTTGAAATGAGGTAGGTTGACCTTTAGTTTTGATGATTGAGACATACTTTACCTCATTGGTCTGAATATTTTCGAAAACAATAACCCTGTTGTCGATTTCAGAAGTAGGTTGATCTCTTAAAATCCATCTTTCTC
>MFDM01000003.1:0-231 GCA_001776905.1 Candidatus Daviesbacteria bacterium RIFCSPLOWO2_01_FULL_39_12 | reverse complement strand
CTTAGTAATATAGTCACCATGGGGACTGAATTCCCGTCTAGTTTTTTATAGTCCTCCACGCTTATATAAGTGTCCCCTGAATAAAAAATCTTTCCAGGAAAACTAAAAAATCTCCCGTCTTTGATGGTAAAGAGAGTGCCTTCTTCCTTACTTCGGGCAAATTCACCAGTGTGATCCTGTCAAGTACCCCATTCATGAAGACATTATTCTCTAACTAATGTTGCATAAACG
>MFDM01000002.1 GCA_001776905.1 Candidatus Daviesbacteria bacterium RIFCSPLOWO2_01_FULL_39_12 | reverse complement strand
AGAGTGCTGCAAAAGGCTTTTCATAGTTAACAGCCAGCCGCCGGTTAAAAAGAACAAAAAAACGATTAAGACACGCAAAAATTTTGGCTTTCTTGAGAAAGAAAGCCCACGAACTGAAGTTTGCTATAAAGAACTTTTAATAAAAGAATATAAATAAAACTGCCATGAAATATATAGCATATTGCAGAAAATCAACAGATGAAAAAGATAAACAGGTCCTCTCCATTGACCAGCAAATTGCAGAGTTAAAAGAATTTGCTCTCCGTGAACACCTAGAAGTCATAGAATTCGTCACAGAAGCAAAAACAGCTAAAATACCTGGTAGAGAGCAATTTGCCCAAGTTTTAAGAAAGATTGAAAAAGGAGAAGCTCAAGGAATAGTTGCCTGGCATCCTGATAGGTTAGCTAGAAATAGTATTGATGGTGGAAGAGTAATCTATCTTTTAGATACTGGTAAGTTAGTAGATCTTAAATTCCCACAATTTTGGTTTGAATCAACTCCTCAAGGAAAGTTCATGCTAAATATAGCTTTTGGTCAGTCTAAATATTATGTGGATAATTTATCTGAAAATGTTAAACGAGGCATGAGACACAAGTTAAGATTAGGAATCTGGCCTGTAAAAGCGCCTATTGGGTATATAAATGACTCGAGTACAAGAACTATTCAGTTAGATTCAGAGAAGTCCAAAGTTATTAGAAGAGCTTTTGAGTATTTTTCCCAAGGTGAAAAGGGATTTACTGATATTGCTAATTTTATGCACAAGTTGGGTGTTACTAGTAGCAGAAGCAATAAACCCATGAAAATAGATTATGTTAAAGAAATGCTATCAAATAGGTTTTATATTGGGATTATGAAGTACGGAGGCGAATATTACGATGGGACTCATAAAAAATTCATTTCAAAAGAACTGTTTGATAAGGTACAGAAAAGAATAAATCAAATATTAAAGCCTAGAAAAACAAAACATGATTTTGCTTTTAACCAGTTAATTAAATGTGGTGAGTGTGGAGCCAGTATTACTGGTGAAGTTCATAATAAATACTACAAAAGAACCAATAGAGCTGCTTCATATATTTACTACCGTTGTACAAAGAAATTAAAACCCTGCTTACAGAAACCTGTTACTGAACAAGATTTAGAATTACAAATAAGGAAAGTGGTTGATGATGTAGCTTTCCCTCAGTCCTGGGCTAACGATTGGTATAAATGGCTTGATAGAGATGAAATACTGGAAAAAGAAAAATCAGAAGAAAATATACAAAGATTAAAAACAGAATTAGAAACACAGGATAAAAAATTAAATCTGCTCTTGGATAGTTACTTAGATCAAGTAATCGATGCTGAAACATATAAAAATAAGAAAAACGAAATCTTTGATTTAAAAATTAAAATTAATGAAGAAATCACCAAAATCCAAAACAGCGGTTCGAGTTGGCTCGAACCTTTTCGGGAATGGGTAGGTAGCGCACTATCGTGCGCAAAAATCGCGCGTACAAAAAATACATGCTCCGATTTAGCAATCGGAGCAAAAACTGTCGGCTCGAACTTCTTTTTAACTGATCGGCGGCTGGCTGTTAACTATGAAAAGCCTTTTGCAGCACTCTGCGCGACCCCACCCGCGCAGAGAAATTCCAGCTCCAGCGTTGGGAACTCCTTTTCAGTGCCGAGGAGAGGACTCGAACCTCCATGCCTTACGGCACAGGATCCTAAATCCTGCGCGTCTACCATTTCGCCACCTCGGCTAATTTGAATTTATATTTTACCAGGAAATTTGACTTATAGCCAGAAAGTAGTAAAATAGGCATCACTAAATATGACAAAGACACCTTTATACGATCTGCTGGGTTTACCAATTTCTCCGGAAGCTTTATGGGAAGCGGGGGAAAGTACTGCCAAAACAATCGGCGAAGCTGTCAAAGAAACTGTCAACACTATTACAGGAGTCGGTCTAGATATGGACGCTTCTCTGACCGGTTTCCAAGAAGGAAAAGCCAAATCTCCGGAGCTTCTTCAACAAGAAGAGAAGGCAGCCAATAAAAGAATTGTTTATGCTTCTTTGGAGGAGGCAAGAAGAAATACTCAAGGATTTGCTCACGAAAGAGCATTGGAGGAGGAAATTAGGCTTGAGGTCTTAGTAATGACACCAGAAGAGAAAATGAAGGCATTACACTTAAGCACAAGCCTTGCTGAAAAGCACGTCAAAGATGCATATCATATTCAAGCATTAAGAAGAAAAAAGAAAGAACAATTAACAGCTACATTAGAACAGACTCAAATAGCTAGCGAAGCTGAAGTTCAACCTAAATCGTTTGCAATGGGTGAAGGCGAACTGCTAAAGGGTGGCGAGAATCCAAATCACTTTACCAGAGCTGCGGGTTAATTCTTCTTGGTACGTTTAGCTTCATAAACGTACCTTGAATATCTCATCCCTATAAATTAAAATTCATCTGCGGGCGGTTAGCTCAGTTGGGTTAAATTGTCTAAATGACAATTTAACGGGTTACTTACCTTATTAAAGCGGAGCGATACCATATAATAATAAAGTAACTCTGGAAGAGCGCGTTCTGGACTCGTAGCTCAGTCGGTAGAGCGACCCCTTGACGTGGGGTAGGTCAGAGGTTCAAGTCCTCTCGGGTCCACCATATGTTATGATTAAATTGTGACTTCGGAAATAGAGAAACATTTACTTGCTAACATGAACATGAGTAAAAAAAATATTATGCTATCTAATTTTTTGGGAGGTTTAGCTTGGGGATTTGGTACGGTGGTGGGGGCCTCAGCGGTGGTGGCAGTTATTGGCTACATCTTATCTCTTTTTGGTTTTTTTGACTTTATAAATTTACCTCAACCGCAGCTTTACAGATGAACAATAATTTAAAAGATCACCGACAAATTGGTCAGGAATTAGATCTCTTTGTTGTTTCAGAAAGAGTAGGAGGAGGCTTACCTCTTTTTACTCCAAAAGGCACAATAATTAGAAAAGTTATTCATGATTTTATAGAACAACTGCAAAAAGAGTTTGGATATAGTGATGTTTGGATTCCTCATCTGGCCAAAGCAGAACTCTATAAATTATCTGGCCACTTAGAAAAGTATCCTGAATATTTTAAAGTGAAATCTTCAATTGGAGATGAGTTTGTTTTAAAGCCAATGGATTGTCCACACCACATGGAGATTTTTAGAGCTAAGCCCAGAAGTTATAAAGACCTTCCTATCGCTTACAATGAATTTACCACCAATTATAGAGATGAACAAAGTGGAGAATTGAATGGACTTCTGCGTGTACGGGCACTGACAATAGATGATTGCCATATCTTTTGCAGAGAAGATCAAATCTTAGAAGAAGCTAGAAAAGTTTATAAGACTATTGTTAGTTTCTATAAAGCATTTAATTTTGAAATTAGTGTTCGTTTGTCTTTTAAAGATCCCAAAAACAAGGAGAAATACATCGGATTAGATAAAACATGGGAAAAAGCAGAAAATGCTATTAGGGAACTTGCTAAAGATGTGGAGTTCGAGAAAAGAGACGGTATTGGAGAAGCAGCATTTTATGGACCTAAGTTGGATTTTATGATCAAAGATGTCCTTGAGAGGGAATGGCAGCTTGCCACCATTCAGCTAGATTACTTTATTCCTGAGAGGCTGGGAGTAGAGTACGTAGATTCCGATGGAAGTAAAAAAACTCCTGTTGTTATACATAGAGCTATAGCAGGATCAATAGAAAGATTTATAGGAATTTTGATTGAACAGTATCAAGGGGCTTTTCTTACCTGGCTCTCACCAGTTCAGGTAATTATTGTACCCATTTCAGATCGGAATCTGAAATATGCACGAAATGTGTTCGATCAACTATTAACTTCAAAAATAAGGGTTGAGATTGACAGTAGAGCGGAAACTATGCAATCAAAAATTAGGGATGCTACTTTGCAAAAAATCCCCTATATTTTAATTATTGGAGGCAGGGAGGAAAAAGAAGGCAAAGTAGCTATCAGAACCAGAGAAGGTAAAGATTTGGGAACGCAAAAGATAGATGAGTTCATTGCCAAAGTTAAATCGGAGATTGAATCCAAAATCTAAATATGGTAAGCTTAAAATATCTTTATGGGAGGAAGGTTAACTGAGTAAGTTTTATCGACTCAACCAATATATCCAGGCCTCTAAGCTTCGAGTCATAGATTCTGAGGGAAAACAGATTGGAATATTAACCAGACTGGAGTCTTTGGAAAAAGCAAAACAAGCTCAGTTAGATTTAGTCGAAATAGGTCCTCAAGCGGATCCGCCAGTTGCCAAAATCATTGATTTTCAGAAATTTAAATACGAAGAGAGTAAAAAAGAAAGAGGTGCAAAAAGATCTTCTGAAGGCAGTTTAAAAGAGCTGTGGTTATCTCCCAGAATTGCCGAACACGATCTTAAGGTCAGATTAGATAGAGCAAATGAGTTTTTAAAAGAAGGCCACAAGGTCAAATTAACTGTCAAATTTAAAGGCAGGGAAATGACTCACCCTGAATTAGGTCATGAAGTGTTAAAACAGGCTCTAATTAGTTTGGGCGAGCATGTTAGCGTGGAAAGAGAATCCAGGTTTGAGGGTAGAAATTTATCAGTAATTTTGGTAAAATCCAAAGGAGGCAAAAAGGATGAGCAAACAAAAAACCAACAAATCTCTGCTAAAGAGGGTCAAGATAACAGCCAAAGGTAAGATATTAAGAAGACACCAATTGGGTGCTGGACATCTGAAAAGGAAAAAAACTAAAGGGGCGCTGGAAAGGCAGAAGAAAAGCTATCTATTTTTTAAAGGTGAAGCAAGAAGATTAAAAAAGGTCATAGGGCTATAATATGGGAAGGGAAACTAGAAATTTTAAACAAACTGGAAGTTCAAGAAAGGGTAATTCAATTCCAAGAAACTATTCTGGCATTAACAGGACAGGTTACTTTGGAAAAATAGTAAACTTTTTTAAGAAAGGCGGCTACTATGGCAAGGGTTAAGCGTGGAGTTACTTCCCACAGAAGACATAAGAAAATTTTAGAACTGACCAAAGGTCATCGGGGGGGCAGGTCCAAAAATATCAGGGAAGCCAAATCTTCACTTTTACATGCCGGCCAGTATGCTTTTGCCGGAAGAAAACTTAGAAAAAGAGATATGCGAAGGCTTTGGATTACTCAACTTGGAATAGCTGTTAAGGTTGAAGGTCTAAATTATTCTAAATTTATTGCAGGATTAAAAGCTAAAAATATCTTACTGGATAGAAAAATCCTGGCAGATTTGGCAGTCAACAACCCGGATGATTTTAAGAAAATTATTGCGGAAGCCACCTCTTAACTGCTAGAATCTAGTTTGTGGAAGAAAAACTTAAAAAAATCCAGCAGGATTATTTAAATAGAATTGGCTCGTCCAAAACTTTAAAGGATTTGGATGAGATTTTTATTGGGCTTTTTGGCAAAAATGGGGAGGTTGATACCCTTTCCAAACAATTTAAGGACATACCTAAAGAGGAGCTAAAAACTGTAGGCCCGCTTTTTAATCAGATAAAGCAGAAACTGGAGAAAGGAATAAGGGTAAAGCGTGAAGAGTTAAGAGAAGAGATATATCAAGCTCTGGAAAATGAAACTTTGGATACCCGAAGTGGAGAAATCAAAAAAAGAACAGGGCATATACATCCTGTAACCCAATTTGAAAATGAAATTATCAGGCTTTTTAATAAGTTAGGGTTTGTTCGGGCAGATGCTCCGCAGATTGATACAGATTATAATAATTTTGAAGTCTTAAATATTCCCGAAAATCACCCTGCCAGAGATTTGCAAGACACTTTATATATAAGCGGAAAGCAACAAGTGACAAATGACAAGTTATTATTAAGAACTCACACATCAAACTCACAAATCAGGGCTCTATCACAAAATAAACCGCCAATCAGGCTTATGAATATCGGCCGCTGTTTCAGATATGAAAATGTAGATGCCAGGCATGAGCATACTTTTGAACAATTTGAGATTGTATACGTTGATAAAAGAGTATCTATGACTCACCTACAATTTTTATCTGAATATTTCTTAAAAAGCGTGTTTGGAAAAGACACGAAAGCCAGATTAAGGCCTAAATATTATCCGTTTGTTGAACCAGGGACCGGAGTTGACTCGTTATGCATTTTTTGTAAAGGAAAGGGGTGTAAAGTTTGCGGCGGTATAGGTTGGTTGGAGATCGGAGGTGCAGGCATGATCCATCCGCAAGTCTTAAGAAATGGTGGTATTGATCCTGATAAATATTCAGGTATAGCTTGGGGTTTTGGTCCTGAAAGAATGGTCATGCTTAAATATGGCATCAAGGATATCAGATTATTTAACAGCGGAGATTTAGAATTTTTACAGAAATTATGAAAGTATCTATATCTTGGCTCAAGGAATTGGTTGACCTAAATTGCTCTTTAGAAGAGTTGGTGAAACTAATTCCTTTGAGAATCATTGGTATCAAAGAAGTAACTAATAGATTTATGGAATTGGATATGAAAGGCTACAACAGAGCAGACCTTTTATCCATGCGGGGGATAGCATATGAAGTTTCTGCCATCACCGACTCAAAAATGCTTTTTAAAGAGCCCCAGGAGGCTGAATTCGCCTGGAATAAGCAAGATCTACCATCCGGTAAAGTTGAGGTGCAAAACTCCAATCTAGCTCCTTTTTATACCATTACCAAAATAGCTGGACTTAAGGTTCAAAAATCCCCGGAGGATTGGGTCAGAAAACTGGAGGAATCAGGAATGAGGTCGGTGGATAATGTCACGGATATCACCAATTTAATCATGCTGGAATATGGCCAGCCTTTGCATGCTTTTGATGCCAGGGCTGTCAAAGATGAACATATTGTGGTTAGAACTACCAAAGCAGGAGAAAGAATTACCACCTTGGATGGGAAAACAAGAGATCTGGAGAAAACTGATTTGCTGATTGCAGATCCCTTAAATGCTTTGGGAATAGCGGGGGTGATGGGTGGAAAAGATTCCGAGGTCAACGAAACTACCACTACTATCCTTCTTGAGGCTGCTATTTTTGATCCTGTAAATATCAAAAAAACTACTACCAGATTGAGTCTTCCTTCCGAAGCTTCTAAAAGATTCCAGCATGGCTTAACCAAAAAAAGGCTGCTTCAGGCTCTAAATGCGGCTATCAAAATGTATGAGAAATTGGGTGGAAAAGTTACTGCAATCACCATGATGGGAGATTTTGAGGATGAAATCAGAAAAATCACGCTGACTAGGAAAAAACTTGAGGATTTGGTGGGAGTAAAGTTTGAAGATAAACAAGTAGAAGAATACCCGCAGAAGCTAGGCTTTACTTTAGCCTCGCCGAGTCAGACTCGGCGTGCGTGGGCGGTCACAGTTCCATACTGGAGGCTGGATGTAAATATTGAAGAGGATGTAATTGAGGAAGTGGCTAGAATGTACGGGTATGAAAAAATTCCGGCTGAACCGGTTTCCGAATCTGCGCCTTTACAGAAAGAGGATCCAATATTCCAAAAAATCTCTGATTTGAGAGGCAAATTGGTTGATTTAGGCTTAACAGAAGTACAAACTTATTCTTTTTATTCAACAGCTATATTGGATACACTCAGTGCTAATAAGGAAAAACTGGTAAAAGTAGCCAATCCAATCTCTGCTGAAACAGAATACTTAAGAGAAAATTTATGGCCGAATTTGGTGGAAGTGGTGGGAAAAAATATCAGAAAAGGATACAAAGATATTGGGATATTTGAGATTGGGAAGGCATTTAAGATAGAACCCGATGGAAACCCTTCGGAAAGCTACAGATTATCCATTGCCCTCATGAATGGTACAGATAACCCACTGGCTAAACTTTATCAGATCGCCCAAACTCTAGCTTCCCACTCGTCAAGTGGGAACGTAGTTGCGAGTGAACTTTTCCACCCTAAAAGACAAATAGGTAATCTGGCTGAAGTACATTTAAGAGTTTTAAATAAATTGGGAATAGAAAAAAGAGTGGCTGTGTTGGAAATGGAAATTAGTTAGTTTCAACTGCAGAAACTTTTAAATTAGTCCCGTCATACTCAAATTTAAAAGTGATGACTTTTTCTTTATTATTACTGATATATAAATTTTGTCTGGCATTGGCCTCAACTCTGCCAGGGTAATTATAGATGGACACCCCATATTCTTTGGAAATATCCGGTATGACGGCAAAATCATGGTTGGTGGGAGCTTGGGTATCAAGGCCGGCATCTTTGGCAACCCAATAGATTAGAGAAGCCAGATGACAAACTCCGTCACCTACCAAATACCCGTCAGATTGAAATCCATCGGCAGCATTAAAGTGAGCATTGGTTGTTCTAACAACCTTATCCTTATATTCAGGCAAAACATCTTCATGATAAGCAAAAGCCTCACCAGGATTTAATCTGAATTGATAAGTAAAAGGCTTTCTGACTTCATCCCAATCAATGTCTTCCTTCTTGGAAACTCTACCATCCAGATAAGCCAAATTAAGCAGGATATTATCCTTAAAAATGCCGTTGACCCAACTGTCAGGCTGCCTGTTTTCCAGAGAAATCTCATGTTGAGCTAAGGCTTGCTCATTAAAATTAGCAAGAGAATTAGATTCTCCCATCACAAAAGTTGAAAATGCGGTGATGGCTACGATAAGTTGTGAATTCATAATAAAATAATCAGGCTCAACTGAGCCTGATGAAGAAATCATTATATCAAACTATAAGCCAAATTGCAAACTCCAAGGACATTTTCAAATCTAGAAAGCTACTACCGCTTAAGAGTTTTAAATAAATTAGGGATTGAAAAAAGAGTGGCCGTGTTAAAAATGAGTTTTTAATTTCATCTCTTCTGTGAGAAGAGAATTCTAATTCCTGCTACCAGTGCCACAAGACCTCCCAAAAATACCAGATCATGATCTATTACTTTCCCTGTCAACATAATAGAACTCCCAATTAACTCAAGACCTAAACCAATAAACCTTTCCCTACCAATCTTTTGCGGAGGATCTATTGGGGAAATTATTTTCTCTAATTCAGGATTAAGACTCATCTTACAACTCCCTTATAAAGCCACTGTCACGCCAATCGAGGTGGAAAAAGTTCCGCTGTTATTATCTTCCAAAGTCACCGTGATGGTGTGTGAACCTTTATCACCTTCAGGAAATTCCACATGCAGTGCAAAAGGTTCCGAGGTCTGAGTAGATTTAGTGGTACCATCAATTAACCAGGTCACTTTTTTCACACCGGCAGGGGAGTTAGTTTTGGCTAAAACATCAAATACTCTTGGTACATTAGCCCCGTTTGCCACATTCACTATCTCTATAATTCCACCTGTACCGGCACTGAATCCTGGAATTCCACTACAACCTCTCGTTGCTCCCACAAACCTGGCATCTCCTGCAGTTAAAACCCACTCATCAATCCCTTTTTGCCACATACCTGCACCTGTTGGATCATCTTCTTTCAAAACCACCACATCTTTTTCCTCTGCATCCTCTCCATCATTGGCCAGCCGGTGGAGATTACTTTTGCAAACCTTTTGTCTTTGGTAGGCAGAAGATTCAGCAGTTGGTCCGGTACTGCTTAAAAAATACTCACGTCTGGTGGGAGAGCCTGGGTGAGGTTTTCCGGTCATTAAGCCATCAGCTTCTGTCTGATAAACGTTACCAGGCTTTTCAAATGGCTCATTTTGTTTATCCTTCAAAACAGCGGACATAATTTTATTCCAAATAGGGGAGGCACCAGTTACGCCGGAGGTCACGGTTGGACTCATCACCGAATTATCATTATTTCCTACCCAAACTCCCACCACGTATGAAGGCGTGTAACCAACTGTCCAATTATCTCTTTTTTCATCAGTTGTGCCGGTTTTAGCAGCCACCACTTTTGCCGGGATATTTAAAACAGAGTTTGATCCAAAAGCAGCGGTTCTGGCACCATTATCAGATAAAATATCGGAAATTATAAAGGCAATACCTTCATCCAAAACTTTTCTACCCTCCGAGGGACGGTATTCATATAAAGTTTTACCTTTAGCATCAGTCACCTTCAGTATGGCAATTGGGTCCACCTGCCTGCCTTTATTGGCAAAAACCCCAAAAGCAGATGAGAGATCCAACAGCCTCACTTCTCTTCCTCCCAAAGTTAACGAGAGGCCAACCGAGGAAACATTTTCTTCTGTTGGTTCCCAGGTAGTAATTCCCATTTTATAACCTAAATCCATCACGTCTTTTATTCCCACCAAAGCCAGATTTTTTACGGCAGGAATATTGTATGAATTTCCCAAAGTATATCTCATCTGAACAGGGCCATGGAATTGACCATCGTAATTGACTGGCACATAATTAGGTTTGTTAGCTCCGCCGGGAAATTCCGTTTTAACATCCATATAGGTATAATTTGCTGTGTATCCTTTTTCTAAAGCCTTGGCATAATTGATGGGTTTGGTGGCTGAACCGGGCTGGCGTTCAGATGTGGTCACATTAACATTGGGCTCAAAAACACAGGAGTCACCTTCAATACAACCTGCTGGTTCAGATTCCCCAAAATAATCCTTACTGCCCACCATGGCTAAAATCTGGCCGGTTTTGGTATCCAAGGCAACTGCTGCGCCATTTCCCACCTTGGCCCCCTTCAGCTTCTCTACTTCATCTTTGACAATTTTTTCAGCCTCCTGCTGTATTTTGTAATCTAAACTGGTGGTCACCTGCAACCCTCCTCCCTCAACCAGGTTATGATCAAATTGTTCAATCAATTTTTCCTTGACATATAGCACAAAATGGGGTGCTTTAAATCCTAGCTCATTTTGGGAAGTTCGATAGATAAGCTGCTCATCTTCAGCTTTTTTTGCTTCTATTTTGGTGATATATTCTTCCTCAACCATTCTTCTTAAGACCTCTTTTTGTCTGACTCTGGCAAGTTCGGGCTTTGAGCCATACGGAGAATAGACAGAGGGTCTTTGGGGCAACCCTGCCAAAAGAGCAGCTTCGGCCAATGCTAAATCTTTGGCATGTTTACCAAAATAAAGATTGGTTGCTGCCTCAATCCCATAAGCTGTACCGCCGTAGGGGATTTCATTTAAATACATTTCTAAAATTTGGTCCTTACTATAAACTCTCTCAACCTGTATGGCTAAAATTAGCTCCTTCATCTTTCTGATGACTGATCTATCAGAAGTTAACAAGGCGTTTTTAACCAGCTGTTGAGTCAGAGTTGAACCACCCCCTTCTACCCTCCTGTAAACTAACAACTTAAAGACTGATCTGCCTATACCAATCAAGTCAAAACCCTGATGTTTGTAAAAATCTTTATCTTCTATGGCGATGGTGGCCTGTTTGACGTATTCGGGAATCTCAGACAGTTTCACCGGGGTTCTATTTTGACCTTGATAGATATCGTATAAAAGTTCACCATTTTTATCATAAATTTTGGTGGCCTGGGCAATATTTCTGGTGGTTAAATCCTCAGGAGAGGGAATTTGGGTGGCAAAATACACAACTGCTCCAAACAGTAAAAATAGAAACAGCAGGACTATTGCTAAAATAGTATTGGAAAAATTTGAGAAAAAATTTACATTAGAGCTTCTTTTATGTCTCCAAGCCGGCTGAGCCATATTAGAAAATTATATCATCAATGGAAGTCAGATTTACTATTAGGTATAATACAGATACCGGAGGTGGCAGAGTAGTCAATTGCACCAGACTGTATTTTAATCTTCTTGACCATTAGAAAATTATCTTGACACCTCTCTAGCAGTGTATTACACTGTTACAATGAATTTTAAGAATACGAAACAAAAGGGTTCATACGCTTTAGCGCAATGTATAGCAAAGCTTTACTCCTTGGGGTATGAAGTGTTACTACCTGTAGGAGACAGACAACCTTATGATCTCGTTTTCGATGATGGTAAACATTTATATAAAGTTCAAGTTAAATATGCCGGATTATATAAAAATGGGCGATGTAAAGTAGGCTTACGTATAACAGGAGGTAATCAAAGCTATAATTATGCAAAAAAATACCGAGATAATGACTTCGATTATCTCTATGTTTGTACATCATCTTTTAAGCAATACTTAATTAAGTGGGCCGAAACGAAGAATCGAAATGAAATAACTATTGAGGATCCGAAATATAAAAAATATTTGGTATAATCTTCTATACTAACCAGAGGTACCCAAGTGGTCAACGGGGGCTGACTGTAAATCAGCTGGTTTATGCCTTCGAAGGTTCGAATCCTTCCCTCTGGACAGATTTACATAAATCTTACGAGTTTGCTGTATAGTTATCCAATCTTTTTCGGCCAGCGTTTAAAAACTTTAATATCAGAAGGACTTAATTTGAACCACTCACCTCTAATCCACTTTTGCTTAAATCTAGTGTGCCAGTATGCTTCTATACCACCCATATCATCTGTTTCTATCCAATGCAATAAATCAAACTCTTCTGATCCCATAAGAGTAATATCCTCGCGGCGGCGGTATAAATTCTTTGTTTTGCCAATTTTATAACGCCCATGTTGTTTACCTAAATAAACAAAACCTGTGATCAAATCTTCTCCTACCTCTTTATCATTAGCTTTAAACTTTTCTCTAGCTAAATTGCATATTTTGATAACATCATCATATCCTCGCTTGTCTCCGACAAAATCGAGAATAGTCTCTGCCAGTTTTTTCGCTAAACCAAGTTTGTTATAAAAAGTTGATGAATCTGGGAAATTTAGATCTTCGTTATGCTTAACATCTAATAGACCCCTTGTAGGCCATGTATGCTTATCACGCATAATTCCTACAAACATTTTACATAGTTGTTTAGAAGTATATTTAGTCTTATCAAATTTATTAGGTGTTAACCCTGCTTCGCGTACGAGCTCCCCATAATTAGGCCAGAACTTTCTCCGATCAGTTATTTTAACTTCGGTAGTTTCATAAAATATTTTTTCACTTGGGGTTTTATTACCATTCTCCTTAAAACATTTCTTAAGTTCTTTTATGATGTCTTCTTTTGTCCGCCGCAACATATTAGTAATAGTAACTTAATTATAATATACGGTGTCCAGTCTATACGGTATGTCAAGTACCCCATTCATGAAGACATTATTCTCTAACTAATGTTGCATAAACGGCAGGCGGCATTTTGAGCTTGGTATGGATCCTATC
>MFDM01000001.1 GCA_001776905.1 Candidatus Daviesbacteria bacterium RIFCSPLOWO2_01_FULL_39_12 | reverse complement strand
GTTTATGCAACATTAGTTAGAGAATAATGTCTTCATGAATGGGGTACTTGACAAAGAGAACATACTTTGGAAGCATTAAGTCAAACAAATATGACTCCTGAATTAGTCGAAGAATATTTTTTTGCAAGTAGTACTCTTCCTTTCGCAATTTTCTTTGCTAGACACAAAGATTTAGGTATTGATAGAGATGCACAAAGAAGATTTAATGACTCAGCAAGAGATGTAATGTTCTATTCTCTCAAAGAAGCTTTAACTTAAAAATTAGGAGCAAATTTTAGGACTTTTTTTTTGGGGGGGGGATTACCAGATTAACTTTAGCTTTCCGTCCTATTGACAAAAATATCTACTTCTAATATCCTAATCTCAATATTTTTATGGAAAGACGGGAAAGAATAAACAAGTATGAACCTCCGCAAACAAACGGGGAACCTGCGACTCCTGAAGTTGCAGAGCCTACAACAGAGACTTTAGCAGAAGAACTCAAGGCTTTGGAAGAATTAGGTAAAAAGGTAATGGCAGAAGGCTATGGCGGAATTATTTTTCCAAGGGGGAAACTTTACCATCCTCGCAGATAGATCTATAACTTTAGGACTTTTGGGAAATGTTGTCTATAATTTAGTATAAAATTATGGTAATGGCTAAATCGCTTCAGCAAATTGATGATTATTATCTTTCCCAAGGTTTAAAAGGTGAGGCTCTAAGAAGCGCTTTAGAAAATGATAGCGAGTACCAAAGGCTTTTAAAGGAAAGAAAGGCAGTAATCAACAATAAATATGGAATAACTGAAGAGGAAGAAAAGGAATATCTTCTGCCTAATGAAGAAGATTATGAAATTCTTTCAATAGTTAAGACTCTAAAAAATGAGAACTTATCAGAAACAGACATTGAAATTGTAGAACTTATCAAAACCCAA
Organism: Candidatus Daviesbacteria bacterium RIFCSPLOWO2_01_FULL_39_12; assembly: GCA_001776905.1. Taxonomy (GTDB): domain Bacteria; phylum Patescibacteriota; class Microgenomatia; order Daviesbacterales; family UBA10151; genus MFDM01. The sequence goes on along the minus strand of MFDM01000001.1, from coordinate 24,958 downwards.
CTACAAGACGATTGGCGCGGACCACTTCTTGAAAAATTAAAAAAACTACTACAAAAATACTCTTAATTTCAGGTCGCAAATTTTAGGACTTTCTATAGTGGTGAGTCCTTCGACCCATTCGATTCAACTCAGGGTAAACAAGCTCAGGATCGAATCATGGGAAATATTGTCTACTTAGAAATCCTGTGGGCTACAGCAGGATATACCTCTTGAGGCAAAACTTGCTTCCGAATTTTTTTAGGTAGGATGCTATTAGCTACTTTTAAAAATTTAGAGGCATTTAAGATCTCTATTAAGACAGGTTCATTATCTCTACTATAATGTACCACAAAATCTCCAGTTCTAGTGGCATACTCAAAAGGTTTTTTAGAGATTTTCCAACTTATTAAATCAGCGTCTTCGTAGTATTTTGCTTTCATATCTACCTTTCCTGGCTGGATAAAATGTTATTACTTTAATTATACCATCTTCCCTCTTCCAAATTACGGATAAAGATAAAGTTCTACTTAAACTGCCTATGCTTTGGTGTGGCTCAATAGATTCGTCAACAGTGTTAGGGTTTTTTAAAATTCCGGCAATAGTTTTTAAATTAATCTTCAGTTCTATAATTTCCTGAAGCTTGAGTTTATCGTATACATGCTTAGTATATTTTATAACCACAAATTTATTCTAACAGAAAGTGCAAATTTTAGGACTTATCCTTTAAAAATGCAATTCTTCGGCAAGCTCAGGGCAAGTCTTCAGTGGTGAGCACTTCGACTCCGCTCAGTGCAATTGGGACTTTTGGGAAATATTGTCTATATTAAAAATTTAAGTATTCTTTGCTTTAATCTGTTAAAATAATACTATGGGAGCAGAAAACATAGAGGGTAAGGACTCTTGGAAGAATCCTAAGCAAAAAGATGAAAGGCGTTTTATCAGTCATGCAGGTAAAGGAAAAACTGCTGATATGAGTATTAGTCCAGATGTAGTTATAGGGCGGGTTGATCCTAGAGCAACCCGAAAATCGATAAGAAGATTAAGCAGAATGGGTCATCGAGCACCACATTAACTTCTATGATACAGATTCCAACCCCAGGGGTTAAATAGCTTCAAACCTAAGGATATCAAGCAAATTTTAGGACTTTTGGGAGAAAATTACCAGAGTTTTTATTGACTTTAAATCATAGATATTTTATAATTTGTTCACATGAAGGAAAGAATACCCCCCCCACCTTTTAGAGTAATTTTAGCAGGTCTTTTGGGAATTGGGGCTGGTAGTTTGGGCACTATTGCTGTACAAGAAATTACCCATAATCAGCCAGAAAAAGTATCTTCCGCCTTTACAAATCTTAATCCAAAGGAATTAAGAGGTGAATTAAAAGGTACAATTCCGGAATTTGCTGAAATTTTTGATGATTTACACTCTAGATTAATCCAGGGAGGATTGGGGGCAAGCTTACAGAATTATCCTCTGAGTTTTTTAACAAATATTCAAACAGCTTCTTTTTTATTGAGAACTGGTGAATTTGAGAGTACAAGATTTGAATTACAAAAAGGTAAGCTAATTCAACCCTGGCCTTCTGGAAATCAAGGAATTGATTATCGTCAATTAACAATAACTAAAGAGAAATATGACAAGATAGGTAAAACTGAAAGAAGTTACAGTTTTACGGGAACAAATGCTAATCTGAATGTAATGAATATGACTTCTGGTGATTGGAAATTGGTAAGTCAACAAGTTACCCAGTCATATAATGAATTTGTAGGAGAATATAATCATGATGTGAAAACACGACAGTTATTAGAAGCTGGTATTGATCCCTCTAAACCACCGATTACTCAATAAGTTATTGCTTATTTTCATGCAAATTTTACTCCTTCGGCCCATTCGATTCAACTCAGGGTAAACAAGCTCAAGACAAGTCTTTTTGTGGGTAATTTCTAGGTGCTGCCGCTGGGGATCTTCATTATGTTCTCGATCAGACATGGGCTCATCGCCCAAGAGAAGTTATTGAATAATGTCCACCCGGGGGTGGAATTGTAGCTACACCTGCGGATATATTTAATTTTCCCAAGCTCAAAAAATGAGCAAATTTTAGGACTTTTGGAAAATATTGTCTACCTTAACTTTTAGTGTTCGTTTTGAAGAAAATTACCTGATAGGTGTATTTGTTCCAAATGCCTGCCTTAAAGCCCCTTCAAGTCTTTGATTTATCTCACCGCGAAGATGATTAGCGAAGGTGATAACTGGAATTAATGCTTTTAAATCCATTAATTTGATCATATTCCTCCGGGTCATATCAGGTTCTGCTAACAATGTTTCCATCTCATCTCTTGCTGCTTTACCTCCTGGAAAACCACAACAAATACCATTATATTGTTCTATTAACCATCTACCAGCAGGTGCTACAAGTGGGACTACCCTTTGACCTACTCCTCTGATTATTTCTCCACCTCGTTCAATAGCTTGCATATTTGGGGTTATATTACCACTTCTTTTAAAAAAAGCAAATTTTAGGACTTTCTTTTTGAAAACACAATTGAGTGTACTGGCAGGGTACATGGGTAACACTTGGAAGAAGTTTGTTTGAGCATATTCCAGTGGGGTGAGATAGTCAAGGGATTGATGTGGTCTTATACTGTTATACTTAACCAGCCACAGAGTTAGTTCTTCATTAGCTTCCTGGATATCCTCCAGTCCTACCTCAGAGAAGCTTAACCATTCTTCCTGAATAGTTCTATTAAACCTCTCTAAGGCAGGATTATCTTTAGGTGTATATGGTCTTGAGTATATTTGTTTTATTCCTAACCTCTGACAAGTATCTTTAAACCTACCCTGAAACTCAGATCCATTATCCTGATGAATGACGGAGATTCTTCCATCTGCCAGGTAATGCAACCTTTTTAGGAAGTCTTCTGATTGGTTTGAAGTACTGGATGAATATACTCTGGCAAAGGCTATCTTTGTTGTATCCTCAAGAGCTGTGAATATGATTTTTCTGACTCCATTCCAAAAGATAATGACTGCATCTACATGCCAAAGCAAACCAAACTCATTTATTTGTTTAATCTGATCCTTTAGCTTATGAATTCTTACTTTAGGCTCAGAATCCTTCCTTCTTAAGTATCTTTTCTGATAACTAGCCTTATCAGGGAATAGTTTAAAAGCTCTTATGACTCTTTCAATCTTCCAGGTAGAAATGCTGACTTTGTACTCCTTAAAATACAGCCTCTTTAGTTTAGTCTTACCAAACTCCATATTATCTTTTCTTAATTTGATTATTCTTATCTCCTCAGTTTGAGAAACCATCCAAGTCCGGAGCCTGTTAGGTTTCCTGGATTCATCTTCCAGGCTCTTTAGATGAGTTTCATCAAATCTGGAAAGCCATTTATGCAAAGTCTTTCTGGAGATTCCAAAGTGGGTAGCTGTAGCCTTAACTCCTTTATTACCAACTGTGTGGTAGAAAATAATCCACTCCAGTTTTAACTGGGCAGAAGGAGACAACATATCCTTACTCAGAGACCTTAAAAGTGTCCATTTATCTGGAACACAAACAGGATTAGCTCTTAATGTCTTTCCGTATTGGATTGCTTTTCTCATCGGTTTTAATCACCTCCCCAAGGTGTAATTCTACCTTGGAAGTGTAACCGATGTATCTCAGCCTACTCATTGAGGGAAATATTGTCCAGAATTAATTAAAGAGGCGGCTGGCGTTTAAGATGGTCATATTGATAATCTTTTTACCTCTTTTGGTTACTATAATGTCATTTTTGTCCAAAGCTGATTTGTCTGATTTTAAAGCTTGCTCAAAAATAACATGCACGGTATCCCCTTCTCTATCATAAGTAAACCACAAAGGAGCATTGTGCATATTCCTGATAGCTCCTAATCCTAATTTTGGTAAAACATTGTCTACGAAAGTTTGTTCCATATTATCTCCTTTTTAAACAACCACAATTTGTCTGTTGTTTCGTAAGCTGTAATGATAAATCCATCATTCTCAGTCTCCTTATATACTACCACAATATAGCTTCTTTTGGAAAGTGCGAAAACTGCCAATAACTCTTCTCCTTTACCTTTAAAAATATACTCAGGATTTTTAACTGTAGAAAGAATTTGAGCTTGTTTATTCTCTAAAGCTGGGTGCATCAAAATGATATGTTTCCATCTTTCATCCGTTAACCTAATTGAAATTCCATTTTTGGAAATAGTAGAGACAATGTCCACAAATTAAGAATAACATAAATAACAAAAAACTCGAGAGCAAATTCTAAGACTTTCTTAGTGGTAAGTCAAATTATAATAGTGAGTGTAGTCGAACTATCGAACCATGGGAAATATTATCCAGTATAAATAAAATTTTTTGTGATAACATTGGGGTAAATGGCAATAAGGAAATACTGCCAATTAGCCTTGGCGAGGTACAAAGTTGCATTACTTCTGTTGATTCTTTTGGCTGCAGTCGGTTTTGGCCTTTTTCGTACTTATCGACTCTTAACATTTCATCAGCCGGGAATTGTCGGTTCTATAAAACTTAAAGTATCGTCCAATGCGCTCCCCCAAGGTATTGCCAAAAATGAGATCTCCGCAACAGTTTTGAACATTTTTGAATTACCTGAAGATGTAAAGCAAAAAGTGGGCGAAGACATCATCATGGCGGCCATGAAACTTGAACCAAGCAATATCCAGTTTTCCGAGCCGATTTCCCTTACCATGACTGTTTTTGCTAACCATGAGTTTACACCCCAGCTGTGGCACACCGGAAACCTTGGCAGAGAGGAAATAAAAGACTTGCAAATTTCCTTCAATAAAACAAAACAGGAACTTACTGTCACAGGATCTGTCAACCACTTCTCCCAACTTCGTGCAACCAAGAAAGAAACACAGGAAACAGCTAAGGAATTTGTGGCGCGAAGACAAGAGGAAGCGGATTGGCTCAAACAGCAGGCGGAGCGCGAAACATTCTGGAGTGCAAAAGCGGAAAAGTATCACGAGCTCGCCGACAAAGGATTGCAGTGGGAAAAAGAAGGTGTGAAGCGTTTCGGTTCGGACAGTGACCTTCCGAAGTTAGGTAAGAATGCATACCATAAGTCCGCGGCACTAGAGCAATACGGCAAAAATCTGGAAGATGATTATCTGGGACAAATCGAGCTGACCAAAGACCCCAACAAAAAATTCGACCTGCTAAAGGAGTGGGCTGACAAAACTGATGCGCTCCACAAAGAATGGGACAAGGCCGCCTGGGATGAGCGGTTTGAATACCCTGTCCTTGGGAAAGATGAAATGTTGAGCCGGGCATTGGGTGAGTCTACAAGAGGATTCGAGATTACTATTGAGAAGGGAGCCTCCCGCATGCCTGGAATAGATATGTTGCTGAAACTGGCTAAGGAGGCACGAGGTATAGATTCTATTATATCGATAGAACCATTTGATGACGGAGCTGTATTGGTGGTCGGGCGTCCGAGGGGAAGCGGGATTGCCAAGCAGATTTTCGCAGAGCTTGATGAACGAATAAGAAAGGAGGCTGATGTACTAAAGCGCTTTGACCTTTTGAAAGGCAGGCTAGATAAAACGGACTGGGTTCAACGGCAATCCGTATCGACGGATGAACGTATCATTTTGACGCTAGGCAAGGATGCTTTAAAAGAGTCAACTATCTTTCGGGAACAATCCGAATATATAATCAATAATCTTTTGGACCTGGCGGGTAAAGAACAAGATTTGGGGAAAAAACGGGAGTTGGCACAAAAACTTTTGGATATTGTGAATTGGTTGCGTGAAAGGTTTGAGACACTAGGGTACGATGAATGGCGGGCGGGTAATCTTGATATGAGTCGCTGGCCGGATTCGATAGAAGATATATTGGGAGATAGTGTGCCTGCGGGAGCGGAAATACAACTCAAGCCCAAGGCAGCGGATGCGCCAAAGACAAAACCTAAACCTACCACACCGCCTACGGCAAAATGTGATTTTAATGGCTTTTTAAGCTGCCGGGACACGTTTAATCTGCAGGGCTGCATAGACGCCTGCCCGTATGTAAGCGCGCCGTGTCCTGCTGGAACATCACCGGACACAGAATGCAAAGAAACAGACAAGGCCTGTTCTGATGCTTGCTGGGATCGGGGCACGGCACATGGCTCTTCCTGTGCAAAAGCCAATAATTGCACTCTGGAAGAAATTCAGGCAAGATTACAGGAACCCTAGCAATAATTTTCTTCGGGAAATTATACTCTAGTTATTGCTTTAGACTGGGAATTGAGGTAAAATATATCAACCCTAGATGCAAAACACTAGATTAAATCATCACAGCTCAATGACTAAGGAAGAGCGGGATTTGGCTGTTTTAAAAGCTCAAAAGGTTAAAGAGTTAGCCTTTAAATTAGTGGTTAAAATTATCAGTTGGGAAAGCGGAGCTTCAGAAAGTATGGTTGTTAAATCATCGGATAAAATTACTCCCGAAGAATGGTTACGGTATAAAAAACACCGTATGAATATACCTACCACATTAGACAAGAAGAAAGTAGCAGATAATCTGACTCGAACTTATAATTCTATAAAGGCCAACGGCGGCTTTGCATAAATCCTCATCTTTGGATTGAGGGTTGTCCTTCATCAGGAGGAGGACTTTGTTGTCCACCTTGCGGAGCTGGTCCTTTCTGACCTGCCGCACCAGAGGGAAGTGGGCCCTGATTTGTGCCTGGTGGCGGTTGTTGACCACCTATTGGTTGCTGAATATCCCTCAAACCATCCTGATTCTGCATAGTTGGAGGCTGGCTCTGCATCCTGGGAGTGGTTGTTCTTCCCAGGTAAAATCCTATTCCGCCAGCCACAATTAGTCCAATCACCACCCAGGTTAAAATTAAAGCTTTGGCTGCTTTTGACAAATTTCTCACCTCCTCATTTTTTAATTTGTTGCATAGTAGATGCCTTTGGTGTGCTGACCATAATACATAAACCATTTGCCGTTTATCTTCACCAGCGTTGGATCCCCCGGAGGATTAGGCGAGAATTTGGCCATTTTATCTGGTTTTGCCGTCGTAAAGTCAAAAACCGGTTCAGAAAAAGTCTCGTTCTTATAAGTTACATGGAAAACTCCGGCATAACTCCAAATGTAAACCCTTAAACTCCCATCATCCCATCTCACCCACTCGGCACCATCAGCCGCACCCAGCAAGGTCTCATTTCTGGAATCAATAGCCAACCCCTTCTTTTCAAAGTTTAACCCATCTTTGGAGGTAGCCCAAAAATAAACATGGGTGTCTTTGTTGGGAAGCTTTTCACCACTCTTGTAAGGCTCATTGATGGTGCCACGATAAAGCATCACAAAGATACCATCATCTAGTCGGATAGAACCCTGAGCGCCTACATCTTCTAAATTAAATCCAGCTTCGCTCTTACTAATTCTTACTCCCGACTCATCGACCCAGGAGAGTCCGTCAGAAGACAGAGCGCTTTTGATCACACCGGCATTTTGGAAATACATCCGCCATCGTCCATCGGAAAGTTTAACTACATCAGGAAAGGTGGCAAATTCTTTTCTAACCCCCTCCTCTTTTTGCCAGTTGACTCCATCAGAAGAGACGGATGAGAATACCTCCAGCTTATTTCCAAAAACTTCAGGCTCAATGGAATAATATATCCTCCATTGGCCATTACCTAAATCAACCACCTCGGCATCCGCATATTGACCGGCAACCGCCACTCCTTTTTCTTGCCACTTGGATTCTTGCTGAGCAGATTTTGGTTTTTCAACTTGTGGATGAATCTGAAGTTGATCAGATGGTTTCTGAAATGAAATTAGAGCAAAACCGGCAATAGCAACTACAGCTAAAGCTATGATTATAATCAGCAAGACAAATCCCTTTTGTTTAGGCACTGGTAATGAATTTAATCCTAATGAACCTTTACTTCCCGATAAATATCAAACTCATAATGGATTTTTTGATTTCTTCTCCTCTTTTGTCCCAGGCAATAGCCGAAGCTCTTCCCTGAATAACCACATCATAGCCATTTTTTTGTAAAAAGTAGGTGGCTGATTTGATCATCTCCACCTCAAGTAATTTAGTTAAATCAGCCTGGGAAAAATTCTTACCTGATTTTATCAACTCTTCCTCTATTGTAGCTCTTCTGATATCTCTTAAGTCATGATCTGCTTCCAAATAATAGGCTTCAACTCCTCCTATTAAATCTTTATTTTCGAAAAGATAAACAGTGGGTATTTGCTCTTTAAATAAATTCTTATATTGACTGACCGCCTCTGCCAAACTCTCTCCGGTGGATTTAGTAATCCTGACTGAAATCCGGGCCTGTATCCAAAGATTTGATTTGCCCACCCAAACATAATCCTTATCCGGCGCTTCAAAAATTAAAACATCACTGTCCTTTGGAGCCAGCTGATTCCAACCTTCGGGAGGATACATATTAATATTTGGCAATCCCTCTACCTCGGTTCCTTTTGTCTCATAATTAACAGATTCCTTAGCCAATTCTGCTTTGGGCGGTTTTGTGGTAATTTCTCCTGGCTTGGGAGTTGGCTTAAAAAAGACTGCTGGTAATTGTAAACCGTTCGGTTTGGGCAGGTTTTTTAAGATGACCTCTTTTTGGGAATAAACAGTTACTCCTCCCCCCACTAGCACCAAACTTACTATCAGGACTAAAACAAACGGAATAATACCAGCTTCGCCGAAGCGAGGCGAGCCGCGCTGATTTAATTTGGGCATTAAATTAACTTTACTGCTAATTTATTTGACAAGTCAAGTATTTTGCCTTAGTGTGGAATTAATGTTTACTTATATAATTATCCTGGCTGTTGTTTTAATAATCTCTCCTTTTATCTTAAGGCTTGCTTCAAGTCAGAAAAGAGAAACTAAGCAGCAGTTAAAATTTATTTTTCTTTTTATACTTTCTGCTCAACTTTTTTTGGGTTTTTTAAATTGGGAAAATTTTACATCCGGCAGAAGTGGTCTTGAGCTTTCTTTTGCCTACCCCACATCCTTCTTAGGGTTGTTTTTTATAATATCCACGCTCCAGATTCTTCTGTTACTATTTTCTAAATCTTTCAATACTTTAGTGGTGGTTTTAAGTTTTATAAACTCTGTTTTAATCTTTTTGGGGATGGTCAGATTAAGTAACATTTTAGGATTCCAAATAGTCAGTTTTGCCTCAATCGGAGTAGTTTTTCTAGCACTAATAGGCAATATCGTTGGGCTGGTATTTATCAATAAAGACAAAAATTTGTTGGCTAAATATCCATATTTTAAATAACATGAAAATTCCTGTATTAATAATTTTAGTGTTAATCGTTATTGGTGGATTTATATATTTTAAGAATACTCCTTTAGAAGAATTGGTTCCTGAACAAGCCATTCCTAGCCTGACCGGTATGACAGAAAGCCAAGCTGTAGAAAATGTTAAAAAATTGCCGAAGGTACAGGATTACTTAAAAAGAGTTCCTAATGGAAAAGTAGAGGTGGATAATGAAATGGAGGGTGAATACAATATTCACGTTTATGAGGTAAAAAATGGCCACACAGCCACTTTTAATTGGTACAGGGTCAGTATTAAAAGCGGTGAGGTCAGGGCTGAATTTGAAGTTGAACAGAACCAGATCGGAACCGTAACAGGAAAACTTTGTTATCCTTCTGAAGTTTTACCTGAAGGAAAAATTGAAGCAAAAAGGCTATCTGATGGAAAGATTTTTGTCCAGGATTATAAAGGCAGTTTAACCTCAAAACCGGAACCTTATGCCTTTGAACTGGAAGAAGGGACTTATTATGTAAGGTACAAAGTAGCTGATAATTTAATTGGTTATTCAACCACGGTTTGTCCAACAGGAATAGAGGAAAGTTGCGGGGATAAAAACCCAAGAATATTAAGAAAAGCCGAGGTTAAAACCAATGAAACCGTTTCCGGTTATGATTTGTGTGATTATTACTACAATGACTCCAATGCCCCAAAATTCTAACCAGCCTGTTTTTACCCATACTGCATACTACATACTACCTGCTACTAATTCCCCCCCACCCCCAAAAACTCTAAATTACAAGAGCTTAATAATTTGAGCTTAACTGTATCGCTATTGATGAAATTGTTCTCTAATATACCTTCTCTTTGCTTCTAATGAGGACTCCATTACTTCTCTTCTATTTCTTAAAACTGTAATTTCTCTATTTACATTATGACCTCTAAATATATTAAATGCTACATACACCATAATTATCTGAACTAATAAAAAACTTGCTAAAAAATATTCATCACTGTTAAATATCGGCTTATCAATAAATGTTGAAGACACTAAAACACCGCCAACTATCACTGCAGCTATTGATCTTCTCCCGTAACTTTGAAACCTATTCCTGCCAATTTCCTCTAAAATTTTGTTTGCATCTATTCGCTCCTTAAATTCTTGGATATCTCGTTCATTCTCTTCTCTTGTTGCCATGATGCGTATTATAGGTCCAAATTACATTGGATTCAAATCCACCCACCTCCAAAAACTCTAAAAAATTATGCTAAACTGAATTTATGAATCAGAAATGGGAAATTATCTATTACGAAACTAGACAGGATAATTCTCCTATACGTAATTTTATCCAGAATTTGGATGCTAAAACACGAAATAAGATAGCTGACGTCTTAGATTTATTGGAGGAATTTGGTATTTTGGTAGGTCCTCCACATTCCAAGAAAGTCTCAAGTACCCCCTTGTGGGAACTTCGCATTCTGGGAAGTGATAATATTAGAATCTTTTACGTAGCAGTAGTAAATCGAAAATTCTTGCTACTTCATGCGTTCCAAAAAAAGAAACAAAAGACAGATGCAAGAGAAATAAAAACTGCTATTAATAGACTGGCTGATTATGAATTGCATCTGAAAACTGGCACTTGAAATATCACAATATTGTGATATAATTTTAATATTATGATGACATGGGAGAAACATAAAAAAATACTTCTGAAAGATCCTGAGTTCAGGAAGATCTATCAAAGCAGCAGATTGGAGTATGAAATTGCTAGGGCTTTAATTCTGGCAAGAGTAAAGAAAAGATTGACACAAGCGCAACTTGCCAAGAAACTAAAAACCAGACAATCTGTTATTTCCAGAGTGGAAAGCGGCATGTCTACCCCTTCCCTGTCTTTCTTAAAAAGACTGGCCTCTGTTCTTGATACTTCCCTTTCAGTGCAATTTAAATAAAATTTCCCCTTAATACATACTACTTACTACCTATTGCTAATTCTCCCCCCACCTCCAAAAACTTTAAGTTGATAGTCCTAAATTTATTAGTTAATTTTTACTTTTTTCTCTGCTGACTGCATAGCACTTTCAGCACTTTTTATTGTTGCCTCTAATATAGTAACCAATTTCTTAGCATGTTCTCGACTCATACCTATTCTAGCTACAATCCTAATATTATTTGTGCTCATTAATCTTTGCATTACATCAAAAACAACACCATCTTCATTTGCCGTAACATTTATGTTGTCGGTATAAAAAACTGGAGTAGAATCAAAATTAACATTTAGATTGTGTGTATTTTTTGGTTTTTCATCCATTCCTAATTCACCTCCCTTCAGTATTCTTGAGAAGATCTTCAAGTTGGGCAAGCACTCCTCCTACATTCTCGCTAAATTTTTTTGCTGATGCTTCTATTTTGTCATTATTGCGCCCTTCCCCACGACTAGCAACTTTGTCATAGTCAAGAATAGAATTATATTCAGCTATAAGCGAATATGTATATGGGAGGTTTGTCTGTAATTTTTCAGTCATGAAGGAGATGCTTCCCTTATGAACTGACCAAGCCTCGCGGCTCATGATTACATGCTTAAAGGGTTTATTCGGTAGTTCACTTGCGATTGACTGGTTCTCTTTTAGTTCTTTAAGTAACGCATGGATAACTATCAGATTTTGCTGTTTAGCTTCAAATTCTCTTTTTTCTTTTTCTTGTTTGTATATTCCCTCTAAACTTATTTTAGTCGCCTTAAGAGTAGCCCGAGCACCAATAAATGCTCCAATTACGGAACCAATAAGACCGCTTATTAAACTTACTAGTATTCCAAAGATATCCATTTTTTATATTTTAGCTTCGGAAAATCTGCTCCACGAACCTGAAGATTCTTGAATTTTAATCCCGTCTGCCTATATCTATCATAACCATAGAAAAACCCAAAAGTAAAGATAGCATATATTGTATAAGTTATGCCTAAATTACCCAAACGCAAAACCAAATATATTAAGAAACAAACAAGCAAATTTTAGGACTTTTGGGGGGAAATTACCAGAATTATTTTGAAATTCTGTGGGCAATTGCACCTGCATGAGAGGAACTTTTCATATTTGCTCTGAATTTAGAACCGAAAACTTTTGACACATCTAAAACTTCAACCCCTAAAATTTTTCCGTTTTTATCCTCATCCACCACTACCGATTCAGAAATTTCGCGGCTTACTTCATATTTACCTTTAGCCAGTTCTATATAGGCTGCATCTACTTTTGGATCATAGTGTATTTTCATATTGTCTCCTCAAATAGTAACTACTTATTACAGTTATTCTTGAACCTTCTGTTGCAGTTACTACTTGTAATATTTTACCACCAACTAACTTTCGTCTCAATCGCCTATTTTTGTAACTTGGCCTAATTTCTTCTGAGTTTCTTACTACGTCTAAAACTTGTCTTTGAGAAATATGACGTTTCCTAAGCTGAAACTTTGCATGATCTGAAAATTTTATTGGCACAAAGCAAATTTTACACTTCGATTTCACTCAGTGCAAGCTCTTTTTTGTGGGTAATTTCCAGATTAAGATTAAGAATTTTGACAAATTTCCGCTATAGCGTCATTTTGTCAATTTTGAGGCTAAGAATCATTAAATATCTCTACGGTCTGGATAATTTAGCTTCGTATAATCTATACGTTCTTTCGTTATCGCTGGTCTTTTTATCAACAATTCTAATGTCAAATCCATTTGAAGTGGCAGTTCTTTCAAAGAAGTTTAGATCACCCCATTCTGCAAAAGTAATAAGAATTCTTCCTTTTTGTTTTAAATAAGCATGAGCTTGAGAAAATAATCTACTTAAAAACTGTTGAGCTCCATAAAAAGAAAGCTCCAGCGGGTCAGTAATTTCACCTTCCGTATAAGGACCATTTACAAAAATTTGATCAAATCTCTCGAGTGGTACATTTTTAAATAAATCACTATCTAATGATTCAAATTGAATATTAAATCTTTTAAAATTCTCATTCGCATTAACCACTGCAGCTGGATTTAAATCAACAGCTAGTCCTGTTGCTCCCTGAAGACCTGCAACAATAGCAGATACACCCGACCCTGTTGTTAAATCTAAAATTCTATCATGCGGGTTGACTTTAATATATGCAGCCAATAGTCTGGAGTCTGTTACTGGAGGGAATACCCCTGGATACACAACAACATCAATACCCTGGACTTGTATAATATAAGGCTCCTTTTTCGCCTTTAATTGTTCTAAAAATGTTCTTTGATGAGTTCGTGCTGCTTCTAGGCTATTCACTGGCTGATTTTACCATTTTTGAGGCCTGCCTGCCGGCAGGAAGGCTAAGCGAGAATAAATTGGGCAAATTTTATGGTATTGACAAATGGTTTTTCATATCAGATTATTAAACTAGTGAAAAAATCTGCCCACTTTGATAAAGGAGTTATTGATCCTAAAATAATTATTGGCGCAGTGGTAATAGGAGCAATAGTGGTCTTTTTTATTGCCACCGGTAACTTTAAGTTTTCCGCATCTGTTAACAACCAACAAACATCAACTTCATCCCAAACATCCACAGAAACTTCCACTCCGACAAAAGAAGAACCATCAGCTCCTAAAACCAAAACCTACACCAATTCAACTTATGGTTTAAGTTTGGAATACCCTGAAGACTGGAGTATGAAAGAAAATCCGGCTACTGGTATAGTGGTGGCTTTCGGCTCTCCCAAAGAAAGCAGTGATGATAAGTTTGTAGATAATGTCAATGTCTCATTTACTAATCTTTCTTCTAAAGATGCATTAACTTTAGATCAGCTAGCAGATGCTTGGTTAAAAGAAACAGAAAACTCTGCTCCCACTTTTAAATTGTTGGATAGACAACATACTTCCGTGGCAGGAGAAACCGCTGAACAGTTAGTTTATTCTTTCAGTAATAAGGGCATGGATATGAAAGGTATGGTGGTGATAACCATGAAAAACAAAATGGCTTACATTGTAACTTACAGCGCTGAAGAAGGATCTTATGATAAATTTGTTGATGCTGCCAATACTATGGTATCCTCTTTGAAACTTGACTAATTAACTTATTAACAAATACAAAGTTAGTGGAAGACTAGTAATATAATAAACAATTCCTATTTTGACTAAAGCAGCAATTTGCTGATTGATATCAAATCCCCAACCCGATTTAATCTGTCGAAATTTTACATAATCCCTAAAATTCTCCGAGGAGATCTGCCAAAATATTAAATCCAACAATGCTCCAAAAATAAGCCATACCCCTATCATATTAATAAGCCCGAGGAAAACTAGCACTGCATAACTTTTGTCAGGAAAAAAAGCCGGACCGGAAATCATAAACCACATCAAAACTGCAAAACCAGTACTAAGCAAAGCAGTTATCCACAGGCCATATAATAAACCGAAATATGATGGATATTGTTTAGAAGAAACCCTTTTCTTTGTTGCGCTGTCAAATTCGCTAAGTTTAAAAAATTTTTTAAGGTACGGGTTGGCCCATTTAATAAATGGCGGAACCAGCGCCCCTACCCAAAATTGCGTTGAACTCATTTTTTCTTTAAAAGCTTTCGCGAAGATTTTCTCTTAATGAACCAGATAATGCCTCCAACAATTCCTGCAACTACCAGACCAAGAATACCAAGTTTTAGAGGTGAAAGTTTTCGAGAAACCACTACAACTCCAGGCTTATCTCCATCCGGTTTAACTTTAATTGTGCTCCCATCTCTTACTTTTACTTCCACCTCTCCCTCATATACACCAACTACTGCTACATCCTTATCAGGATCTTTGAAAACCCGAAAGTGTGTCCTGCTGACTGTTACTCCCAACCATCCTGCATCCACCCCAAATTTATTTTTTGAAAGGTTGCTGTTCCTGACCTTTACCTCCAGTTCCCCTGCTCCCATTTCCAAAACATGTGAGGTAACTCCTTCAACTTCAACAGGTTCTCTAAACTTAATCTTCTCCCAGTCATTTGATTTGACCACAACCCCTGAATTTTCATCCCAGGAATACCGCTTGGTATCAGTTGTTCCGGGAACATCGGTAACAGACTCCTGTTTTGGAACAGGAATTTCCCAGGCATTCTCTTCGGTCTTGGAATCTATTTTCGGTTGGTTCAATTGTTCCCGCCAGTCTTTGCCAAAAACAGACTCAAAAGCTTGTTTTTTTGCCTTAACTGACTCTTTATCTTTCTGTAGAATACTTTTTCTGCCGGACAGGTTAAGAAAACCTCCTTCCAGAAATTCTTCCAAATCACCGCTTGCGAAAAATTCCGACACTTCAACTACTTCTCTTAATCTCAACCATGTTTGATAGGGATTAATGCCTAAAAACTCCAACCATGACTGTCCTTCGTTCTGACTTGGTGACGAAGTTTCCAGTTTTGAATCTTCAGGCTTTTTATCGGACTTCCTGCAAGCCCAGAAATCCTCCAAGGCTTTAGCATTACAGACAGAACTTTTTTCTTGGCACTGCTCTCTTTTTGTGCATCTTGAATAAACTTCTCCAGAATTAAAATATGCGGTCCCGTCCGGTTTTTTTGTTTCCTCCCCGCATAAATGAATACAAGCATTAAAATTTTCCGTGCATTTTTTCATATCCTGATCGAAAACAGGCCTGCATTCAGCATCAGTACCTGCATAAGCTACATGAGGGCTCAGAAGAAAAATAAAAACAATAAAAATTATGGGCAGGATTAATTTTTTCATTTTTTCCTTTTATTAAATACTTTTGAGGTAAGCTTTTTTCTTAAAATTAAAACAATACCTCCAACAATTATTACTAGTATCAAACCAGCGACAGTAAGCTTAACAGGAGAAAATTTTTGGGAAATAACTACCACCCCTGGTTTGTCACCATCCGGGATAACACTGACTGTTTTCCCATCCCTGGTTTTAACCTCCACTTCCCCCTCATATACCCCAACCAAAGTCTGCTTACCAGGCTCATGAATCACCCAGTAGTGAGTACCAATAACAAACAAATCGATAAATTCTGTACTCGCCCCGGTATCTTGTTGTTCAGAGTCTGGAGAAAAAATTCCTACTCTATTTACCTCTATTGTCCCTTTGAGGATTTCAATTTGCCTGTCGCTGGTTAATACGACTTCCGAACCCGGAGCAATTATTATCACCTTCTTTGTTCCAATATAAATTCTAATTGGCTCATCCATTGCCTTGATAGTCGACCCTGTTGGAATATGCCAAATATCTTGGAAATCTGTAAATTCCCGGGAATCCGGCAGTTTCACCAGCCCATTTGTGTCAGCCATACCTAAGTAAAACTGGTCTTGAGCCGATGTTTCTACAGGCGCTGCCTGATCTTCTTTGATAATTATTGGCTGCCTCTTAAGTTGAGAACCTGCTTCAATTCTTTTTATATCCAGCTCGCCTAAGTTATTTTTGATCCACTCATTAACGGCATTAGCTTCTGTCTCACTTGGAGGCTCCTCTTTATCAGAACCAACGTCTTTATCCTCCTGTTTTATCTCTTGCTTTGTCTCTTCTTTAGATACACGGGTCAAAACAGTATGTACTGTTTCATAATTTCCGGAATAGACACACCCGTCCGGATAATACTTGGGGGCATCATAAGTGAGTTCAATTGTATTTTCAGAGACAATACCGGTGGCAGGCATATACCTGCCTAGATTAGGGCAATCCTCAGCTGTTTCGTAAATTTGGCCAACAAAGGAGTTTCCTTTGATAGTACCGGTTAGTCCAACTGTACCAATTACTTTAGGATTTTTCCCGGCCTCGATAATAAGAGAAATAGAGTTGCCCGACTGTTCAACTTTGAAAGAGTACCCCATTTCGCTCTTCCAAGTGCCGCCCAAGTTGACTGTTTGGGCGAAAACACCGGAAGCAAAAAATAAAAAGAGGCCTACAATAAAGAAGGGCATGGGCAGGATTAATTTTTTCATTCTACGTTCGCCGAAGGCGAAGGCAAGGTTCTTCGAGCGAGCAGTAAAATCTAAAACACTGCGAGCGAAGAAGGTCCTTATTATCAGAATAGCATTAAAAAAACTATCAAGTCAAATCATGTTAAGATAATTTTAATGGGTAATCTAAGATATTTTGCAGATTCTTCAGTTATCAGCTTGCTCCTCTCCAATATTCTGGTAGTCATCCTGGCTCTAGTTCAAAGTTGGGATGTAACTACAGTGCTTTGGGTTTATTGGATGCAAAGTATCATTATTGGTTTTTTCCAAATGTTGCGGATTTTATCTTTAAAGAAATTTTCTACAGATAAGTTTACCATTAATAACCAACCAGCTTCCCCCACAACCCAAACCAAGATCTTTACTGCTTTCTTTTTTGCTTTTCACTATGGATTCTTCCATTTTATTTATGCCATCTTTCTTTCTAATTTTTTTACAAATCTACCATTTGATTTTACTTATCTACTTACTGGAGGGTTGATATTTTTCCTCAATCACCTGTTCTCTTTTTATCAGGACAAAGTAATAGATCAGCAAAAAGTCCAAAACATCGGCCAAATTATGTTGTTTCCTTATACCAGAATTATCCCCATGCACTTAATCATTATCTTTGGCGCACTTTTAGGCCCCCCAACCCTGATAATTTTTTTGCTATTTAAGACATTGGTAGACATATTAATGCATACTATTAAACATCAGTTTAATTATTCCGTACAAGTTGATCAGAACTAGCGTTGAGAAATCTTACCAGGGGGATCGGTGAGAATACTTATCAAAGATCGTATTCAGCAATAATTACCTTTATAATTACCCAAGGGATTTTTAATCATTTTTCTCTTAACATCCTCTCCGCATTTTTATAGGCAAAATTTTCCTGTATAGCAGGCTCAAGGCTTCCTATAAATGACCTGGAAAATTCCTCAATTAACCCTCCTACCTCTGGGTCAAAATGCCACTCATACCATCTGTCTGTTCCCCAGGTAAATCTGTCAGGATATTTTTCAATTCTTCCTTTCCATCTTCTTAAAGCTTCATTCAAATTCGTATCAAAATTTTCTCTGATATAGCTTAAATATTCTCCTTTACCTGTCGCTTTATGAAACTGACGTCCTCCTCCATAGCCATAAAGTGAAACGAGATCACCATCAACCGAATAATAAAAGTTTTTATATTTTGGCATTAAGTCTATCAACCACTCCTGATCCCTACCTCCATGAAAGAAAAATGTCACATTGGGAAACTCTTGTAAAATTTCCTCCACCCCATCTTTTAAATTATCTTCCGGATGTATCATCACTATTAAGTTATGTTCATCTGCCAGTTTATAAATTTCTTTCAAATCAGGATCATCGGGTTTTGTCCCTTCATATCCATCCATATAAAGGGCCACTTCACCAAAACCTTTAAAAAGTCCCTTATTGCTGTTTAATATATTTCCAATTCCCGATGGGTCCACATTCAAGGATTTTATGGGAGGGGGCATGATAAAGTGGACAAGCTTTTCAGGGTAAGCTTCCTCAATTGCTTTGGCTGTAGAAACAGATGCATTTTCTGCAAACTTGGAAGTGATATGAAAGGCAAAAGTTTTGGTGATCCTTTCGCTTTCAAAAAGACAGATTAAATTATCTGCACTTAAATTTCCCTCCAAAACAGGCATTTCCAAACCATTTTGTTTGGCAATGGATGAAACAATTTTAGAAGAGGTGGGAAAGTGGACATGGGAATCAATCAAAGGGCCGCTATAGTAGGGCTCACTTTTAAACTCCCTCTCGCGTTTAGATATGTTACAAGGTTTTTTCTCTGTGACATTTTCTGTCTGTTGCTCCGTAATACCTCCGACAATCCCTTTGAAGATTCTAACTGTAATAAAGTAGGCAGCCGCGATAAAAACCACAATAAATATTAAAATTGCCACAATTTTAACAATTTGTGCCATTAATTTAACAATACTAAACTTAAGTTTAAAACAGTAGCAAAGCTGACCCAAAGCAGGTATGGAATTAAAAGATTTCCTGCTAATTTGTTTATTTTATAAAAAGCTTTAGTTGTGAAAACAATTGCTATCCAAAGAGCCGCAACATCTACCAAAGCTAAAGTTGGATTCTTTATACCAAAAAATATAATTGACCAAATGGCATTCAGAAAAAGTTGTACCCAGAATACAGTTGGGATTCTTCTTTTTAACCATACCGAATACAAAGAGATCCCCATCAGAACATAAAGCACTGTCCAGACAGGCCCAAATATCCAGTTTGGTGGAGAAAAGAAAGGTTTATTTAAAGTTGAATACCACTCCGGAATTGCAGAAAAAGTAAAAAAAGACCCCATTGTCCCCGCTCCTAAACAAAGTCCAATTGACAGAAACAACTTTGGAATATTAATGCCCATACTTTCAGTATATCAGGTAAAATATATTTATGGGAAAGCTACTATTAGTCATATTTATGATATTAATTTTGATCCTGGATTTTGCAGCTTTGGATGATATCACCACCGGCAATGAGCCAAATCTTACAGAGGAATATATAATACTTTTTATCAGTATTCCTATACTTATTTTTCTGGGGTTTTTACTTTGGAAGAGAAAATGACTCCACCTCCAAATGCTGTAAGTTGATGAGCAAATTTTAGGACTTTGGGGAAATACAGGTAAACCCCTGGCAAGCATTGTATAATCATTATAGATGAATCATTTTGTACACGAGGATTATTTAAGAGCAGGGCTGTTTGGGATACAAGACGGTTTGGTTTCCACCACCGGGGTGGTAGTGGGAATTTCCACCGGAGTGGAGGATAAAGCCATCATCATTTTGGCCTCTTTAGTGGCTGTGACGGTTGAGGCCTCATCCATGGCCGCCGGCCAGTATTCTTCCGAAAAAGCTGTTCATCAACTGGCAAAAGGAGGAAAGCATACGGACAGCTTAACAGCAGGAGCTTTGATAATGTTTTTTGGGTATTTACTGGGAGGAGTAGTCCCCATCATTCCCACCATTACCTTTAACCAACCACAAGCCAGAATAATTGCCATCATTTCAGCTTTTGTGGGACTTTTTCTTTTGGGATATATTAAAGGACAGATTGTGGAACACAAACCTTTAAGATCGGCCATTGAACTTTTTATAATTGGATCTTTAGCCACAGGCATTGGCCTAATTGTGGGATATATATTTAGAGTTTAAGACAATAGTTTATTAAATTTTAGTTTATGCGAATGCTCTTAGCGAATAAATCATGTACAACCCCAGTCCAATCAAAAATATGCCGATACCCAACCTCATCAATCCACGATGTTTCTTTCTCCACTCCTCCATCACTTCTGAAGAAGTACCAAAGTAAGTTAACCCAATGATGAATAAAAGCGGCACAATAAATATCAGATTATAAAAAAGCAGCAGCGGGATAGCGGTTGAAAACTGACCCTTGGAAAGAAGCGCCAAGATAGCAAGGTAGGGTGCACCAGTACAAGGCAGCTCCACCAAAGTCACAAAAATGCCCAGCAAAACCAGTGTTAAAAAAAGCAGAGCAGGATGTTTTCCCTCCATCTTTTCAATTATGCCGGTGTAATATTTAATTCTGGCTGCTCCCCCGGGAACAATTTGCAGTGATAAACCTCTCCCATACCAAAAATAGTCCTTGATTTCCAAAAGACCGGCCAAAATAGCTACTGCGGCCGCAAAATAGTAAAATGCTACGGTAATACCAATATTGCCGGCAATTTTTAAGATGCCGATCCCGATTAAAAGATAAGTGATATACACCACAGATGTATAAAGCAGCCCACCCAAAACCATTTTATAGGGATTTTTAAAAAGGCGGGTCATGAAAGCAATTAGAAAAATTAAAACCCCGATTACGCAGGGGTTAATACTATCAACTAAAGCTGCGGTGAATATAATTGGTATCGTCAATCCTTCAGGCATAATGCAATTTAGAGCTTACAGCCGGAAAATGAAGCCAGATCTTCGTGTGATTGAAACCCTTCCAACCTTTTAACCACTGCTCCGTCCTTTTCCAAAATCCAAGTTGGAGTTTTGGTAATGTTTCTTTTTAAACACAGATCAGTTTGCGGATTGGGGCCGTTGGGGTGACATTCAACATAATCTATGTATTGATAGGCTTCCCCCAAACCCTTTTTTTGGGCCGCACATGCAGAACAGATATAGGAACCGTACATCTTAACTCCCTTTTCGCTCAGACACTGCGCAAAAGCATTTAAGTTGGAAGAGGTGCTTGAGGTTTGATTGCCGGTGTTTGCTACAGGAGTCTTTTTTTGCAAGATCAAATACCCCGCCAGAAAAACCACACCAAGTATTATCAGGACAAAAATAACTTTTTTGATGGATGACGACTGTTTAATTTTCATCTTGGGAATTATTTTTTAACTTTTTCCACAGGATAACCGGCAGCTTCCCAGGCACCGTGACCCTCCAAAAGATACTTCATCTTACTTGCAGGACAACTCCCTCTTTCTATAGCTATCTTGGCAGCAGCAGGAGAAGCCGAACATTCACCTCCGTCAAAAGTACCCTCACAAACAAATACCACATCATTTTTACAGTTAACTTCAGTCAATCTCTTAGACAGCTCCGACAGGGGAATCCAGCTGGACCCTTTGATCTTATTGCCGCCGGTTAGTTCAATTGATTCAATCTCCCTCACATCCACAAATTGCACATCTTTGAACGTAGTATAGTAATAATAGGCCTCATCCAGATGAATCATCTTGGCCTCTTTATCGGGAGTGGCTTCTCCTTTAATAATGGGGTATTTCTGCTTCCAGAAAGAAAATCCGTCAAGATTAAATACATTAGCCAGTCCTTTATCCTGCGCCTGCTTGGCAATAAAACCGCTGCGGTGTCCTGCGCCACAGTAAGTTAAGACATTCTGGTGAGTTTTGGATAATGTTTCCAAAAGGCTCCAAGCCTGACTATCACCTTCTTTCAGTTTACTGTGCGGAACCCAAACTGCTCCCGGTATATGCTCAGTGTCCCATTCTTCTTTCTCCCGCACATCAACCAGTACTAAATCAGCTCCCTGCTGGCGCATGTTGTATGCTACCTCAGATGGGACTACTTTACCGACATTGCCTTGCTCTTTAAAGCTAAGAGTGGTTTTTTGCGGTTGAGAAAAATTACCAAATTGATTTCGGAAAATCTGTGTGACCCCCACCCCCAAAATTATACCGATCAGCAAAATAAGCAATGCGGAATGATGGAATTTCTTTTTCATTTATTGGTCTATAATTTAACTATAGTTTGACTTATCCATTCGTGTCAATACCTACCTATTGAGGGTTTAATCTCTAGAAACCTTATGCATATCCCGGGAAAAAATCCAACTTGATATCTGAAACTCCCATCCCTTTAAGTATTTTTTCAAAAGCATTGACCATAGCATGAGGACCGGACAGATAAAAAATTCTGTCCTTAAAATCCGGCACCCATCCTTTGATCATCGGCTCATCAATAAAACCCACTTTATCAGTCACTACATAGGCAGTTTTAACACCCAAACTTTCAGCGCTGTCAAAAATATCCTGATAGCTGATATCTGTCTCTGTTTTATTGGAATACAAAAGCACAACATCCCTTTTTTCACTCTTTTCCAATAGATACTTCACCATGGACCTGAAAGGAGTAATGCCGATACCTCCGGCTATAAAGCAAAGTTTTTTGCTGACATCTTTGGGTAGGATAAATTCTCCTGACAGTTGCCCGGCCACCATCTGCTCACCCATCTTCAGGTCCACCAGTTTTCTTTTAAAAGAGGCGGCATTCGGGTAAAACTTAATGCCGATTTTTAAAAATTTTTCAGTGGGTGAGGAGGCCAGGGTAAAATATCTTCTGACCCCCCGGGAATCAGGATTTTGGTGAGGCAGAGTCCACTCCAGATACTGGCCGGCCAAATAGTTTAGTTTTCGATCCGCTTTGAAGATAAATTCATAAGTTTGGTAAGCAATTTGCTTTTTTTCCACCAACTTTAGCAGTAATTTTTCTCTGGGACAGGACAGATAAGAAAACATATTGCCTATCAAAAGTGCTAACTCCGGAGTCAGAAAAAAAGTTAAAGCTCCCACTGCTCCACCATAAATAATCTGCAATTTTTTTTGGGGAGGGGTGGTTTGCGGTTCAGTCAGCATGACAAAAGCAAAGAAAAATACGGGCGATTCTATCATGGTTTTTAAAAGCGCAAAGTTAAAAGTTGACCCTAAAATAAAAATTAAGTAACTGCCAAAAAAAGTTAACACCAGGCTGAATCTTCTCAGCTTCCTGACCACTAACAATCCACCGATTACGACCAAAACCAGCATGAACGGATTCCCCACCCACCAGCCGGCATAACTTTGTACAGTTAAGCCAGTCAGAAAAACAGCCAGGGCAGCCGGATTAAAAAGGTGTTGTTTGCGGAGGGCCAAAATATATTTGCCGGCTTGCGAGATGAGGGCTGCCAATACCAACCACTGGATTTCTGCTGCTGTTTGGATAGGCGTGATAATTAAACTTAAAATTAGGGCAGTGATATAAACAGATTCTAAGTTAGTCGGGGCGGAAAATAGTTTGGCCAGCAATTTATTGGAAATCCAGCAAGTTACCAGCAAAATGCTGACTGAAAAAAGTAGACTCAAGGGGGCAAACGGTAAAAGATTAAAGAAACTAAACCCTCCGGCAGCTGCCATCAAAATTATCAACACATAAAGCAGCAGCCGGTACATGGTGATTTTATTTAAAAAATCATCAACCAATGCAATTAAAACCATTACCTAAAGTATAACAAAAAAGCAGTCAGCAGATATTATCCGATAGTAATTGACAAAATACCTGCGAAGTGCTATAATCAGCCCCTAATTACCTTATAGTAATTAAACCTTATGTCAGTTGAATTATTAAAAAAAATTGCTCGTTCTAAAACAGTTTCTGCCGGGATGGCAGTTTTGAGTTTAAGTGGGACTGGAATCCCTACGAATAGCCAGTTAATTTCCTATGATGATAGCCAGCACCGTCTGGAAATTAGCGCTCAACAATATCCTTCTTCGGATGAGCTGAGTCAACTCCAAAAGGACTATATCTCTATCTCTGGGCAAATAAAAGCCCTCCAGGATAAAAATTATCAGCCCTCTCCTGATATCCAACCAGCTGTTGATCAAAACCAACAAAGTGCCACAGAGACAGAGGTGGTACCTCTGCCAAAAGGCTCAAATCCCTGGAATGAAGTAGCCAAATATTTAGAAAGGGTCTTATCCAGAAAACCAACCAATGCGGAAATTTTGCAGGTTGATAAAGCCTTGGTGCAGGTATCTGACGTGGCAGTACCTAACTGGGACATTGCAGGTAGACACGATCACAGAAGATTGCCAGTAGGTTATGAGCTTAATTTTGATGAATCAGTCCAAAAAGTCATTGATGAAATTCAACCAGACAAAAAACCTGAAGTGAAAGTAACTCCTTCGGCTGCTCCCACGACCCCACTTGTTCCGAAAACTGAAGCCCCTAAACCAGCTGAACCAACTGCACCAAAGATAGAGACTGCCACCCCTACCCCCACAGTAGAACCAGCCCAAGCCACACCAACCCCTACCACTAAACCCATCTCTACATCTACATCTACCTCAATCCCCACTCCCAAAGCCACACAACCTCCTAAACCTACACCCACAGAGAAAGTCGAAAAACCTACAGCTACAGCTACTCCAACCCCCACTCCCACAGCCGCTGCCACGCCCACCCTAACTCCTAAACCAACTGAAGTTGCTCCCACCGCTACCCCGACTGTTAAAGTGGGAAATA